>JANWYX010000347.1 GCA_025055055.1 Caldilinea sp. | reverse complement strand
CGGGAGGCAAGATATAGCCTAACTCATCGTTGGCCAACCCCACCAGCACGGCGTGACGCGCGCCGGCCGCCCGCAGCATCGCCTTGTATTGCAGCCCCAACTTCGGCAACACCTCGCCCGGCATGAAAAAGATTGCAACGTCGTCCAGCCACAGGAGGCCGGCCTCCGTCGTCAAGGAGCCATCCTCGTTCGGCGACCCCGTCAGCAGACCCACCCGCATCGCCATCTGAAAGAGGGGATTGGCCAGAGGCAGCGTGAACGACCGACGGCGATACTCCACCTGTTCGATGGTTTGAACAGGCGCATCCGTCAGCGCAGCCACCGCCGCCTCTCCCAGAATTGCGCCCATGCGCGCAGCGTCCTCGAACGTGTTGCCCGGCATGGCGGGCGTCATCATGCCGCCCAATGCGCCGACCAAACCAAGACAAGGGGCGCCCGTCGCCTGCTCGACAACCAACCGCATGAAATGCAGATAGTCGGAGGTGATGTGCGGGTTGTCATCCCACAGCACTTCTGGATGACAGGGATAAACGAGCAGCGTCGCCAGTGGACGCAGAGCGTCGCCTGCGACGAACTGCAGACAGGACAGCTCTTCGTCTAGGACGGCGGGGTCGCGTGCGTTGCGCGCAACGCCGCTCACCTGCGTCGAGGCTGCGCGCAGTTGCGTCGGCTGCGCCTTGTACAACGCTTGCGTTGCAGTTTCGGCGATGGCCTGTTCGAGCCAGCTCAGATAGCGCTCATCGACTCCGCGCGTCCACTCGTCGGGACCCCACAGCCCCAGCGTATCCGGCCCATGGTGGGTGTGCGTGGCTGCGAGAATCAGTTGGGCATCGGGCGCTGTGCGTTGCACTGCCTGTTCGATCGCCTGCGCTACATGTCTCGGCAGGCCGATCAAGTCAACGGCGGCGAGGACGACGGCGTCCTTCTCCATCTGTAGCGCTAGGGCACGCACGTAGAGGTCGTCATGCACCGACGTCGCGCGACGATTGCGCCCGAAGCCGGCCAGGTAGACCGGACGTTCCAAAGAGGGTGTGATCGTCGACTCGGCGTACCCTGCAAGAAGATTCATGGAAAACGTCTCTTTCGGTTGGGGCAAAGATGGATCAACTCCCACGCAGCGCGCGTAGTGACGATCGTCGCCGGTCGCTCATCACGCCATTTCCGCATAGACAGCTCCGGCGCTTTCGGCGAGGGCCTGCTCAATGTGCTCATCCTTTCACGCCGGAAACGACGACGCCTTGAATGAAATGACGCTGAGCAAGGAAAAAGAGCAACACCGGCGGGATCACCATCACCACGCCGGCCGCCATGATCAGATGGGTGTTGACTGCATACAGCGCGTTGAACGTCTGCAAACCAACGGCCATTGTCCAGTTTTTTTGGCTATGCAGAAAGATCAGCGGTTCGTAGAAGTCGTTCCAGGCATAAAGAAAATGGAAGAGGGCGACGGTCACGATCACCGGCGTTGCCTGGGGCACAAGCACATGCCAGAGCGTCTGCATCGGCGACGCGCCGTCGATCTTGGCAGCGTCGTCCATTTCCAGCGGAATGGTCATAAAAAATTGTCGGATCAGAAAGACGTCGTAGGCGTTGGCGAAAAAGGTCGGCACGATCAACGGCAGCAACGTGTCCACCCAGCCTAAGCGTTGGAAGAGCACATACACCGGGATCAACGTCACCTGGCGCGGCAACATGATGGTGCTCAGCAGCACGATGAAAAGCCAACTGAGCCATGGCGCACGGAAACGGGAAAAGCCATAGGCGACCATGGTGCAGGAGATAAGCACGCCGGTCATCCCGACGAAGGTGACGATCAAGGTGTTTAACAAGTAGCGCGGCAAGGGGACCGCAGTCATGGCTTCGACATAGTTTTCGGGATGCAGCTCGACATGACGCACCGGCGTCTGTTCGGCGATCTTCAGCGTGACGCTCTGTTCTGGATGGAACGGATCGACGAAGACGCCCATGCCGCCGGGTTGATTTTTGACCAATGCCATTTCGCGGGTTTCGCCGTCGATGGTCACCCGATAGAGCGGCTCCCGTTTCCCTGTCACCTCCACCATTGTCATCTCCCAAGGAATCAGCGGCGGCGGCACGGCGCGCAGCTGATTTTTGCTCTTGAGCGAGGTGGAAAGCATAAACAGAAATGGAATCAGGATAATCAATGCGCCCGTTGCGATCACCACAGTGGCGAGCGCGCGACCCACCAGCGACTGCAGACGCATGCTTTGGAGACGATTATGCATGACGGTGGCGGGCGGTTGCATCCGTTGAACTTCTATTGAAGCCATCCGTCGTTCACCTCTTTCTGACTTCGCCCTCATAGTAGACCCATAGGGCGGAGGAGCGAAAGACCAAAAGCGTCAACGCCAGCACGATGAGGAAGAGCACCCAGGCCAGCGCCGACGCATAGCCCATCTCATTGAACTTAAAAGCATTCTGATACAGGTAGAGATTGTAGAAAAGCGTGGCGCGCTGCGGCCCACCGCTGCCGCCGCTGATGACGTATACCTCGGTGAAGTATTGAAAGGCACCGATCAGCCCTAGCACCAGCATATAGAAGAGCACCGGCGTCATCATCGGCAGCGTGATGTAGCGAAAGCGCTGCAGCGCATTGGCGCCGTCTACCCGGGCTGCATCATAGAGCGAGGTGGGGATGCCCTGAAGACCGGCCAAGTAGATGATTACGCCGCCGCCAACGCCCCAAAGGCTCATGATGACCAGCCCGGGAATCGCCCAGTTGGGATCGGTGAACCATCCCGGCCCTTTGATCCCGAAGGTGCGCTCCAAGAATGGGTTAAGGAGGCCTCCCTGCGGGCTGAAGATGCGCGACCATACGATGGCGACGGCGACGCCGGCGATGACGGAGGGGAGAAAATAGATTGTCCGCCAGAGGCTGAGGAAGGGAATCTTCTGGTTGAGCAGCAGTGAGAGCCCAAAGCCGACGAGCAGTCCTAGCGGTAAAGACAAAGCGCCGTAATAGAGTGTCACGCGCAAGGAATGCCAGAAGAGCGGATCGCGGCCAAACGCCCGCACATAATTCTCAAGGCCGATAAAGATCGGTGCATCGACGATGTTGTAGCGCGTCAACGAGAAAGAGAACGAAACGAGCATCGGCCCCGCAGTGAATACGAGAAAGCCAATCAGCCACGGCGCGATGAAGAACAGCGCCCACAGGTCTTCTTTTTGCGCCAGCGTCAAACGGCTGCGACGAAGCAATCGCATGATGCGCCTCCACAGGAGCAGAGATCGGGAGCGCACAGCCTGATCTTATCATGGTTGCTGTGAGAACTCCCGATCCTCAGCCGATGAGCCCCTATTGTCTTGCCCAGCACTCTATTGTCTTGCCCAGTACTCGTCGAGAATCTGTTGCACTTCTCGATTGGTTTGGTCGAGCACGGCCTGCGCGTCGATCGGCCCCAGATAGACGGCGCTGAAGTTGTTGTTGAGCACATCGTTGATGCGCCCCCATTCCGGCACGTAGCTTTCGTGATTCGGATTGTCCAGGTAGTCGATGGCGGTGAAAACCACATCGAGATCAACGTTGGGATAGCGCTCGGCCAGTCTCCGCTCAAATTCCGCCTCCACGGAGCGTCGCGCCGGAATGCACCCGTAAATCAGGCAGACGTCCACAATCTGCTCCGGCGCCGTAAGCCATTTCAGTACCTCCCACGCCGCCTCTTGATTCTGAGCATTTTTAGGAATGGTGAAGGTGTCGGCGTGGATGCGGGCGATGCGCTGTCCTTTCTGGTTGAAGGGCGCCGGCGCAAAATCGTACTCGAAGGGCAGGTCCACCAGGCCTTCGGCCATGAACCAGGTGTGGCTATAGAACATCGCCACCTGGTTGCTGCCAAAAGGGTCGATGCCGGCGGCATCGCGCGCCTGTTGCACCGTCGCATCCGGCACAAAGTGGTCTTCCCAGACGGCCTTGTTCAACCAGTCCAGCCCGTAGACCCACTCTTCAGAGTTGACGACGGCGGTTTTATAGTCTTCCGTGGTGGGCCGACCGACGTTCGGCGCGCCGAAGCGGGTGAGAAAGCCGCGCGCGTCTGTCCAGGAGTCGTCGAACCCCCACTGGACAATACGGCTTGCATCGAAATCCGGCGATTTGGCATTGTTGCCGTTGGCGTCGAGCGTGAGCTCCATGGCGATATCGCGTAATTTGTCCAAATTCCAGGATGGATCGTCGTAAGCGTGGGTGGGGAAATCGATGCCGGCGGCGTCGAACATATCTTTGTTATAAAAAATGAACGAGGGGAAAAGTCCCAGCGGCAACCCCACCGTTTTGTCTGGGTAGTGGTTCAGCTCCACGGCCGGCCCGTAAAAATCGCTCGTGTCGAAATCCTCCGCCGCAATGAAGGGCGCCACATCGGCCCAGCTGTCAAAGAACTGAGCCACCGTCGAAATGCCGTTGGGGCCGACCAGTTGCGGCGCATTGCCGCCCGCTGTCATCGCCAGAAAGCGCTCTCCCGCCTGTTCGTGAGGCACGATCAAGAACTCCACCTCAATGCTTTCGTGGCTGCTATTAAATTTCGCAGCCAGCTCTTCTTGCGCTTTGATCTGGTCCGGGTCGGTGCCGGTGCCCATGCCGATGAAAATCGTGACTTTGGTCTTGCCCTCGGCGTCGCCTTGGGGCGCTAGAGGTTCCCCCGCCGGGGTCGTCGGCGCAGGACAACCGGCCAGGAGCAATCCTGCGACGAGCGCAACGGCCAAAAAAGTCTTCAGTCGTCTCATGATCTCCTCCTTTGCACGCAACGTTTCTTTACACTTTTCTTTGGACACAAGTTTTTTTGGACACAAGCTGTTAGATCTACTCGCTCGACGATGCCGTGCACCCACAGGAGCGGCGCACCACCAATTGTGTTTCCAGCACAAGTTTTCTTTCTTCAAGTCGTTCCGGAGTTCCCTGTTGAATTTGGTCAAGCAACAACTCGGTCGCCAGCCGACCGATCGCTTGAATCGGCGCAGCCACGGTGGTGAGCGCCGGCGTAAGATGGCGGGACAGCGGGACGTCGTCGAATCCCACGATTGCTACATCCTCCGGCAGCCGCCGGCCGGCGGCGCGCAAGGCCGCAACGGCGCCGTAAGCCGACTCATCGTCTGCGGCAAAGATTGCGTCGAAAACTACGCCGCGCCTCAACAATTCGGTGATAGATGCTTGCGCCACCTCCTCACTGAAGTCGCCTTGAACCAGCAGCTCCGGAGCAACCTCCACCCCGCAGTCGAAATGCGCGCGATGATACCCTTGTTCGCGTTCAAAGGCGTCCTCGTTGCCATCCGGCCCGCGCAGCAAGACGATCCGGCGCCGTTCATGCGCGACGAGAAGATGGCTGACTGCTGCGTAGGCGCCGCTTTGATTGGCGACGTGGATGTGCGGAATCGCCACCCCACTCGGCGGCGTGCGATGCAACATCACCATCGGATGCCCACGCAGGTGGAGACGCGTCACAATGTCGTCAGGGAGGCTGTTGGTGAAAATCAACAGACCGTCGGTGTTGTGTTCACCCAGCGGAAGCGCCATGTCCATGTCCTCGTAGTTCAGGCTGCTGATCGACAAGATCAGCAGCGCACATCGCTCCCGCGCCGTGACCTCCTCGATGCCGCGCAATAACGCTGCATAGTACGGCCCACCGATTTCGGCGGAGATCAGGCCGATGGCGTTGGTGCGCTGTTGCATCAACCTACGTGCAGCGAGATGCGGCGTATAACCCAACGCTTGAACGGCTGAACGCACGCGCTCCGCAGTCGCCGGATGCACACGCCCCGATCGATTCATCACGCGACTCACCGTCGCCGTCGAGACGCCGGCGCGTCGCGCAACATCGGATATGGTTGAACGTACGGTCTCCGGTTTCCAAAGATGCTCTTGTCGCCGACTGTCCATAGAGCGCTTCTCCTTGGCCCAGGTGCACGAAGAATGCATGCACCTGTCGCAGGGCTGCAATGGAAAATGTAAGCGCTTACACCTATCGGGATAGTGCGAGTGTACCTGACCCGGCCCGTTGTGTCAACTGCGTTTTTGGGAGCCTTTCCTCTTTTCTCTTTCGATTTGACACATTTCCACACCCCTTGCTATAGTGGCAAGCCAATTGCATAACAAGACGCTCTTATCGAGAGAGGTGGAGGGACCGGCCCGGTGAAACCTCGGCAACCCTGGCGTGCAGCGACGGCGCTGCAAGACAACGGTGCCAATTCCGGCAGAGCAATCTGAAAGATGAGAGGCGGCAGTTTGATTTACTCGAGTGCTTCCCTCTTGTCTACTGGCAAGAGGGATTCTTTTCTCTTGATCAGAAACCGAAAATCTTTAGAGGAGACCTTCAATGATTGTCATGAAATTCGGTGGCACGTCGGTCGGCAGCGCCGATGCGTTCGCTCAGGTAGCCCAAATTGTAAAAGAAGCCGTTGCCCGAGAATCCAAACGGGAACGCCCCGGCGTGGTGGTGGTGACCAGCGCCATGTCCGGCGTGACAAACATGTTGATCGAGGCGGCTCAACGCGCCGAACGAGGCGATGTAAGTTTCTATCAGGCGCAACAGGATAGCCTTCTGCTCAAGCATCAAGTGGTGGCAGGGCGTTTGATCGAGGACGGCAGTGAGCGCGCTGCGCTGGCGCGCGTCTTTGAGGAGCGGCTGGCCGAGTTTGACCGGCTCTGTGGCAGCATTGCGGTGCTGGGCGAGCTGACGGCGCGAGGCCTGGACGTCGTCAGTGGGTTGGGCGAGCGCATGGCCGCACCGCTATTGGCCGCAGTTTTGCGCGCGCACGGTCTACGCGCCGAAGCGATCGACGCTACCGAGCTGATTGTGACCGACAACGCCTTCGGCGGCGCTGCGCCGATCGCCTCTTTGACCGAAGCCCGATGCAGAGAACGGCTGCTGCCGCTCGTGGAGATCGGCGTGGTGCCGGTGGTGACCGGCTTTATCGGCGCCACTGCGCAGGGCGTGCCGACGACGTTGGGCCGCGGTGGCTCCGACTATTCGGCGGCCATCATCGGCGCAGCGCTAGACGTCGATGAGATTCAAATCTGGACGGACGTCAACGGCGTCATGACCGCCGACCCACGCATCGTCCCCAACGCGCGCAGCATTCGCCAGCTGAGCTACGAAGAGGTCGCCGAGCTTGCCTACTATGGTGCGAAAGTGCTGCATCCGAAGACGGTCTTGCCGGCGGTCGAGAAGAAGATCCCGGTGCGCGTGCTCAACACCTTCGAGCCGACCTACCCGGGCACGCTCATCGTCGAGAAGGTGCAGGCCGAAGCGCGCGGCACCGTCAAGGCGATTACGGCGATCCGGGGCATGAACCTGATCACGATCGCCGGTCGGGGCATGATGGGTGTTCCCGGCATCGCAGCACGCACCTTTAGCGCAGTGGCGCGCGTCGGCGCCAACGTACTCATGATCAGCCAGAGCAGCAGCGAGCAGAGCATTTGCTTCGTGGTGCCGGAAGCTTCGGCGGAGCCGGTGATCGCCGCCTTGCATGAGGAGTTTCGCCGCGAGCTGGAGCATCGCTATATCGATAGCATCTACGGCATGCCGCACATCAACATCATCGCCGTTGTCGGTAGCGGCATGCGCGGCACGCCGGGACTGGCGGCGCGCGTTTTCACTGCCGTGGCGCAGGTGGGCATCAACGTCATTGCCATCGCCCAGGGTTCGAGCGAGGCCAATATCAGCCTGGTCGTGGTGGATGCCGACGTCACCTCCGCCTTGCGCGCCATCCATGACATTTTCGAGTTGCATCTGCCGACAGAAGAGCGCGTGCATAAACGATAAGGTGTCGCCGGCCCGTCTTCCAGAAAGCCCACAGCTTCCTGGAAGACGGCATTCCACAGAGAACCTCTCCAACCGTGTGGCCTCCATCAAAATATTGACTCGAGGGGAACCCCTTTGGCCGACGCTTTTACTTTTTGAGCGCTGCGGCTTGCCGTCCATTCAACTGTTGCGGCGTCTTTGGTTGAAGGGCTTCTTTGATTGAAAATTGAAAAAGCATCTTATTTAACATCCCACCTCGGCGCTTGACATCCAAGGTTTTACAGGCAACAATCGATGTGCACCTTACACCGCGCCGCGCAACACCCATTACCCGGCAAATTCAAATCGATCGTTTACGGAGGAACTATGCAGCGAGTCAAATTCATCGGAATCAACCGAAGTGTATCGGTGGTCTTATGTGTTTTCCTGTTGGCGTTGAGTGTTTTTCCCCCATCGACGGCATTGGCCGCCCCCTCGTTGCAAACGGAGGCGATCCGCATTCTTCTAGGAGAATTTGCGCAAGCCTCGCTGAATGAAGGCGAAGAGATCGCCTATGTTATGAACTTTCCAATTGACGGCGTCTACACCTTTGTATTCACGGGCAAAGACGATCCAGCTTCCTTCACATTTACGCTGCTCGACGCCGAAGGCAATGAACTGTACAACGGCGCTATGCAATCGGAGGTCAATCTAGAACTCAGCGCCGGCGAGCATCTTTTGCTCTTCACCGCCGAGGCTGCAGCCGAACTCGATTTTGTCGTCGGCATTGAGGCAGGCTCGATGACGACCGATCCGGACAATCCTGGCGAACTCTTTAACGGCGCCACTTTTCTTACAGAAGACGTGACAGAGCCTCTCTACGCCCGCCTCACTGTGGAATCTTCCCTCTATCCGCAACGACTAGGGGTGCTTATTCAGGGCGGCGAAGGAGATGTGTATCAGGCCGAATTGACAGAACGAGATGGCTGGGAGTCTGCAAGCATTTCCACGGACGAGACCGATTCCCTCCACATCACTACCACGGGTGGCGAATACGATCTAGTCGTCGTCCCAATTGAAGGCGGAGCCTCTTTGCAGGTGAGCATCTTCCTCAGCGGCCCGGCGCCGAAGCTGGAGCTGGGCGTCGAGACTGAAGGAGAGCTGACCGGCGTCGATGACGCAGACGTCTATCAATTTACGGTCGACGAAGTCGGCACGGAAGTGCTGGTCACAGTGGCAGCGGATGCGACGATCATGATGAACGTCGGTCTGGAGCCTGGCGAAAGTCTGTGGTACGCGACCGCCTACGAAGATGCAACAGGCGAGCTTGCCTTTGTAGCGCCCCACGCCGGCGTTTATTACCTTGAGCTAACCACCGACGCTGAGGATGGAGCAACATACACGGTGCTCTTCGAAGAGGTGGGGCAGGCTGAAACGTTGCCGCTCAACGAGGCAGTACGCGGCCAGGTCAAGGCAGGCTCGAACGCCAACTTCATTGTCAGGGTGGAGGAGCCGGAACAATTTGTGCTTGTCGTCGTGGTCGGCCCGGACGACAGCGACATCGATCTCACATTGCAGCGCATTCAGGAGGGTCAAGAGATCGCTTATGACAGCAGCTATCTGCCAGGCTCGCGCGAAATTGTGGCGCTTTATGCAGACGAACCTTCAGATTACTTCGTGACTGTGCAAGGATGGTGGCTTGCCGAGGATGCGGAATTTGTGATCATGGCCTCCACCGGCGCCGTAACCGACTTGTTCGGCATGGTCGGCGAGACCGATGCAGCAGATGAAAATGCAGCAGAAGATGCAGCAGAGGAAAGCGAAGTGGGGGAGCCGACGCCGAAGGAAACCATCGGCGCGCTCGAACAATGGGTGAGCGCCGCCGAAGCGTCGAGTCAATACAGCGATGACGCCTGGTCTGCGCAGCAGGTGATCGGCGAGCCGGACACGCCGGAGCCGGGAGACTTTTACACCGCCTGGGCGGCGCGCAGCTCGGATGCGCAAACCGAGACGCTGACGCTTACCTTCGAGCAGGCGGTGATTCCGACTGCCATCGAAATCTACGAAAGTTACAACCCCGGCGCCGTGGCGCGGATCGAAGTGCTCGACCCCAACACCGATGAATGGGTAGTGGTTTGGGAGGGCGTCTCCGACACCGTCAGGCAGCGGATCGCCATCTTCAGCCCGCAGCTGCAACCTGTTGACTTCGCCACCAATCAGGTGCGACTGACCATCGACGAGCCGAGCGTGCCCGGCTGGAACGAAATCGACGCCGTCAAGCTGATCGGTTGGCCGGAAAACTGATGCAGAATCAGGCACAGCTTCGTTGCACTTTAAGAGTCGCTGAAAATGGAAGTCCGATCACGCAACTCCCGGCTGAGTCTGTTACGATCGGCATCGACTTGAATTTTCTTCTCCTGTGCTGTGTGCGCCGCAAAGGCAGCGTCTGCGAACGTTCTTGTTCATGGTTATTCGATTTTTCAAAAGTGCAGGAGGTGAAACATGAGTCGAATTTGGAACACAACCAAAACCACGTTGCTGCTGGCGGTGTTGACTGCGTTTTTCGTTGTGATCGGCGGCGCGCTCGGTGGCGCCGGCGGCATGACGATTGCCCTACTCTTTGCAACGGCGCTGAACATGGCGGCCTGGTGGTTCTCCGACAAGATGGCGCTCAAGATGAGCGGCGCGCGCGAGGTGACGCCGGAAGAGGCGCCCGAGCTGCATCGTCTGGTCGAGACGCTGGCCAATCGAGCAGGCATTCCCAAGCCGCGCGTGCATCTGATCGACAGCCCGACGCCGAACGCTTTCGCCACCGGGCGCTCGCCGTCGCACGGCGCCGTGGCAGCGACAACCGGTCTGTTGCAGATGCTCAACCGGGATGAAGTGGCCGGCGTGATGGCGCACGAGATTGCGCACATCAAAAACCGCGACACATTGATCGGCAGCATTGCGGCGACCTTCGCCGGCGCCATCAGCATGATTGCCGACATGGCGTTCTGGAGCGCCATCTTCGGCGGCGGCGACGAGGAGGAAGGCGGCAGCGCAGGCGGCTTCCTGATGCTCTTCCTGGCGCCGATCGCAGCTTTGATCATTCAGCTGGCCATCTCGCGCTCGCGCGAATTTGTGGCCGATGCCGAGGGCGCTCGCATCCTGGGCGATCCGAAGCCGCTGGCGGACGCGCTGCGCAAGCTGGAGGCGGGCGTGCGCCAACAGCCGATGCAAGTTTCACCGGCGACTTCGCATCTCTACATCGTCAATCCGGTCTTCGGCGGCCTGGCGGGCCTCTTCAGCACCCACCCGCCGACGGAGAAGCGCATCGCCAAGCTGGAAGAGCTGCGCCGTGAATTTCGGCCAGCGGCAAGGACCTCGGCGACATAAAAAGCGGATAGCACCCGGATCGGCAGCAGGTGCTCTCGATTTCCGTGCGGCCTTGCGGACAAGAAATGTCGTCCGCCGGCCCAACGGGGAGGGAAACGTCTCGGCTTGTAAAAAGCAGTTTTGGATGTCGGCCGCCGGTTTTTGACCGGCGGCTTCACTTCTTACTCCTCACAAAATCCCTAAATCTTCCACCCGCGCACGCGCCACAAAACGTCGATACGCGCGCACCTCGGCGAGCAGCGCCTCGAACTCTGCTTTCACGGCTTCCAGTTCGGCCCGATTTCCCTGCGCGTCTCCGGCTTCGATGCGGGCGCAGTCGCCGTCCAGCCATTCGACCAAGCGCACGATGCCTTTCCCTTCTAACAACAACAGGGCCATGCGGATCACCGCCTCCGTCTGCCCCAACCGCGCCGCCATTCGCCCGATATCGATGGTCTGTGCTCGGTTCACTGCATATTTGACCATGCGCGCCACGTCCTTGATCACGGCGGCGGGTGCATCGTCTGTCGTGGCGCGCGCACAGAGATACACCGTCTCGCAGCTGCTGCTCTCCACCAGCCAGTGCAACAGTTCGCCCGAAGGCGGGATGCTCCACAACACCAAAGGACGGCCGGGCTGCACAGGCGCCTCGAAACGCGGCGCGTAGGCGACGCCGGGACTGCTCGTCTCCAACAAGACACCCTCGGCGTACCAGACGGCTCCCTCAGGCAGCCGAGGCAATGGATCGGCGCTGCGCCGCAGGTCTACCACCGGAACGCGGCGCGTTTTCTCCGGCCGCACCTCGATCACGCGCGGTTGCGCCGGCCGATGGGCCACATACATCAACTGCAAGGAGCGCTCTCCGCGGTAATCGTTGGCGCTTAGTGTGTAGACGACGTCCAGCGTGCCGGTGGAAAGCTCGGCGTCGCCGCCGCCGAACCAGAGCAGCTCGTGCACCGGCCCTTCGTCGTCGATGGCGCGAATCTGCAGCTTGCGATGGCTGCCGTCAGCGCCCATGCGGCGATCGGAGACGACGTTGACGCCGAAGGTGACAAAGCGGGGCTGTGGATTGCCCTGGCCAAAAGGCGCCAGCCGCGCCACTTCCCGCTCGAGCTCCGGCGAAAGGTCGCTCAAACGCGCTTCAACGTCGATCTGCAGACCGGGCTGCACCGTGGGATCGCGGTGCAGCTCCACCTGGCGGCTCAGCTCGCGGCGGAAGGCGTCGATGTTCTCCGGCAGCAGACTCAGGCCGGCTGCGCCGGGATGGCCGCCGTGGGTAATCAACAAATGGCTGCAGGCAGCAATGGCGGCGCCGATATCCACGCCGGGCGCGCTACGCGCACTGCCGCGCGCCGCCTCGCCAGGAGGCGTAAGCAGCAACACCGCCGGCTTGCCGTAGCGCTCCACCAACCGCGAGGCGACGATGCCCACTACGCCGGCGTGCCATTGCGGATGCGCCAGCACCAGTGCGTTGAAATCGAGCAGGCCGGGGTTGCGCTCGATCATTTCCTCGGCCGAGCGGGCGATCTGGCTGGTGAGCACGCGACGCTCTTGGTTGAGCCGTTCCAGCTTGGCGGCAAGCTGACGCGCCCGCAGCGGGTCGCGCGTCGAAAGCAGCTCGACGGAGACCGTAGCGTCGTCGAGACGTCCTAACGCATTCATGCGCGGGCCAAGCTGAAACCCGATCGACTCGGCGGTCAGCTTCGTCGGATCGACGCGCGAAATTTCCATCAACGCCATCAGGCCGACGCGGCGGGTGTTACGCAACCTCTCCAGGCCGCGTTGTAACAGATAGCGGGCGTCGTTGACCTGTTCGGCGACGTCGGCGACGATACCCAACGCCACCAGATCGAGCATCTCCTCTTCCTCGCCCCTGCGCCCGGCCAGTTCAAACAGCCGCTGCACCAATTTGTAGGCTACGCCGACGCCGGGCAGCGTGCGCAACGGATCGCCTTCCGGCAAAAATTTGGGGTTCACAATGGCGTTGGCGCGACGCACGCTCTCGACGCCTGCTGCCTCGGCGCTCAGCCCCCACAGCGCATCGACGCCCGGCCGCAACCCGCGCAACTCTGCCGAAAGGTCATGGTGATCGGTGACGATGACGATCATCCCTCGATCGCGCGCATGGCCGATCGCCGCACCCTCGGCGATGCCGGTGTCGCAGGTTAACAGGACGTCGGCAGGCTGCTCCGCCAGCTTTTCCTGGAGTTTCGTCAGCCGGATGCCGTGTCCTTCCTCAAAACGGTTGGGGACATGAAAACGTACTTGTTCGTCGCCGGCCAGCATGCGTAGCGCCGTGACCAGCAGCGCCGTGCTCGTCTGTCCGTCTACGTCAAAATCGCCCCACACGAGAATTTTTTGCCGCTTGCAGATCGCTTCATACAGAAGTGTTGCCGCCTCATCGACGCCGAGAAGGGCGGAAGGCGGCGCCGGCGCGTATCGTTCCGGATCGAGGAACGGGATGGCCTTCTCCGGCGTATCGAGCCCACGTTGCGCCAGCAGCTGCGCCACCAGCGGATGCCCGCCAACGGCCGAGACCAGCGCCGGCGAAGGCGTGATCGGCGCTTTCAAAATCCATGGCAGGGGCGTCGTCATAACGGAAGTTGAGGAGAAAGGGTCATTTCATGCCGTATGTACACACACGCTGAATTATAGCTGTGCACGCTGAACATCACAAAGCGGTGACCATCTCGGCGTTGGCAGCCAGGAGGATGGGCTCGATGCATTGAACCGATGCATTGAACCAATGACGCCAATCATCCATCTTTGCGTTCCTTTCCAGTTTTGTCATACACTTTTCCAGCTTGCATGCCCGGCGAAAGAGAGATTGTGGACACCTACGGTCTACCGTTCATGAAAGGAGATTCGCATGGCAACGACGGTTGAGCGACTGCGCGCCAGCCTTGCTTCGGTCTACGGCAGCGCCACCGCCGGAGAGATTCTCAAAAAGTTGCTTCCTCGCATCGAACAGGTGCGCAGGCTTCGCACCACAACTCCCTCTCAGACGACACTCCTGAACTCTCCATCTTTTAAGCAGTTGCGTGCCTTGCCCGATCAACGGGAAGTGATCCTGATCACCTACGGCGACCAGATTCAAGAGGAGGGCAAGCCGCCGTTGCGCACGCTCACAGAGGTGTTGGAGACGACGGTGAGCGATGCAATCAGCGGCGTTCATATCTTGCCTTTCTATCCGTACACCTCTGATGACGGCTTTTCCGTGGTTGATTATCGTCAGGTCGATCCGGCGTTGGGCGACTGGGAGGACATTCATCGTCTTGGCCGGCGATTCCGTCTGATGTTCGACGCCGTGATCAACCACATTTCGGCGTCCAGTCCCTGGTTTCGGGCTTTTTTGCGGGGGGAGAAGCCGTACACGGAGTACTTCATCACGGTCGATCCCTCCGTCGATCTCTCATCGGTGGTGCGGCCGCGCACCTCTCCCCTGCTGACGCCGGTCGAGACTGTCGATGGGATTAAACACGTGTGGACCACCTTCAGCACAGATCAGATTGATCTCAACTATCGTTCGCCGGCGTTGCTTTACGAGATCCTCGACCTGCTTCTGTTTTATGTGGAGCAGGGCGCGCAGTTGATCAGGTTGGACGCCGTCGGCTTTTTGTGGAAGGAGATCGGGACGTCCTGCATCCACCTCCCGCAGACGCACGCGTTGATCCAGGCCATGCGCGCCATGCTCGACCTGGCTGCGCCCGACGTCCTGCTCATCACCGAAACCAACGTGCCGCACCGGGAGAACATTGGCTATTTTGGCGACGGCTATAACGAGGCGCAGATGGTCTATAACTTCACCCTGCCGCCGTTGACGCTGCATGCCTTTCACACAGAGGACGCCTCGTTGCTTTCGGAATGGGCGGCCGGGCTCTCGACGCCTTCGGAGCAGACAACCTTCTTCAACTTTATGGCCTCGCATGACGGCATCGGTGTGCGGCCGCTGGAAGGCATTTTGGGCCGAGCAGCGATCGAGGCGTTGGTGGAGCGCACAGTCCGCCATGGCGGACTGGTCAGCTATCGCGCTGCGCCCGACGGCAGCCGGCTTCCTTATGAATTGAACATCGTCTATTTCGACGCCCTCAACGATCCGAAGGCCGACGAGCCACTTGCCTTACAGATCGATCGATTTTTGGCGAGCCAGGCGATTCTGCTCAGTCTGGCCGGCGTGCCCGGCATTTACGTTCACAGCCTCTTCGGCAGCCGCAACTGGCGCGAAGGGGTGAACCTCACCGGACAAAACCGCACCATCAACCGACGCAAATTCTGCCGCAGTGAATTGGAGGCGCTGCTCCGCAACCCGACTTCGCTGCCGCATCGGGTCTTCATGCGCTACCGCCGCCTGATCGTTGCTCGCACGGGCGAGCCGGCGTTTCATCCCAATGCGCCGCAACAGATCGTCCGCATCGATCCGGCGCTGTTTGCGCTTGTGCGTACGCGCCTCGACGGAACTCGTCGCGTGCTCTGTTTGCACAATGTGGCAAACCGGGAAGTTCGGCTGCGCATCGATCTTGCGGCCCTGGGATTGACGCCGACGGAGCGTCTTGTCGACTTGATCACCGGGAGAGAGTCATCGTTGCAAAGTTCAATTTTGGAAATGCACCTGCCACCCTACGGTGTCCATTGGCTGGCGGAGAAAGACGAGACCGAGAAGCTTGGTGGGAGCCTCTGAAATCGGCGTTTTTCACCGTCTGGGAAGCGCTAGGCCTCCCGGACGGTGATGGCTGTCTCATCATCGGTGTCGGCGTCGATGGGGTGAACGTTGTCACAGAAGAGACGTCCTACGCTTCGTGCTTCCCTTCACTGTTGCGCGCCATCGCTATCCGCTCTACGACCAACACGATTGCAACGCCGAGCAGCGCTGCCGCCAGCGCAAACACAATCTCCGTATTGAAGCTGCCTTCAACGAAGAAGGGCGGTACAAAATTGCGTTGGAGCAAGGGCACTTCCTCGCCATGGCGATCGAGCATCGTGGCCACCGTCTCTTTCCACGGCCACACCTTGCGCAAACTGCCGATCATTAACCCCGTCAGCGCGGCGACGGTGAGGTCGTGATAGCGGCGAAAGAGCCAGGAGAGCACCTGGGCAAAGCTCACCAGGCCGATCGCAGCGCCGACGCCGCCCAGGCCAATGCTCACCAGATCGCGCTGATTGACGGCGTTGATGAAAAAATGATATTTGCCTAGCAAGACCAGAATAAATGAACCGGAGATGCCGGGAAGGATCATGGCGCAGATCGCAACTGCGCCGCTGAGCATTAGAAACCACCAGTCCTCCGGTGTCTGCACCGGCGTGAGGCCGACCAACCAGTATGCGCCGATCAGGCCGGCCGCAAGTGCTACCCAACGGCCGGTCGACCAAACTTTGACGCGTGGCGCCACCAAAATGATCGAGGCCAGCACCAGCCCGAAAAAGAAGCTCCAAATGATCACGGGCTGATTGACCAGCATCCATTCGATGCCGGGCGCCAACAAGATGATAGCGGTGGCGATGCCGGCGAGCAGCGTCAGCAAAAAAGCAAGATTGATCAGCCGGATCGCCTCTCGCCATTGCAGTTGCAGCAGCGCGCGCCAAAAGACGGGTTGCCCAATCATGCGAATGCTGCCGATCAATTCTTCATAGATGCCCAAGATAAAGGCAATAGTACCGCCGGAGACGCCGGGCACGACGTCGGCGCTGCCCATGGCAAAGCCCGAAGCGTACACGCCCAGATAGTCCTGAAGGCGTTTGCGTCTCTGCCCATATGCAGGCGTCTTGTCAACTGTTTTTACAACCGAAGTTTCCATTTTGAACATTCCTCATGTCTCAAGTTGCGCCGGTGAAGCACAAACTACCGGCAACTACATCTTAGAATTCATTCCTTTGTCCATCGCTCAATCGTGTCTGGATGATATGCGGTTGGTCCACCTCCCGGGAGATCTCCAAGCTCCCGAAAACTTTATTCCACGAGAACGCTTCACCCAACTGCATAACTCCTCGCTGTTATGAAGCGGCAAGCGCATCTTCGGCTCTTTTTTCTGCGTCATGGTCGGCCAGCAGTCCGTCCACCTCTCGGATCACGCGCACCAGGTAGCCCACGACGCCGGCGGAGACGCCCAAAATTCCGACGACGACGACCAACAGCGCCATGCCGGCGCCATGACCGTCGCCCAAAAGGGGCGCAAAAAATGGATGCAGCGCGCCACCGGGCCGCATTGCAGGTTCGAAGACGCGATCGGCGAGCGGGCCGGCCAGCAATATGCCCAAAGGCCCACTGACCTGAGCGATCAAGCGCCGAGTCGCAAAGACGCGCCCCTGCAAGTCCGGAGGAACTTTCGCCTGCCAAAGCGCTTGATTGGAGCCGTTGGTGATCGGAAAGAAGAAAAGTAGCAGAAAAGCGCCGATCGCCCACACCGTTGCGGATTGCCCCAATCCGAGCGGAAAGAATCCCAATAAACTGCTGCCGATAAACCCGAGCAGCACGCCATGAATTCGGTGTTTTGGCCCGCCCCAAAGGGTCATCACCAACCCTCCGGCCAACCCGCCGATCCCCATCGCCGACTGAACGGCTGCCAGCGCAAACTGATCGGAGGCGGTGCGCGCCAACACCATCGGCGCAATCAACACCAGGCCGATGCCGGTGAAAAAGTTGCTGAGGGCAAAGGTGAGCTGCACGCCCAACAGACTTTTGCGCCTCCAGATATAGATAAATCCGTAGATCGCTTCTCGCCAGATGTTGCTCGCAGCTGCAGCTCCTTCCGCCGACCGCCATGGCTGAGGAATCACCATCAGCAGCACCGCTGCAATTGCAACCACAAAGGTGATGACGTCGACGGTCAGAATGCCGGCGACCCCGATCATCCCCAGAAGAACGCCGGCCAACACGGGTGCAGCAATCGAAGAAGCCGACTCCGCCAGAGAAAGCAAGCCGTTGGCGCGACCGTATTGGGCTTTGGGCACGAGCACGCTCATCGCCGCAGAAAAGGCCGGAAACTGGAAGGACTCGAAAATCCCGGCAAACGCGCCCGCCACAAAGAGATGCCAGACCTCCAGCCGACCGTTGACGTAAAGCAACAAAATGGCAATCGTCGCCAGGCCTGCGCCCAGGTCGCTTAAAATCATCACCAGTTTGCGATTCCAGCGATCCACCAGCGCGCCGGCGATAGGGCTGAAAAGGACAACGGGTGCAAAAGAGAAAAAGCCCACCAGCGTTAGCGCCGTCGCTTCTCCGGTCTCCTGAAAAGCCCAAAGGGTCAGGGCAAAGCGCGTCATCGCCGTGCCCAGCAACGAAAAAATTTGACCGAACCAAATCACAATGAACGCCGCCATTCCTGTAGGCGCCCGTAGCGTTGGTACGCGCACAATAGTTTCTCCTAAAAGCCTTGCGCCTTCCAAAATACGCAAAGCAGCGGCAAATGTGAACTATCATACAACGCTCCTGGCAACTTTCGAGAAAAATCAAGGCAGCGTCAATTAAGCTCCATATAACATCTCATTAACGATGATTCATCACGACCCTATATCTTTCTAAAGATCGTACGATCAGACACACATCGCACAACCAGTTGTAAGGAGAAGTTATTATGCCCAAGCTTACCGTGGAAAATTTTGGAACTTTTGAGGTGCCCGCCGGTAAACGCCTCGTCCTCGCATTGATCGACGAAGCCGGCGTCGATCAGCTCCACGCCTGCGGAGGCAATTGTCGATGCACGACCTGTCGCGTGGAATTTATTGAGGGAGAGCCCGAAATGATGACCGAGGCGGAGAAAAACAAGCTGGCAGAGCGTGGCCTGACCGGGGTACGGCTTTCCTGCCAAATCCTCTGCGACCACGACATGACTGTGCGCGCCATCAGTCGTCTGGAGGGCAGCGGCCGCTCCGACCCAGGGCCGCGACCGGAGCCGGAGATTCATCCCGAACCGGTGTGGGTCAGGAAATAGCCGGGCAGACGTTGCAACGACCGAGGGCGCAAAGAGGTCGGAGGCATCGCTTCCGGCCTCTT
>JANWYX010000298.1 GCA_025055055.1 Caldilinea sp. | reverse complement strand
TCCTTTGCATCGTGCTTGCGCGCGGCTATATCCGCCTGTTTTACCGGGAGGTAGAAGCATGAGGATTGCTTCACAGGCGCGCAGCGTCAGGCGCACGCATTTCAACCGCCATCTGTTCACCCATCTCTGGCAGGGCGCCGTGGCGCTGCTGTTGATCGTGGCTTTTCTGTTGCCGGTCTACTGGATGGTCACCACTGCGCTGAAGACGACCGCCGACACCTTCGCCGTGCCGCCGGTGCTGCTCTTTCAACCGACGTTTGAACATTTTCGCGTCGTCTACGCAGAGGGGTCGGTCGCCAAAAGTCTGGTCAACAGCCTGATCGTGGCGACGTCGGCGACGCTGCTCTCCGTGTTGATCGGCGCGCCTGCGGCCTATGTGCTGGCCCGCTTTCAATTCCGCGGCAAGGCCGACCTGTGGTTCTGGATCATCACCAACCGCTTCATCTCGCCGATCGTCGTGGCGCTGCCCTTTTTCCTGATCGCGCGCGACCTGCGCATTCTCGACAAGCATATTGCCCTGATCCTGGTCTACCTGACCTTCGGTATCCCACTGGTAGTGTGGCTGTGTGTTGACCAATTCCGCGCTGTGCCGCGCGAGGTCGATGAGGCGGCCACGGTGGACGGCGCCAACCTCTGGCAGGTCTTCTTTCGCATCAATCTGCCGCTGGCCATGCCGGGCATTGTTGTCTCGGCGATCCTTGCCTTCATCGCCAGTTGGAACGAGCTGATGTTTGCGCTGGTGCTCACGCGCGCCGAGGCGCGCACTGCGCCGGTGGAGGCCGCCAACTTTATGACCGGCTTCGGCATTCGCTGGGGTCCGATGATGGCGACCGGCACGCTGATCGTCCTGCCCGTGTTGGTCTTTGCACTGCTTGTCTCGCGCAACCTCGTGCGCGGATTGACGATGGGAGCTGTCAAATGAGCAACTTTCAATTTGGCGTCAATCTCGGTTTCGCCACCAAGCGCTGGCCGGAGCCTCAGGCGTGGACGACGTTGGTGCGGGAGACCCTCAACCTACGCCTTGTGCAGTTCACCTTTGACTTGCTCGACCCCTGGTGGCCGGAGGCAGATCGACGGCTGTTGGCGCAGAAGACGCGTCGCGCCGCTGAAGCCGCCGGCGTCACAATCCATAGCGCCTTTGTCGGGTTGGCCTCATACACCTACAATGGATTGTTGCATCCGGAGCCGCCCGGCCATCGCGCCGGCTTGGAATGGTGGCGACGCGCCGTCGAGACGGCGGCGGAGCTGGGCGCCACCGCAGTGGGCGGCCCGCTCGGCGGCATGAGCGTGCATAGCGCTGAAAAAGGTGAGCGAGATCACCTCTATCGGCGACTGTTGGAGGACATCTACAGCATCAGCGAGTGGGCCGCAGCAGCCGGATTGCATGAGCTGCTCGTCGAGCCGACGCCGCTCACGCGTGAAATCCCCCATCAGGTCGGCGACTCGCTGCAACTGCTCTCCGATCTGAAGGGCAAAACGGCCACGCCGGTGCGCTACGTGCTCGACGTCGGCCACGCGCTTTATCAGCCGCTCTACGGCGCCCACACTGCGCTCGACCCCTGGTTAGAGGCGCTCGGCGAACACATCGGCGTCTTTCACCTTCAGAACACCGATTTTCAGAGCGACTCCCACTGGGGATGGCCGGACCCGCGCGGCAGCTTTGATGTAGCCGCCTTTGCCCAGACGCTGCGACGTCATCGCCTGACCGATCGGCCGATCTTTCTGGAGGTTTTCTATCCCTTTGAGCTGGCGGACGCAGCGCTGCTGGAGAATATCAAGCATTCGGTTGAACATTGTCGAAGGCTGCTCGGGTGATGCGCACCGAGGCCGGTGGAAGGCGCTCCCGGCATTTACGCAAGCTCGTTGTGTACATTTTCAGCCCCTGCACGCAAAGCCTCCGCCAGTGCGCGCAACAAGCCATCGATGACGGTGGCCTGCGCACGATACCTGGCAGTCGCTGCTGCGTCGGGGATGCAGATGGTCTGCGGCGGGTTGAGCGTCTGCATCAACGCGTTGAGGTCTGTAGCATATCCTAGCGCTGTGAACGCAACACCGGCTGCGCCGAGTAAACTGGCCTCGGTGCACCGGGGGCGCACTGTGCGTACGCCGGCAGCGTGCGCCAGCAGCTGCGTCAACAGGTCGCTCTGCGCGCCGCCGCCGGCGACGCGCACCTCATGCAAAGGAATATCCAGCGGATTCAGGCGCCGAAAGAGGCGCGCCGCCTGGATCACCAGCCCTTCGTAAACGGCGCGCAGATAATGCGTGCGCCGATGACGCTCCTGCACGCCCAGGAAGCCTGCGCCCAAGACGCCGGGCGCCTCTTCGCTGCGCTCGTCTGCGGCTGCAAGGTAGGGCAAGTAAATCAGTCCATCGGCGCCAGGGGGCAGCTGCTCTAAAGCCGACTCCAGCGCCGTCCATTGGGTGCCAGTTGCAACCTCTGGATAAAACTGCTGTCGCCAGTAGTCGAGATTGACCATGCCGGCGCTGGTGGCGACAAAACGCAGCCAACGGCCTGACTGTTGAGGGTGGGAAACAAGATAGCCGATCTCCGACGGAGCAAACGAAGTCACCCAGCGCTGATGGATGGCTGCCGTGCCCCAGATGGAGGACGCCTGCGTGGGCAGGATGGCGCCTGCGCCAAGTGCAGCTGCAAGCACATCGAAAGGGCCAACATAGACCGGCAAGCCAGCCTTTGCGCCGATGCGGTGAGCAATGTCGGGAAGGAGCGCCCCGCGCGGTTGCAGCGGTGACGTCGGTTCTGACAGCAGCGGTTGCATCCACTCGAGGTCGAGGAGTTGCAACACCTGTGCAGCGCTGTGCGCAAAGTCGTGGCGCGGTGGATGCGCGTGACCATAGGTGTGCTCGAAGTTGGCGATGCTCACGCCGACTTGGCCGGTCAACACGCATCCGATCCAATCTTCGGCAAAGACGAGATGACGCACATACGCCAGGTGTTCAGCCCCATGCACCTTCAGCCAGGCCATCTGCGTAGTCTGGTGCGCCGAGGTCGGATAGGTTCCGGTCATCTGGGCCACGGCGGCGAGCCTGCCCTCGCTGCGCCAACGCCGCAGCACGGCATTGCTGCGGCCATCGCGCCAAATCAGCGCCGGCCCGGCCGGACGCAGCATGCGATCCAGCGGCCAGGTGCCGTCGCCTTGCGCCGTAACTGCAACGGCGACGATAGACGCTGTATCTTCGCCGGCACTGCATTCCTGCAACACCTGCAGCGTTGCAGCTGCCAATGCATCCATATCGACCTCGAATGCAGGCGGCTGCGCCAGGCGATAGGGCGTGGGATGCTGGCGCAGCGCGCGGATGCGGCCATCCGCCGAGACTACACCGGCTTTGATCGAGGTCGTGCCGACATCAACGGCCAAGATTAAGGGAGCAAGGTTTTTGTTCGTCACTGTGCAGTCACCATAGAATAGGTTTGACCTGACAGCGGGGCGATCGACAGGCCCTCCATCTTCTTATACGAATGCAAAAGCATGATGGTTCATCGACACACGGGCGACGACGCAATCGACAATCTGGATCTCTTGATTGAGGTCGCCGAAAAATATTATGTTGATCAATTGACGCAGGCGCAGATCGCCGAGCTCTATCATATCTCGCGCAGCACCGTCTCCCGCTTGCTCAGCAAGGCGCGCGAGGAGGGAATCGTGCGCATTCAGATTGTCCGCCCCAAGGTTCGCCAGAGCCATCTTGAACGCAGGTTGCGCGAACAATTTGGGCTGCAAGAGGCCATTGTCATCGACGTCCAGCAGTATCCAAACCAGGCGGAGGAGCTGCGGCGTCTGGTGGGCGCCGCAGCGGCGCCCTTCGTCGACCCCTTGATCAAGCCGAACATGCTGGTCGGCGTCGGACGGGGGCGCACGCTGGCGGAGCTGGCCTATGGGCTTTCCAAGCTTGCCACTCCGCGCAACATCACCCTGGTGCAGCTGCTTGGCGACATCGACATCAAGCACTCTCTGGCGCGCGGGGCAGAAATCACGCGCATTCTGTGTGAAGGCTACACCGGCGCCGGCTATTTTTTAAATGCACCTGCACTCGTGCCCGACCGACAACTCGCTCAACTTTTGTTGCAATCCTCCAATATCCAACAAGTGAGCGCCTTCTACGATCGGCTCGACTTAGCGCTCGTCGGCATCGGCGCCCTGCACAATTCGCCGCTCGTGCTGGCCGGGCTTCTCGGCGAGCCGGAGATTGCGCGGCTGGCCGAGGCGGGCGCCGTCGGCGATATCTGCGGCCATTTCTACACGGTACAGGGCGAGCTGGTCGACGACGCCTATCCTGGCATCTCTATCGGCATTCGCTGGGAGCAGTTGCTTGCCTGTCCGCAGCTCGTCGTCATCGCCACCGGCCCGGAAAAGGTGGCGCCGATTCTAGGCCTGCTGCGCATTCAGATGATCGATGTGCTCATCACCGACGCTTGGACGGCCGAGCAGGTATTGCACGCTGCTCAGGAGATGTGAGTCCAGCGCTTCACGCCGTCACCGGCTGAGCCAAGAGCACAGGCTGCATTTCTTCCTCGTGGACGCTGCCCTCGTTATCCTTCCATAGCCGCCACCCGCGCGCCGCCGGACGCGAGGCTACCACCTGATGCAACACCCCATCGATGAAATGGAACGCTGCTCCGTCGTCCGCTGCGTAGCCGGGTTGGATGCGTCGTTCCGTCAGCAGGCGATGAAAAGCCGGACGCCGCTTCGCTTCGCCGTCGTAGTGCGGGCAGAAGCTGCCAGGCAAAAAACCCAGGCAGGTTAGCACATCCGGTTGTGGGGCGATTGAGTCGGTGACCGCCTGCTCGAACCAGCAGTTGGCGCCGGCGCTGACGCCTGCCAACACGACGCCCTGCTCATAGGCCTCGCGCAGGATGGTGGGCAGCCCCCATGCCTCCCACAGCGCCAACATGCTCTTCGTGTTGCCGCCGCCGACGTAGATGATGTCCTGGGCAAGGAGCACGCCTCTCGCATCCTCCGGCGGCGCAGCAAAGAGCGAAAGATGCGTTGGGCGGCAACCCAATCGGCTGAACGCCCGATAAAAGTTGAGCGTATATTCCAAACTTTCGCCGCTGGCCTGCGCCAGAAAACACACCTTTGGCGTCGTCTTCCCACACTGGCGAATCACATACTCGTCGAGCGCCGGGTTCTCCGGCTCCATAGAGAAGCCGCCGCCGCCCATGGCGATGATCTGTCGCATCGTTTCCACCTTCCTCTGTTGAATCTCTTGATAAGCATATCACACCCAAACGCGAGGATGGAGCCGCAACCACCCACAGTTGCAAGCAATCCAGAATCATGCACATAGTTTGACGCAACCCACTCCATGCAGTAGGATCAAACTGTTTCGCAAACGCATCGCAGGGAGAATTGACGCAGCGCCCACCGCAACCTAATGTGAGGCGTTCTAATTTCAGAGCGGAGAAACCATGACGACAGAGACCACCCTTCAAGATAAGATCGAACTGTGTCCTCCAGCGCTACAGGCGATCATCGAAGAATTCCGCGAGGCGTCTCCGCGCGACCGCATGGAATATCTGCTGGAGTACGCCATGAGCCTGCCGCCTTTGCCCGAACGATATGTGGCGCAACGCGACAGCATGGAGCAGGTGCACGAATGCCAGACGCCGGTCTTCCTCGCCACCGAAATCGACGGAGACGGCGTGCACTTTTATCTGGACATCCCGCCGGAGTCGCCGACAGTGCGCGGCTATGCTGCGATTCTGGCGGAAGGGTTGAACGGCGCCAGGCCGGAGGAAGTGCTGGCAACCCCGGAAGACGTCTATATGCTCTTGGGACTGCATGAAGTGATCACGCCGCAGCGCGTGCGGGGATTGCACGCCCTGTTACTCTACATGAAAAAACAGGTGAAAA
>JANWYX010000288.1 GCA_025055055.1 Caldilinea sp. | reverse complement strand
CGGTGAATGGTCGGGGGTTTTCGGCGTTCCCGGCGTCACACCTGCAGCCTTCGTCCAAGTGTGGGTGGAGGAGGCGGCTACAAGCGCCAATCCGCGTCGAGAAGCGATCGTAGATTACGGTGTCGGCGGCGGCGCAGTGCCCGGCCCTAAGCAAAAGATCGGCTTTGCGCCGGTCACCTCCTCGGATGGCAAAGCATTCTTCCTGTTGCCCGGCGGGGTCAGCCTGAGAGCAAATGAATTTATTGCCATTCAGTCGATGGCCGGTCACATCCCGACGCCGGCCGGAGCAAACCTCTTTGGACAGATGTATCGGTTGATTGCGCTGCCTGCTTCTCTGGCAGAACGCGGCTCGATCAACCTGTACCTCACGGACGTTTCACCCGGCATGGCGGTTCACGCCTCGGCGGCGCAGGAATCTCGCTCGATTTACTTCTGGAACGGCGCATTCTGGGAGAAACTGCCCACCGTCATCAGCACGATCGATCGCAACGGCGAGCGCGAGGCGCTAGCTTCGGCGGAGAGCCGTGGGGTGGGCGTCTATGCCGTGATGACGGAAACGGCAGCGCGCCTTTATTTGCCGGCGGTCATGAACTAGTGTTTCCTGATGCATGACGGAACAGGGAACGCTCACCGCTCGGTTCGTTTCACCGCAGAGGCGGGGTTCGATAAACGGCTTCCAAACGGGCGACGGCTGCATCCCAGGAGTGATGTTCCTCAACGAAGCGGCGCCCCGCGGCGCCGAGCCGGGCGCGTAGGTCGGGATCGGCGAGCAGCGTCAACAGCGCCTGGGCAAACGCCTCGGCGCCGTCGGCGATAAGTAGCTCGCGACCGGAGACTACATTGAGTGCGGCCGTCGCCTGATGCGTGGCCACCACCGGCGTGCCGCAGGCCAGCGCCTCCAGCGCCTTGTTCTGGATGCCTGCGCCGTACAGCAACGGCGCCACGGCAATCGTAGCCGCCTGGATGTACTCGGCCATATCGGGCACTGCGCCGGTCACGACCACGCGCGGTCTGCCGCTTTCCGGCAACGGGGGATGACTTTCCGCCAGCCGACGCACCTCCGCCGTCGGGTCGCGACCGACAATCCAGACCTGGACGTCGGGTCGCTGCGCCCACACCAACGGCATCACATCGTTCACCAGATGGAGGGCGGCCGTGACATTGGCGTGATAACTCATCTTGCCGCTGAAAATAATCGTGGCCGGCGGTCGCTGCAACGGTTCGCGAAAGGCGAAACGCTCCAGATCGACGCCGTTCGGGATCACCTCGATGCGCTCTGCCAGCGCCGGCAACGCCTCGGGAAAATATTCGTTGAGCAGTCCGATAAAGGCGGCTCGATCCAACGCCGAAGTGACCAGCGTGCGCTCGAACTGGCCCACCAGCCAGGCCTCATGGCGCCGCGTGCGCTCCAGCTCGACGCCGGTGATGAGGCGGCTGCGCAGCGTACGGCTCGTCTGCACCGCTTGCTCAAAGAGATATGAGATCGAATCAACGCTATCCCAGATGACCGGCGGCTGCGCAGGCAGGCCGGCGTTCTCTAGAAACCGGCGCACGCCGACGGCGTAGCGGCTACCGCGCAGATGCTCCACATGCACTGCATCAACGTAGATTCTCCGGAGCGTCTCTCGAATGCGCGTCATCAACCGGGGATTCCAGCTGTACGAAGCCTGCAGCGGCGTCGACCCCAGCAACGCTTTGGCACTGTTGAGCAGCGAATGCAGCGTGCGCATCGGCTCGGCGATGACCGCAACTCCCGTTGCTTTGAGCTGCTCCAGGTCGCTGCGCTCTTGCTCCGATGTCCACAATGTGGCGACCGTCACCTGATGGCCACGGCGCGCCAGTGTGCGGATGAATTCATATGGGCGCACGCGCACAGGGTTGGGAGCGTAGGGGACGACAAACAAAATGTTCATGAAGTTACGGCTCCTGTGCGGTGGTTGCTGCATGGGGACCGACATAGATGCGATCCCAGCCGCGATAGACGACGCGCCAGTTGTAGCGCTCCAATGCTGTGCGTCGTCCACCCCCGGCGATGCTTGCATTCAACTGGGGATTCGTAAGCAAGTCGATCACGCCACGGGCGAACGACGCCGGCTCATCGGCCAGAAGGATGTTTTTTCCATGTGCTGCATCGGTCCCCTCGGCGCCGATGCGGGTGCTCACGATAGGCAGCCCCCACGTCCAGCCGTCGATAATTTTGACGCGCATACCGCCGCCCGCCAACAAAGGAACGACGAACGCGGCGGTTTCCGCCAGGTAGGGAGTCGGATCTTCAACGTAACCGGCGACCTCCAGGTTGCGGGCAGGGATGTCAAGCGCCGCAAGCTCGGAAGGCGGTTGCTTGCCGATGACCGTCAGAATGGCGTCGGGAACCCGACGCAGAACCAGCGGAAAAATTTCGCGCGCAAACCACAACACGCCCTGGGCATTCGGTGGATAGTGTAGTCCACCCAAAAACGTGACGCGACGCACTTGGGAAGCACGGACAATCGGTGCGATCGACTCCGGGTCGCCGCAGATAGGCAGCACGCCATCGTTCGAGACTTCTCGCCCCCTGCGCGCCGCTTCCATTTGCACTGCGGCGTAATCTTCGCAAGTCACCCAAACGACACGGTCAAAACGGCGGCAAGTCTCCACCTCAAAGGATGCCAGCTTGCGCGCCTCGAGCTGCATCAGCACCCGCTTGAAAGGATTGCGCTCGGCATCGGCCATGCGTCGTGGAATCATGAAGACGGCGTTGTGCTGATCTAGGACGCTCAGCGGACGTTTGCCCTGCTGCGCAGCGACTTTGCAAAAATGCAGGGCGTAAGGCGCCATCCAGAGCTGGTCGGCGTGCACGGCGTCAAACCCTGGCTGTGTGCGCGCCAGCGCTTCGATGCGGCGCACCATGGCGCCGGAGGCGTCGCGCTCGATGAGGAAGGGGCGATGCAGCGACAGGCTTTTCACCAAATAGCCCGCGTCCTTCCATGGCGAACGCGTCAGCGGTTCGACGATCACTTGTCGACAAAACGAACGCAGATGGTCGAGCGCCTCTGCAACGTCAGCTTTGCGCATAAACGAAAGCAACGTCACTTCATGATGTTGGGAAAGGTAGCGTAAGACATAATAGGCGCGCGCTTTCGGTCCGGCGTCCAGGGGATAAGGCAAGACCTGCGTTAAAAAAAGGATTCGCATATACACCAGGTGCACGACGCCGGATTACAGCAATCCACGCTGTTGCCAAGCCGGCGCTGTAGAGATAATCGGAATAGTTCAGTATAGCCATTGTACCGCATCTGGAGCGAATCGAACAGATGAAGCCAAGACGTAGCGCAATCGCAGAACAGGCGTTCATCCGGCACAGGCAAATCCGCAACGTTTCGTACAGTGGCGATTGAGGCAGGGATGGTAGAATCCCGATTCGGTCGTCTTGTGATTTTATAAAAACGCACAAGAACGCCACAAAAACGCAAGCAAAAACGCAGGAGTTTAAATCCACTCGGAAGATGACAGAGGGAAAGTAAGTTTTAAGGGACGAGCGATGTATCGACTCCATTTCGGCATTACGATTTTTGCGCTGGTGATTACGGTTGGCTTCGCCGCCGGCTACCGACCGCCGGCGCTCTACGGCCAGGAGGCGCCGGGGGACACCATTCCGGGGCCGCTCTATTTGCCCTTCATTTCCGCAAATCCTCCAACGCCGACACCTACGAACACTGCAACGCAAACTCCGACTGAGACGCCGACGGCTACGAGCACCGCAACACGGACCCCATCGCCGACGGCCACTCCAACGCCGTCCGCCACTCCGACGCAGCAGGGCACGCCGCCGCCCGTGGGGCCATCAGAGTGGACCCAACACGCGCATGATGCCCAGCGCACCGGCTACAACCCCGTCTCGGTGCCGACGCCCTGGCGCTGGAAGTGGGCGTGGAACGGGCCGAACGCCACCGGCGGCGTTTCGTCGGGGAAATTCGGCCTGCCGCGCAACGTCCAGCCGGTGACCGGCGGCGGACGCGTCTACATCGCTGCAGGCAGCCGCGGGGTTTATGCGCTGGACAATGCCAACGGCGCCGTGCTCTGGAACCGCAACCCCGGCGGCAACATCAACTCAACGCCTGCCTACGACGGCGACACCGCTGCGCTCTTCGTTGTCTCCAGCAACGGCACGCTTTACAAACTCAACGCCGCCAACGGCGATACAATAGGCAGCTTCGCCGGGGCCGGCAACAGCAACCTGCCGCTGCCGCCCGCCATCGCCGGAGAGCGTGTCTTCTTCTCAATGGGCAACTATGTTTACGCAATTGACAAACGCACCATGCAACAACTCTGGCGCTACGACGCCGGTTCGCCGGTCGACACACCGCCTGCATACTCGGCCACGCGCAATCTTGTGGTGGTCGCTTCGCGGGACTTGTATGTGCATGCCATTCGCAACGGCGACGGCAGCCGCGCTTGGCGCAACAAGACGACGGTGCTGGAGCCGGGAAATCCCGGCTCGTCGCCCAGCAACAACTTTGCCGAGGTGAGTCGCGGCTGGCCGGTGATTGCAGAACAAAGCGGCGTTGTGCTGATCAAGTTGCGTCTTGACTGGCAGACAATGTGGACGTGGTCGCCGTGGCCGGGCTCAAACACCGCCATGCGGTCTAATTTAAGCAGCCAACCGAGCGAACAGGCGCTTCTGGCGCTAAATTTGGACAACGGCTCCACAGCCTTCATTCCTAACGTAGGCCACGGCGGCTTCGGAGACGGTGATTATATGCCGATGGGGCCGATGCCGGTGGTGAAGCGTTTTGGCGACGGGAGCGAGGTCGCCTATGTGGTCATGCGAGGCGCCCCTTGTTTGGTTGGGGGCCCATGCGACGGTCGCGCAGATTCTCGGTTAGGAGAACTCATGCTGAACGACAACACCGTTTCCGGTTTTCTGGCAGGATATGTTCGCTTTATGGAAAGCACTTTTTTCCCAACCGACGAACAAGCGAACCTCTCCATGGCGGGAGACGATCTATTCGGCGGTCATTGGATGTTTGGACTGGCACACCGCATCCTGGATCGCTCCCCGGCGCGCGGCTCCTCCGGCGCAAATCCGATTACAACCGGCGATCTGCCCCACATCATCACGTCCGCCAGCAATTGTGGCTTTAGCACCAGCCATTATTGTCCAGACCGACTGACCCAAGACGGAGATCCACGCACAATTCCCGGCGGCTTTTACATTTATTACAACCAAGGCGCCGTCTACGACCGCTACTGGAGCGAGTATGCCTCCTGGGTGGTCAGCAACGACACCCTCTACTTTGTAAGCACCGACGGCGCAGTCGTGGCGTTGGAGCACGGCGAGCCGACCGGGGTGGCCATGCAAGCCCCGCCGGAGCAGGCCGTTGCGGCGCAGTTGTCGTTCATCCACGAAGGCGTCATCGACTACACGGCGGCGCGTGAATACGCAGGCCGCACAGTCACCGTCGAGGGTCTCCTTCACGATGTCTTCAACAACGGCAAGGCGGTGTATCTGACCTTCAAGACGCCCCATCAAGGCGCCTTCCTGGTCCGTATCTTGAAAGCGAACTGGGGCAACTTCGCCCAACCACCCGAACGTATCTATGCTCCGGGGCAGCGCGTCCGGGTCACCGGCTTGATCGAATGGTATCAGGGCGATCCGGTGATCTATGTGAGCCACCCATCGCAGATTAGCGCGGTAGGAGCGGCGGAAGGATAAGAGCTTTGGCGTCCGCCTTGCAGCCTTCGTGGAGCAATTTTTGGATCCACGAATACATACCAAAGAAGATGCAGCCGGCTTTGGACTCATGCACAACCTAGATTTCTGAGGATTGGAGACGATGTCAAACTTTATCGTTCGGTGTCTGGTCGGGATATTTGCCATTGCCTGCGTGGTAACAGCCATAGAGGTCGGTCTTTCCTCCACTCCGGTTTTGGGGCAGGATGGAACCGGCGCATCCACCACCATTTACCTACCCGCCATCAGTCGCCAAGAGCCGCCGACGCCGACGCCCACTTTCACACCGACGGCAACCGCCACGCCGACGGCAACGCCTCCTGCCACGGCTACACCCACGGCGACGACTCCACCACCGCCGGCCACACCCCCTACTGCGTCGATGCGACGGGTCAACGCACCATTCTTCAACGGCGACATTGTCTTCGAGCAGATGGCGATCTTCTGGTTCGGCAGACTCTCCGAAAGCAGCAACTACGCCGACGTGCGCGTCGGCTACAACCAGGAGAAGCTCACCGTCTATCTGGCCGTCTTCGACCGTCACCTCTGGTACGACGAGACGCCGACGGCCGAAACGTTGACCGAATGGGACGCCGCCACCCTCTTACTCGATTTAAATCCCGGTGCAGGAGCGCTCTCCGGCAGCTCCTACCGGTTTGTAGCACAGCTTTCGGGCGCTCCCGGTCCCGGTTACCGGGCTGCCTACCGGGCTGGAGCGCAAGGATGGGAGCTACGCGCACTCAACATCGCCACCAAACCCGGATGGCGCGGAGAGTCTCTCAACGACAATCGTGGCACGGACCGCGGCTGGGCGATGACCTTCGACGTTCCTTTTGCAGCGTTAGGATTAAACGGCGCGCCGGCAACCGGCAGCGAATGGCGGTTAGGGCTATTGCTTCACGATCGAGACGGACGCAATGAGGCGCCGCAACCTGTGCAGACTTGGCCGGAGACGCTGCAACGCGACCAACCCGCCAGTTGGGGTCGGCTGCGCTTCGGGTTGCCGGGCTACGCAGCGCCCAACATTCCGGCGACAGGCGAGACCCTCGTTCGGCGAGAACGTCAAAATATCCCCACCGTGATCGACGCCGACGTCGGCAGCGCCATCACCAATCAATGCCCCGGCGACGATCACCATATCTGGAACGAATGGGCCAATCGCAACTACGGCAAAGCGCCGGATTTCAATATCCAAAACCAATCCGATGTGGCCGATTGGCCCTGCTTCGCAAAATATTATGTCACTTTCCCGCTCGATGCTCTTCCGGCAGGCAAAGTCATTCTTTCGGCTACGCTGACACTTCACCAATTCGGCAACGCGGGCGGTGCCGAGGCGCAACCGTCCTGGATTCAAGTGTTGACGGCCGCCGAAGACTGGCAGGAGACCGGCATCACCTGGAACAACGCGCCGTTGGCGTGGGAAAATATCACGGGGCGGTGGGTCGATCCGGTGGGAAACAACTGGAACGGCTGGCCCGGCATTCCCTGGTCTTGGGATGTGAGCTACGCCGTCGCCAACGCCTACGCCAACAATCAACCGTTACGGCTCATTTTATACGAGGCGGATTCCGCCTATCACAGCGGCAAGTATTTTGTCTCGTCAGACACCGGCGACTGGAATATTGCCGGAAGACCGACGCTCCGCGTCGTGTGGGGTTCCCCCTAATCCGAGCGAAGGGAGCGGCGAACCTGAAACGCCAATGCGAGAAACACAATCACCAAAACCACGGGCGCCAGAGAAAACAAAAGCACCATCATCTCGTCGTGTTCGCTCCGAATATTGGAAGACACGATTCCAGATGTGGGCGGAGCAGGGTTTTCCACGGTGATCGGGCGAATTGGCGAGGTGGGAGTGGGTGGGAGATGACTGACGGAAAGCTCGGTGCGCACGATCGGCGTAGGCACGGGTAGGGTCGGAACAGGGATAGGGGAGAGTGCAGGACTGTCGACGGTGCGCATCGAATGCCAAACTTGATAGTTTCCTGCATCGGAGTTAAAGAGATTTTCTGCGTCTCGTACGAACCAAACCACATGCAATTGATTGCCTAAGCCTACCGCAATGCGCGGCCACTCGGGCATATCCCGTTCGTAGCCGACGATTCTATCGGCGCCTAACCAGTTGGAGCCATCCCAGACGTAGCGAAGCAATTCTGCTTGAGTTTGTTCGGGTTGACGCCTTCCTACAACCACCAAGTGAACGCGACCTGCGCTATCGACAGCAGAGGCGTAATTGTCCAGGCGAGACTGATAGACCGACCAAATTCCATACGCTCCGGGAATCGGCGTAGGAAGGCTCCAGCTTTGTCCGCCATCTCTAGAAAGTTGGTAGTAGACGAGATCCTCAGGAATGCCCCACCAGGCGACGAGAAGGTTTCCGTTTGCATCCTCGGCGATAGTGATGTTACGCGCCATCAAGTTAGTGCCTTGCCCCCTCGCAGGATCAAGTGCGTATGGAGGCGACCAGGATGCGCCTCCATCTCGCGAAACCGTATACAATACCGTCGTCGGGTCAGAAAGCTGCCCATAGGAGCCGCCGTAGCCCGACTCCCACACGACATGCAGATGGTCGTTCCGATCTACGAGCAGAGAGGGTTTCGCCGAACCTGTTAATTGGACGGAGATGTCCACCGGATCGCTCCATGTGAAGCCATCGTCGATCGAACGAACATAAAAGAGATGATAACAGACGCGGCACAGCTCGGTCGGCACATTTTGTGTATAGACCATGTGGAGTACGCCTTCGCTATCATACGCCAACCGTGAAAAATAACCTTCTGCAATCGGATTCGGTTCACGCCAGTAGAGAGGAATGCCGGCGCCTCCCGCGGGCGCCTGAGTGTAATAAATGGTCGTATCGCGATAGGTCAGATGGACGATATTGTCAGGCGTAATGAGCAAAGTCGGACGACTTGCCTCGCTCCCGCCGGCGACTTGCGGCATGGCAGCGATGTCAAGCGGGCGGCTCCATGCACCTTCCACGTTGGCTGCATACATGACAGTGTCGAACCCATCGCCGCCGTAGGACCATACGACATGAACTCTACCGGAGCCGTCTACAGCGACGTCGGGAAACCAGTAAGGGCCCAATGAAACCGGCGTAGACCAGCCGGCGCCCTGCGCCTGAAGCGTCTTTGTCGCTCCGAACAGGACAAGCCACAGGCATGCAATCCCACAACTCATCCAAGGCACCCACCGAGGGAAACGAAAAAAGACGTTTAAAAGCCTCATGTTCTCAACGCTCCAGGGGAAATACCGGCTTCAAGATTTTCACTTCCCCTATCGTATACATCTCTTGAAAATCGGGAGGCTGCAGTTCCGCAGCTCCCAAAGAGCGTTCAGCCGGCCCCAGAAACACAAAATCCACCCCATATTCTGCGATGATGCCGAGTCGCTCCACATCGGGGGTTGCTCCGTCGAAAAAGCGAGACACCCGTGCGGATTTGCCGTAAAAATCCACCGTCTGCGCCCAGTGCGCCAAAAAGGCGTGAGCGCCGGTCTCGGCGGGCACATATTGCCCCAATTCCAACGAACTCAATATGACATCGTCAGAGTGTGCATGCGCTTCCAGCCAACGCAGCGCCGCAACCTCGTCGCGATGCAAGTAATATGGATAATCGTGGCGACTCAGGTCGTAAAATCGCCATGCGAACAAGTATAGGTTCGTCAAGGACGAAAAACCGATCACAAAAGCGGCGACTGCGATCGCCGGCCTATGTACGAAGATCTGCGGCATCCATCGCCGTTGCGTTAATGCAGGCGCTAGATAACCGAAAATCCCCTGTGTGGCCAGAATTGCGATCGGAACCTGCCAGCCGTTGAGCATGTGAATCTGGTAATCTACAGGCAGATACACCAGTACGAAGGAAATCCAGAACCAGCCCCGCACGAAGAGATCGTTGTTGCTCACGCCCTGCAACTGCAAGGGATTCTGACGGATCGCCGTGTACAGCGCAAGTAAAAAGGGCAGGCCCAAAAGAATCGGCAAGCGATAGAGCGGCGGCGTGTAGACGCCGGCATTGGCGAACTGCTTGAGCACCTCTTTCCACAAAGGATCGAGCGAGGTGAGTAAAACCGAATAAAGCGCCGGCCAGACGGAAAGCACGCCGACGATGAGACAACTCCAGATCAGATAGAGCGGAAGCCGTCGGTCGCGTAGCCAGACCAACATGGTGTACGCTCCGAGCACGCCGTAAACGATCAACAGATCATAGGCGTGCTGCCAGCCCATGAAGAGCGCAAAAAGGCCGGCGTAGACGGCGTAGCGCAACTGCTGCTGCGCCTGGCCGCGCAACACCAGGTCGAAGACGAACATGTAGAGCGCCGCTGCAATGAAGTGAGGCGACCCCAGAATGCTAAAGAAAGTGTTGGGTTCGGCGACATAGACGTCGAGCGGCCAGATGAGCTCGCCTCCGGTCACCGTGTATTTCATCACGATCAGCACCCAGCCGAAGCCGGCTCCGAAGAGCACGAGCAAGAAGGCCGTGATGCGATGCAGTCGGTCGGCGAAAAACCGGCTCAACATCCGATAGATGAGCAACAGGTAGAGGATCGTCGCCACCCAGCGCAGCATCTGATACATGCCGGCATATCCAATCCCCAAGACGCCGCCGATGCGCGCCATGCCCCACCACAGAAGGTTGAAGAAGATCGGTTTATTCGGCTCGGGCGTCAATTTGTTGGCCGCAAGGTTGGCGTAGCTGAACTCGCGAAACCAGGAGAAATACTGCATGTGATCGGGCACGTTGTAAATGACACCCATAAACCGTTTGTCCACCGGCGCCGACCAGTAGCCGTAAAGATAAGGCAATGTCGTGACGGCGAGCACGAACAGCGCCGTTGCAAGCACGAAGAGCCACTCTCGTCGCGTTACAGCGGCGGCAGTGCGTTCCTCTGCCCGGGTAGACGAATAACTCAATTCTGCCTGCATGGAATCCTCGATCCTATCTCTTCAACGTTCGCAATAAAGGTTCACAATGGGAATCGGCATGTCACACCGAAGGCGATGACTGTGAAAACACTGCTGGGTCGGGCTTCCGGGCCGGACATCTTTGTTCGACACAGACGATCTGCTATGTCTCACCGGAGACGATGACCTACAAGAGCAGACGTCCGACGCAGCGCCTTCGAGATTACAGATTTACTCGTTAACCTTCGTGAGGCGACTTTTTCTTTTCGTCTCCATTTCAATCGAGGACCGACCACCTTTGCCAAAGAGCGCCGGCGCCTCACGATGTTGCAGCGTCGCCCACCACCACGCAACGGTCGCCAACGCCAGCAGAAGCACCAGCGGCGTCAGGCTCCAAACACCCTCCAGCCCCAGCACGGTTCCGAGGTTGCGCGCAATGTTGCCGACCGCCCAACTGGGCAGCACATGCTCCGCCCACGGATTACGCAGCGCGTCCGACGGGAAGGCCTGTTCCGCCAACGTCATGCTCCACACGGCGACAAATGACCACAACAGGCTTAGCGCCATACCGATACGTAGCCACAATCGCTTGCCCCAGACGACCAGAACGAAAGCGACCGGCAGGACGAAGAAGGGCAGCATCGGCAGCAGGTAGCGCGGCCCGACAGCGAAGCCGCCCCACCACATGCTCGACGAGGCATTGAACAGGAACATGCCGACGGCAACGGCGAGCGTCAGCCACCACTCGCCGCGCAGGACACCGCTGCGCCACCAGAGCACAAAGCCCGGCAGCGCCGACAGCAACCAGGGTGATAGCAGAAACAGACCACGAAACGGGCTGAAGGTGATTCCCCAGACCGCATCGAACGTCGGCGCAGTGAGGCTCATGAAGCCGGTGTGATGCTGCTGCGTCCAGAGCTCAGAGCGACTGTAGCCCAGCTCCAGAGGGCCGCCGAAGACGGCAGTGTTGTAGGCCATCCAGCCCGCAGCCACCATCGTTCCGCCAACGATGAGCCAGAGCAGCGGCTTCAGCTGTCGCCGTTTCCGGAAGTGATACAGCGCATACAGGCCGATCGGTGCCACCATCAGCGCCACCGGATACTCTGTGATAAACGCATACCCGAGCGCGAGCCCGATCAGCCAGGCGCGCCTCGCGCCGATCTGCGCAGGTGCGCGCGCCAGCAGGAAGAATGCCACAAAGAGCAAAAAGGCCGCCAGTTGATGGCCGTAGAACGCATTGGCATAGGCGAAGGCGGGCGTCGCCAGACCGTAGCCCAACGCAATGGTTATGCGTGGCCACACCAACGGCGTCACCGCGCGTAACCATAGGAAGAGCAGCCCGGCCAGCGCAGCCGTCGGCAGCGCAGAGACAAAGAAGCTCAGATAGACTTGAACAATAGCAAAGCGCACCTTCTGCGCCGAGACGCCGGTGCCTTCTGGACGCAGAGTGCCGGCGAACGCCCGATGCGACTCCAATCGCATTGTCAGCGCGCCGAGCAGAGGCGTCTCCAGCAGAGGGCGCAGGCCTGCGTACAGCGGAATACCCAGAAAGGCCGCGCCCGGCGCTTTGTCGCTATAATAATGCTCGCCCACCTTTGCGTAATCGACGGTGTTGGCGACATATTTGTCAATCTGAAACGTCCCGTCCTCGACGACGGCGAAGACCATGTCGAGCCGCGAGTTTTGGTTCGGGTCGGCCCAGCGTGGAAAGAAATAGATGGAGCAAAGCAGCAGAATGGCTGCAATTGCAAACGCATGCAGCCGTTCCATCGAAGATATAGCGCGTGTTCGCATCGTTTTTACAAAAAGATCTTCATTTTTCGTAGAAGTAGCCCGCATCCGCCTATCCTCAGACATTCCGCAATGCGGTCAACAGCTCTTGCAGCGTGACCACAGGCCGGCCGCAACGATTTCTCGTCACCCGGCGCGCCAGCGCATGGGCGAACTGCTTCGCTCCGGTGAAGAGGACGATCATCGCCTTGAGCAATTCCGCCTGCGCTCGCCCGTGATGGATGCGAAAATAGCGCACGCGGCTGCGGTAGAGGTCGGCCTCGCGGCTCGTCTTGCGGTTGACGCTGCTTGCACCGCCGAGATGTACGACCTTCGCTGCCGGCGCGTACCAGACCTCCCATCCGGCAGCGCGCATGCGCTTGCACCAATCCACCTCTTCGGCGTACATAAAGTAGCCTTCGTCGAGCCCGCCGACCTCGGCCAACGCTTCCCGGCGCACGAGCATGCATGCGCCCTCTGCGTAGTCGACGCGCTGCGGTCCCTTGTCCTCTTCCGGGCCATGGCTGGGATACCACGGTCTGAGCAGTCGCCTGCCCAGCGTCGAAAGGATCAGAAACTCCTGCCAAAGCGTCGGAAAGCGCGTGTGCGAAGCTTGAAATGTGCCGTCGGGATTCAATAGATGCGCCCCCACCACGCCGGCGCGAGGCACAGTGTGAGCGACTTGCAACAGCGCCTGCACCGAGCCGGGTTGAACCATCGCGTCGGTGTTGAGCAGCAACAAATAGCAGCCCGTGCTCCTCTGCATGGCCAGGTTGTTGGCGCGGGCGAAGCCAAGGTTGACAGGGCTTTCGATCACCTGCACGTGAGGAAAGTCTCGGCGCAGCATTGCCACGCTGCCGTCGCCGGAGCCGTTGTCCACCACCCAGACGTCATGCGGGATGGATGCCGCTT
>JANWYX010000195.1 GCA_025055055.1 Caldilinea sp. | reverse complement strand
CGCCGATGTAGATCGGAATGTCGCGCGGGCGCAGGTCGCCGAAGACGACGTCCAGCTTGACGCGATCGAGTTTGACGAACTCTCCTTCGTAAGTCACTTCCTCCATTGTGAAGAGCTGACGACACGCTTCCACGTACTCGCGCATGGCTTTCAGCGGTTTGGTGCGGTTGACGCCGACGCGACTGGCGATCGGCTCCCACCATGCGCCCAGACCGAGCATCACGCGCGACGGCGCGTCTGGATCGCCGCTGACCTGTTTGCCCAGCTCCCACATGGTGCTCCATGTGGCGGCGATCACGGCGGCGTTGCGCGTCCAGATCGGCAGCACGCCGGAGCCGACGCGCAGTCGTTTCGTGCGCGTCAGGAAGGCCGACATCATAACGACGCAGTCACGTGCCAACCGGGTGTCCGCCTGCCAGATCTCGCTGAAGCCGCGCGCCTCGGCATACTCCGCCATCTCTAGCTCATAGGCCAGCGGGTGCTTATCTTGCATGTAGAGAGCGAAGCGTGGTTTTGTGGGCATCTTTCGTCTCCAGTCTCATGAACGGGTTTGCTCAAAAAAGGCCGATTCTGCAGATCGGGCGAATCCACGTGCAGCAGTTCAGCGGAAATCTGTCTAATCTGCATCATCAGTGTTCTATTTTCGTTTTTGTCGACAACCACCCGCCGTTGGCCGTATAGCCTCCATCGACGGCCAGCACCTGTCCGGTGATAAAGCGCGCCTGGTCGGATACGAGAAAAACGACGGCAGCGGCGATCTCCGCCGGCTCGGCGAAGCGCCCCAGCGGGATACGGGCGACAATGGCGTCATGTTCCAACTTGCCCTCTTGGATCGCCTGTTTCAGACGGGCAGTTGTCGTGTGACTCGGCGCCACTGCGTTGACGCGAATGCGATGCTCGGCCCATTCCAGAGCCAATGAGCGCGTCAGGCTATTCAAGGCTGCTTTCGAGGCGGCGTAGGCTGCCCGTCCATGCGCGCTATGCGTGGCAGTGATGCTGCTGATGTTAACGACAACGCCTTCTCCGCCTCGGGCAATCGCCTGGCGAGCGAAGGCTCTTGCACATAGAAAAGCGCCGAAAAGACCAACGCGGAAAGTTTGTTCCCAATCCGGCAGCGTAAGATCGAGCGCCGGTTTGATGGAAACGACTGCTGCACAGTTGATGAGGATGTCGACGCCGCCGTGAATCCTAACCATTTGCTCAAACAGCTCTTCACATTGCGCTTCGTCGGCAACATCGAGTGCTGCAGCGGAGACTGCACCTGAAGAAGCATGTGCAACGACGGCGGCTGTCTCTTGTGCAGCAAGACCGTTCACATCGGCGACGACCACGGTAGCGCCGGCACGGGCCAGTGCCTCTACACAAGCGGCGCCGATGCCCTGCGCTGCTCCGGTGACAACGGCAACTTTGCCGGTCAGCATATCATCCCTCGTAGATCTCCAACGCTTCGCTCGTCACCTCAAGCTGAACGTCGGACATCCTAGCGTCCAGCTCCCGGTTCAACTCTTCCGGAAAGCTCTTCCACTGCGCCAGCGATTCCCAGCGCACAATAATGACCGCTTCATCGGGGTGATCGAGGCTCGGCCAGACTTCCTTGGAAATGAAGCCGTCGTGGGCGGCCAGGGCGGGTGTCCAGATTTCGGCGTCGCGCGCCAGCCATTCCTTGCGACGACCGGGCGCACATTTGACGCGCAGCAATTCAATGACAGGCATCGTTTCTCTCCCTACGAATGCTCAGAATCGCCTCATCCAAATCTTCCAGAAAGCCTCCTGGAAGATAAAATGCTGAACCGGAAGGTCGGTGAAACGGACGCCGATTCAGACCAGAGGAAATCGGGATCAAAAAATTAGTGGGAAAACAGTTGTCCACCGTCAACAAAGTACACATGGCCCGTTAAATAGTCGTGTTCGATCAGCATTGCGATCATGCGCGAGACGTCCTCCGGCTGTCCGAGGCGCTTGACCAAGGTGCGTTCTCTCGCCTCTGCAATCTGCTCCGGCGTGAAGTCGGGTGGCAGCAAGACCGGACCGGGCGCCACGGCGTTGACCCGGATCGTCGGCCCCAGCTCTCGCGCTGCATAGCGGGTCAATTGCACCACGCCTGCCTTGGCGATGGCGTGATGCCCCAGCGTCGGCCACACCTCATAGACCGAGAGGTCGGCCACGTTGATCACGACCCCGCGCCCTTTTTTGAGCATGAAGGGCGCAACGGCTTGGGTGCAAAAAAAGGCGGCCTTGCACGTCACGTCGTTGCAAAGGTCGTACTCCGCCTCCGTCACCTCGAGGAAAGGACGCATCAGCCAGGGCGAGGCGTTGTTGATCAACACGTCGATGCGTCCAAACTCCTCGGCAGTCTGCGCCACCCAACGGCGCATAGCGTCGAGCTCACGCACGTCCAGCGCAGTTGCAGTGCAACGCACACCCAACGCCTCAATTTCTCGCTGTGTTTCCGGACCGGGTTCATGGGGAAGATAGCTGAAGGCGATATGGGCGCCCCTCTGCGCCAGATAGAGGCCGTGAGCGCGCCCCAGTCGAATTGCGCCGCCTGTAATCAGCACGACCGAATTTTTAATCTCCATTGCGCTGCGTTCCTTTTTAACTTTCCTTAGAAGGGAAGCCGAAGTCCTGCGGCTCGCAGCCGCAGCTACAGCACTCCTACCTGCGCGTCCCCTCCTCCCCCTCTCCCAGCATTGGGAGAGGGGGCAGGGGTGAGGGCCCATCCCGGCCCGCCGACAACCTGCGGCTGCGAGCCACAGCTACTGCGAAAACGAATCACCGGATATGATACCCGGAAGAAAACTATTCTTGAAACGCCGAATTTGCGATGCGCATTCGACGCTTCCTTTGAGCTTCCTTCCACAGAAGGGATGTGGTAAAGTGAGAGCAATCTGCAATCTTGGAGATCGGAGATGCGCTTTCCTGCGGCGCTAATAGCAATCGAATTCCATCCTGTTGCCTGAAGACGAAGGATCGCAGTTTATGGGACTCAACATTTTGGTGGGGGTGGCCTGGCCCTATGTCAACGGTGAAAAGCACATCGGCCAGATCGCCGGCGCATATCTGCCGCCGGACATCTTCGCGCGCTATCAACGCATGATCGGCAACGACGTGTTGATGGTGAGCGGCTCGGACACGCACGGCACGCCGATCATGCTCAAAGCAGAGGCCGAAGGCGTCCCCTACACCGAAATCGTCGAAAAGTATCATCGCCTTTTCATCGACGGCTGCCTGGCGATGGGGTTGACTTTTGATCTATATACACATACCGACACTGCCAATCACTGGGACGTCACCCACCAGATGTTCCTGCGCCACTGGGAGACCGGTTTTATCTACAAAGATTTGCAGCGTCAGTGGTACGATCCGGTGGCTAAAAAGTTTCTGGCCGACCGTTACGTCGAGGGCGAATGCCCCTATTGCGGCTATCCGGACGCGCGTGGAGATCAATGCGACAATTGCGGCCGCATCTACGACGCGCTCGAGCTCAAAAACCCGCGCTCCAAAATTAGCGGCGCAACAATGTTGGAGATTCGCGAGACCGAGCACTTTTTTCTCGACCTGGCCAAAATGAACGAGCCGCTGCTCGCCTGGATCTCTCAGGATAAGGAGCACTGGCGCCCCAATGTGCTTAACTTTACGCGAGGGCTACTGGAACGTCGCGACCTGCGCGGTCGCGCCATCACGCGCGATCTCGACTGGGGAATCACCATCCCGATCGGCGATTATCCGGACAAACGCATCTACGTCTGGTACGAGGCCGTCATCGGCTATCTCAGCGCGGCCATCGAATGGGCGAAATTGAGCGGTGACTCCGAAGCCTGGCGCCGGTGGTGGGACGCCGACGTCAACCCTGCTGCGCGCATCTATAACTTCATCGGCAAGGACAACATCCCGTTCCACACTATCATCTGGCCCGGCATGTTGATCGGCTACAACCACGGCCCGACGCACCTCAACCTGCCCTACGACGTGCCGGCCAACGAGTATCTCAACCTGGGTGGCGGCAAGTTCAGCACCAGCCGCGGCAACGTGATCGGCTGGAACACCGTTCTGGCGCAATTTCAACCCGACGCCTGGCGCTATGTGCTCACGGCGCTGGCGCCCGAGACCGCCGACGTCGAGTTCACCTGGCAAGATTTCATGGACCGCGTCAACAACGAGCTCGTCGCCAACTGGGGTAACCTGGTCAACCGCACGCTTGGCTTCGCCTACAAACGCTTTGAGGGAAAAGTGCCGACGCCTGCAGCGCTGACCGAAGAAGACGAAGCGTTCCTGGCCGAAATTCGCGCCGGCTTCGACAGCGTCGGCTCGCTCTATCAGGCTGTGCGGCTCAAAGCCGCTCTGCAGGAGGCACGACGTCTTAGCCAGCGCGCCAACCAGTATCTCAACGACACTGCGCCATGGAAGACGATCGGCGAGACGCCGGAACGCGCGGCCACGGCCATCTACGTGACGCTGCAGGCCATCGATTGGCTCAAGCTCCTCTGGGCGCCGATCTTGCCGCACGGCAGCGAGGAATTGCATCAGATGCTCGGCTACGAGCAGCCGCTCTTCGGTCGTCAATACACCGAACTCGTCGAGGATGCGCGAGGCAGTCACCTTGTGCTACGCTATGACCATACAGGGGCAAGCGGCGTCTGGCAGGCGAACGTGTTGCCGCCCGGTCAGTCGCTGCGCGAGCCAAAGCCCCTTTTCGCCAAGCTCGATGAGGCGATGATGGCGGAGAAGCTGAGCAGCGTATGATGCGCTGCGCGATAGCGTAAACGATCGATGGAAAAGACGATTGCGGGAGAAAAAACAATCGCCGGCTATCGCCCTATTTCGGCCAGCCTGGATCGCTACTATCTGCGCCGTCCCCGCTTCGCCCTGGCGTTGATTGTCGCCGGCTACCTAATTGCGGCGACGATCTTTGCCTTCATCACGCCGGATTGGCAAAATCCGGACGAGCCTGCGCACTACAACAACATTGCACACATTGCCGAAGGACAGGGGTTGCCCGTGCTGCGCCACGGCGACTATGACCAGGATTATCTGAGTGCGCTGGTCAGCGGTCGATTTCCTCCCCATCTCTCGATCGCGCCGCTGCGGTACGAAGCCTATCAGCCGCCGCTTTATTATCTCGTGGCTGCACCCGTCTTTCTGTTGAGCGGGGGCGACCTGCTGATTTTGCGTCTATTCAACGTGTTGCTGGGCGCGGTCAGCCTCGTCTTGCTCTACGCCTGCGTGGAGACGGTCTTCCCAACCAAGACGTTGCTGACGGTAGGCGCCGTGGCTTTCACTGCCTTTCTTCCCATGCATGTGGCGATGAGCGCATCCGTCAACAACGATGGCCTGGCCGAACTGCTCCTCCTGGCGGCGATGCTCACGCTGCTGCGCTGGATGAAGCGACGCTTTCATCAAGCTGCGAGGGCCGAAGTTGCGGTCTCGGCCGTCGAATGGAAAAACCTGCTCCTGCTCGGCATATTGCTTGGGCTTGGCATGGTCACCAAGATCTACGCTTATCTCGCCATGCCGTTGATCGCAGGCGTGGTGTTGTTCACCGTCTGGCTTTCCCCTTCTGCGCATCTAGATCAACCAAGCGCGCGACCCACCAAACGTTCCTTTGTGCAAGGGCTAAAGGCGGCGCTCTGGGTGGTCGTCCCTGCGTTGTTGCTGGCGACGCCGCTGTGGATTCGCAACGCCGCGCTCTACGGACCGACCGACCTGCTGGGGTTGCAGATGCACGACGCCGTCGTGGTCGGCCAGCCAACCACCGCCGAATGGATCGATCGCGAAGGGCTGCTGGCCTATATCGAACGCACGCTTGACTTCACCTTCCGCAGCTTTTGGGGCGTCTTCGGTTGGATGGGCGTTTTCATGGACGCACGCGTCTACATGTTGCTGCTCGTCTTCACCGGCGCTTTGATGCTGGGGCTACTGTGGGCGCTGGTGCGTTTCATCTGTGGCCGGCCGGAAGCCGACATGGATCGGTATCAGTTCTGGGTGCTCGGCTTCTTCGCCGTGATGATTGTAGCCGTGCTGGCCGGCTTTATCGGCTATAATCTCAAATTCGTGCAACATCAAGGGCGCTATCTTTTCTGGGGCTTGTTGCCGATCAGCACGTTTGTCGCGCTGGCCTGGCGCGAGCTGATGCAGCCACTGCAGGGCAAACTCACCGGCATGATGGCGGTGGTGCTCGCAGCGGCGCTAGCCATCGCCGACCTGCGCGTCGAGATGATGGATCGCTGGACAATGTTCGCCATTGGCTTCTTCGGGCTGATGCTGATGTTGCAGCCGCTTTTGCTTTTTGGCTCCGTCGATGCCATCGTCATCGGCGCGCCTGTGTTTCTTCAGCGCCTCCTGGAACAGGAGCGCTGGCAACCTGCATTGCGCATTGCGCGGGTTCTGATCTGGGCGTCGCCCTTTCTGGCGCTCTTTCTGCTGAACCTGGTGATACCGTTTCGCTATATCCGCCCCCAACTGGGCGGGTGAGGGAGCTTGCACCATGCAACAGATTTCTACTTCGCCTCGACGCACACAACCCTTCCAACGCACCGCTTTAGATATGGCCGCGCTCTTTGTGCTGCTGACCTTGCTTGCCGGCATCATCGCAGCGGCGATGTGGGGGTTCTGGCATACAGGGCGCATTTACACCGGCATCAGCGTGGCCGGCGTTTCGCTCGGCGGGTTGACGCGCAGCGAAGCCTATCAACGGCTCGAGAAGAGACTCCATCCCTACCCTTTGCCGCCTATTGTGCTGGAGCATGAGGGGGAGCAATGGCTGCTTTCCACTGCGCAGGTGCAGGCGCGCGCCGACCTGCTCGATGCCGTCAACCGCGCTTATCTCTATGGCCGTAGCGGCTCCCTGCTGAACGACGTCGTAGCCCAACTCCACGCAGCCCTGGTGGGAAAGACGATCATCCCACGCATGGAGGTCGACGCCGAGGCGCTGCGCGCTGCAGTCGCCACGCTTGCGGCCGGCGTCGATCGTCCCGCCGTCGAAGAGCGCAGGCTGGGGGACGTCGTGATTCCGGCCCAACCCGGCCGCAGCGTCGACGTCGAAGCGACGCTCCAGGGATTGCTGCAACAGCTTGCCGACGGCGCAGCAGAAACGGTGCGGGCGCCGCTGGTCGTGCATTCCCTTGCAGCGCCCGCGCCTTCTGTCTCCCCTTCGGCGCCACTGAACAGCGACATAGAAGTGCGCCCGCTGCTGTTGCGTTCGCAAGTCGACAACTTTGCCCTGGCGTTGACGCCCGCCGAATTGCGCAACATGCTGCGCTCCGTCGATCCGCCGGAGCCGGACGAAGCCAAGCTGCGTCGATTCTTAGAGACGGTCGCCGCCCAGATCGAGCGACGACCGCGCGACGCCCGCCTGCGCTTTGACCCACAGACGGGCGCAGTCACCGTGCTCAGCCCCAGCTTTGCCGGTCGCACGCTCGACGTGGACGCCACCATCGCGGCGATCCGCTCGGCGATCGTCAGCGGCGCCGACGAAGCGTCGCTGGTGGTCAAAACGATCGAACCGGCCGTAGACATGAACCGCATCGCCGAAATGGGCATTCGCGAGCTGGTCGCAAGCGGACGCACCTACTTCGCAGGCAGCAGCGCCAGCCGCATCCGCAACATCGAGGTCGCTGCCCAACAGTTCGAAGGCGTGGTGATTCCACCCAACGGCATTTTCAGCTTCAATCAAATCGTGCGCGACGTCAGCTCGGCCAACGGCTTCGAGGACTCGCTCGTCATCTGGGGCGACCGCACGGCGGTGGGCGTAGGCGGCGGCGTTTGTCAGGTGAGCACCACCGTCTTCCGCGCCGCCTATCAAGGGGGATTTCCCATCGTCGAGCGCTATAATCACGGCTACGTCGTCGATTGGTACGGCGAGCCGGGGCTGGACGCCACCATCTTCACGCCGACCGTCGATTTCCGCTTCCGCAACGACACCGGCGCTTACCTGTTGATCGACCCTGTGGTAGACAGCGCCAACGGCGTCATCACCTTCAATTTCTACGGCACCAAGCCCAACCGCACGGTGACGATCGGCAAGCCGGAGATCACCGACGTGATCAAGCCCGGCCCACCGGTCTACACCGTGGACGAAAGTCTGGCCCCCGGTCAGATGAAGCAGGTCGAATGGCAGAAGGACGGGATGACCGTGACAGTAACGCGCACGATCGTGGAGAACGGCACGACGCGCACCGACACGCTGCGCAGCAAATATCAGCCCTGGCGGGCAGTCTATCTCGTCGGTCCCGGCACGGTCACGCCGACGCCGGAGCCGACCTCTACGCCGTGAACGGATCGGCGCAGAAGCGATGGGAGGGAGCGCTCAGCCTATCAGCGTCAGCAAAAACCCCAGCGCGCCCGCCCATAGGACGTAATAGAGCATGCTTCTCAGCGTCAGACGGATAATGGCGCCTTCCTGTCCCAGCAGGTTGACGACCGAGGCAGCCGCTACAACGTTGAGCACGCAGATCATGTTCCCGGCATTGGCGCCGATCATCTGCAGGGCAAGCACAATGTGCGCCGGCAACCCAACCTGTTCGGCCACGCTGAACTGAAAGAGTGAGAACATCAGGTTGCTGAAGGTGGCGCTGCCGGAAATGAAAGACCCAAGCGAACCCACCAACGGTGCGGCCAGCGGCCAGGCTTGCCCGAACGCCGCCACCATCAAGCTTGCCAACTCGATCGGCATGCTCTCCAGTCCCGCCTCGTTCACGCCGGAGTTGATGAAAATGCGCACCATTGGCACGGCGGCGCCCAACGCAACGGCGCTGCCCGCCAACATGCGCGCCGAACGGTGGAACGCTTGCAGCGCCTGGCCGCGGCTCATAGCGTGCAGAAAGACCGTCAGCGCCGCCACCAGGACAAAGATCGTCCCCGGCAAATAAAAAGGTGCAAATGAAGCGCCGATCTCCGTGCCGAGAATCTGGGACCAACCAACCTGGAAACGCTGCAGCCACGCTTTGAAGGGCAAACTGCTCAACCGAGTGATGACCAGCAAGCCCGCCACAAGCAGGTAAGGCAACCAAGCGCGGCGCAAGGATAGGCGAGAACTGAAACCGGATTCGACGTCGGTCGCACCGAAATCCCATAGCTCCTTAGGCAACAGGAATCCCCGACGGACGGCAGGGGTCACGATCGCCAACCCGATCAACCCTCCAAGCAGCGAGGGAAATTCCGGGCCAAACAGCACAGCCACCGTCAACGCCGGGATGGTGAAACTGAAGCCGGCGAAAAGGGCGAAAGGCCAGATGGACAACCCTTCGCGCCAGCTGCGATTGGCGCCGAAAAAGCGCGTTAAAAACGCTACCAGAATCAGCGGAATGAAGGATCCAACCCAAAGGTCGATCTGAACTGCCTGCACGGCAACGCTGCGCAAGAAACGTTCAAATGGCTGCTGGCCGAGGTAGGCTGCCACGGCCGGAGCCGGGCTGCCGCCCATCTGTAAGCCCTCGCCGACGCCGATGATCACCGGCGTCCCCACTGCACCAAAAGAGACAGGACTGCTGTTGGCGATCAACGCCAACGCCACAGCCGCCAATGGAGGGAATCCCAACGCTACCAACAGCGGAGCGCACAAAGCCGCCGGCGTGCCAAAGCCTGCGGCTCCCTCAATGAACGCGCCAAAAAGCCAGGCGATGATGATCAATTGCACGCGACGATCGGCGCTGATGTAAAGGAAGCCGTTGCGAATGGCGTCGATGGCGCCGCTTTCACGCAGCGTATTGAGCAGCAAAATGGCGCCAAAGACGATCCAGAGGATCGAGGCGGCAAGAATCAGCCCCTCCAGCGCAGCGGCCAGTACCTGCACCCCGGGCACGCGCCAGAAAAATATCGCCAAGGCGGCGGTGAGAGCCAGGCTAATCGGCATGGCGCGCACAGCAGGAAAGCGGAAAAGCACAAGAAAGAGAAAAACCGAAAGAATGGGTGTGAGAGCGGTCAACAGCGTCGCTGCGTTCATTCTCAATAGTATACATTCTTGTGCCGTTGTCCCGAACTCCGAGGATATGCTATGATGCAACATGGTTGCATCCAATTTTTAGTGAATGGCGGAGGACGCAATGCTACAACCCAGGTCTTATCCGGCGTTCATCGCCAAGGCGCTGGTGCTGGAAAACGAACCCTTTGAAGCCATGGTGGACGATGACAATCCGTGGATGGAGGGGTTTGTCCTTGTGGCAACGGTGAGCCTGCTGGCGGGGGTTGCAGCGGCGGTCGGCAGCTTTCTGACCGCTCTGACATTGCCCGCCCCTGATGGTCTGTACATCACCATCCTTCAGGGCGGACGGCAGCTTGCTATTGCGGCTGCACTTTCGCCGGCTGCAGTGGAGCGCATCATCTCCGAGGTCTGGATGCTCGTTGCGCTCGTCACCGGGTACGCCGGCGGGTGGAGCCATCTGCTCCCGATCTTGAGCATTCCAGGCTTTGCGATCATCTGGTGGCTTTTCTTCGGCGTGCTCGCTTTCGGAGTGGGACGCGCCATGGGGAGCAACGCTTCGATCAACGCCACACTCGGCGCTGCGGCGCTGATCGTCGCTCCTCTGATTTTTTTCATTTTCAACATCGTGCCTTTCGCCGGTCCCAACCCGGCGCCAATCGCCATCTGGAGTCTACTGATCGGCTACCGGGCCATTCAGGTCTCGCAGGAGCTGGAATGGCGTCAGGCAGCTATCGCAACGTTGATCGTCTACGTAGCCGGCTTTTTGGCGGTAGCGGCGCTTGTCGTAGCGTTCGGCCTGGGGTATGCAGCGGGAGGGTTCCGATGAGTTCACAAACCCATATTGTTTTGCCCGATCGCATCGACCGGGAGGATTGGCTGCAACGTCAGCATTGGCTGCCCGATTGGCAACAGATGTGGGATGCTGCATCTTTCCGCCTGCGCGACGCCTTCGACCCATACGAGCGCGGCGAGATCACAGTTTCGATGCGCCAGGGAATCGGGATGATCTTCGTGTTAGGGCTGGCGGCCGGCCTGTTGCCCTTCCTCGGCAATTTATGGATGAGCCTGCGCGCAGGGGCTGCGGCACCGCTGGTCGCCGTCGCCCTTTCCTTGACCGAGATGACGAACGCCTACGTCGGCAATCCTGTGCTAAACGTTGCCTCGAACACTGCCAGCCTGCTCGCCGGCGTTGAACCGCGCCTGCCGGGGTTTTTGGCCGCTCTGCTCTCCAGCCTGGGGCTGTGGCTGAACACGCCGTTGAGCTGGTTGTCGAACTGGATCGTCTATGGAGCGTTTGTGGCTGCGCTGGCGCGACTTTTCGGTGCAACCAATCGCCTGCAAACTTTCTTCGCCGCTACCGGCTTCACCGCCGCTCCGATGCTGCTCACCGGCCTGGCGCCGATCCCGCTGCTAGGGCCGCTCGCCGTCGTAGTCGCGTGGATCTGGGCAGCGCTCTTTTACTATCAGGCCGTGCGCTACGTCACCCGGCTCGATCCCGTGCGCACGCTGCTTTGCATGGCGCTGCCGCCGGTGGTCGCCGCCTTGACGACAATGTTGTTCGCCTTGTTCGTAGCGTTGTTGTTGCCGATCGGTTAAGCGGAATAAATCGCCATGCCCTGCCGGAGGCGTGACCTATGCGGGTTCGACCTTCGGCAGGACGCTCCCTGGCAACCCCGACAAGATCCATCCACCGACGCAACACGCCCTGCGCCTCACAGCCTCACCGCACCAGCTCCCAGGCCAGATGCTGAATCTCCGGCAAGATCAGCTTTTCCATCGCCAGTTGCACAGCGTTGGGAGAGCCGGGGGTGCTGAAGACCACCTTGTCGCGATAGACGCCGGCGGTGGCGCGGCTCAACATGGCGGCCGCGCCGACCTGTTCGTAGCTCAACACGCGAAACAATTCCCCAAAGCCCGGCAGCGGCTTTTCGATCACGCGGCTGATCACATCAT
>JANWYX010000153.1 GCA_025055055.1 Caldilinea sp. | reverse complement strand
GGCGTCTCGATCATGACCCCACGTTGCAGGTCTTCATCAAACGGCAGCCCTTCCGCCTGCAATTCGGCGCAAATTTCGTCGATCAGGGCGTCCACCATCACCAGCTCCTCCCAGCGGCTCACCATCGGAAACATGACGCGAACCGGATAGTCGGCCGCGGCGCGCAGGATGGCGCGCATCTGTGGGCGAAAGATACCGGGATGCTCGAGGCAATAACGCAGGCCGCGCTGGCCCAAAAATGGATTCGGTTCGTGCGGCCGGCGAAGGTAGAGCAGCGGCTTGTCGCCGCCGACGTCAAGTGTGCGGATGACCAGCGGCCTGCCGTTCAGCCGTTGCGCAGCGTCTCGATAGATTTCCAGTTGCTCTTCCTCAGAAGGAGGCGCTTCACGCTCGAAGTAGAGGAATTCGGTGCGGAAGAGGCCGACTCCTTCGGCGCCGTTCAGCAGCGCGGTCTCCAGCTCACCGGGTAAATTGATATTGGCGGCTACCTCGACCGTTTCCCCGCTACGTAGGCGGGCGGGCGCCTGTGCGCGCTTGCGCGACTCGCTGCGCTCCGCCAGCCAGCGCTCCCGCTGTTGACGAAGCCGGTCGATCGTCTGTGCGTCCGGCGCAAACCACACGTGGCCGACGCCGCCGTCCAATCCCACGATCTGTCCGTCGACGACGGTCAACGCCGCTGCGCCGACGCCGGTCACGGCCGGAATACCAAGCGAGCGCGCCAGAATGGCGCCATGTCCGGTGACACCGCCTTCCGCCGTGATGATGCCCAACACGCGCTCTACAGGCAGCCGCGCAACATCGGATGGCCTGAGGTCCGTCGCCACCAAGATGGCCGGCTCCGGCGGGTCGAACAATAGGGCGTCTGCGGAAACGCCGGCCAGCTGACGCAGCACGCGTTGGCCGGCGTCAAGCACGTCCTCGGCGCGACGCGCCAGATAGGGATCGTTGAGCGCCCGGTAGCGCGCCACCATTGCGCGCAGGGCCAGATTCCAAGCGCTGGCGGCGTCGAGGCGGCGCAGCTCGATTGCTTCTTCAGCGGTCTCGATCAGCTCTCTGTCGCCGATCATTAATATCTGGGCATCGAAGATGCCTGCTTCCGCCGCGCCGACGCGACGGCCGGTCTCGGCGCGCAGCGTGCGCAGTTGTTCTATAACAGCGGCCACAGCCTCGCGCAAACGTTGGCGCTCCGCTGCGGTATCGGAGACGACAGCCTCCTCCAGTTCGATCGTCGGCGCGCGCAAGTGGAAAGCAGGGCCGACGGCGACGCCTTCGGAGGCTGGCGCGCCCATCACGACGTCGCCTTCCTCCGAGATAGCAGCTGCAATGATCTCCGTCGGCTCGGTCACTTCGATCGGGTCGCCAAAGTTGTCCAGCGCCAGCGCCTCGATTGCCTCGATGACGGCGGAGGCGTCGGGGCCGGACGCACGTACAACCAGCACATCGTGCTGACGCACCCCGAGCGTCACCAACTGGTTCAGGCTGGTGGCGGGCACGGTGCGACCATCGTGGGTGAGAGTTACCCGGGCATCGTACTGGGCGACCAGCGTGACCAACCGCGCCGCCGGACGGGCGTGCAAGCCGAGGTGGTTCGGCACCACGATGGTCAGCTCAACGACGTCTCGATCGGCCTGCTCTGGAGCCGCTTCGACCGGGGGAGCCGACGCAGGAAAAAGATGTTGCCAGCTTGCGAGCTGTTCGGTTTTCGGGTCGAGCGCATTGCGCGCCTCGGCGTAGACTTCGGCCAGCGAGCCGCCGATCTTGGCACGCACCGCAGCGGCCAGTGCGCCTTCCACCAACGGCGCTTCGCAGAGATGAACCCGGCTGCGCATCGCTTCGGGCAGCAGGTCAAACGCAGCCTCGGCGCTCATGATGGCGCTGCCCAAATCCATCAACACCAGAACGTCGCTCACCTCGGGGCGGACGAGCAGCGACTCGATAGCCGCCGCCACCTTGGCCGGGTCGGTGCCGATCGGTGCATCGGGGATGTTGGTGCCGCCGGCCACGGCGATTGCGGCCTCACCCTGCACCACCTGTTCGACCAACTCGCGCACGCCTTCGGCGAGCCGCGCGCTGTGCGAGACAATCACCAGACCAATCATGTTCGGTTTGCGTCCTTATCGGTAAACACGTCGGCCAGTGCGCGCAGAATCAGATAGGTGGACGTGGCGCCTGGGTCCTGATGGCCGATGCTGCGCTCGCCCAGGTAGCTGGCGCGGCCTTTGCGCGCCTGCATCGGGATCGTGGCGCGCATGCCCGCTTCGGCTGCGGCGGCTGTTGCCTGCAAGGCCGTCGACAGAGGTTGGCCCGCCGCCAGCGCCTCCTGCAGCGCAGCGACCGCAGGCGTCCAAGCGTCGATCATGGTTTTATCGCCGGGCTCGGCACGCCCGCGCTGCACAACGCCATCGCGCCCCGCCTCCAACACGGCCAACAGCTCGGCGGGTGTCAGCGTCTGACGATCGCCGGCGACGTTGGCGGCTTTGAGAAAGAAGTTGCCGTAGAGCATGCCGCTGGCGCCGCCGACGGTCGACATCAGCGTCATGCCTGCGCTCTTGAACAGCGGGCCGAGCGGCTGAGCCGGCTGTGCTGCCAGCCTCTGGACGACCGCAGTGAACCCGCGCGCGATGTTAACGCCGTGGTCGGCGTCGCCGATGGCGGCATCCAGCTCCGTGAGATACCCTTTGTTTTCTTCGAGCAAATCGGCTGCCCTTCGCAGCCACGCCTCGATCGCCGTAGTTGCAATCATTCGTTCACATCCGATCGATTGAGCGATCCATGAAAGCACATGAAGATACGCGAAGATGCTTTTTGCCTTGACGTTTCTTCGCGTTTCTGGGTGTGGCCTTCGTGGAGCCCTTCTCGATATTTAATTTTGATTTTATCTTCACTTGTTTGAATCTTCACATGCCCCATCGCAGCGCCGGCGTTTTCACCGGTGCGTCCCATAGGCGCACCATTTCGTCATCGACGCGCGTCAGCGTGATCGAGCAGCCTTGCATCTCCAGTGACGTAATATATGCGCCGATCAGGTTGCGCACAATTGCGATGTTGCGCTCTTTGCAAATCATTGCCAGCCGACGGTAGACGGTGTAGAGCTCCGAGACCGGCGTGCCGCCCATGCTGTTCACAAAGGCGATGACGCGATCGCCGGCGCGGAAGGGTTCGCTGGTCAGGCTCACCTCGGCCCAGTCGCCGGTCATCGGGTCAAAGGAGCGCACCATGCGCGTGTAGGGACCATCGTTGAGAATTTCTTCGGCGAGCAGCGTCGTGATGGCGTCGGCGTCGATGATCGGGATGCGGCGTTGTCCTGGCTCGCCGTGGATGCCGATGCCGATCTCGATCTCGTTCTCGCCTAGGTCAAAGGTCGGCTTGCCCGCCGAAGGCGTGGTGCATGAGGTCAACGCCATTCCCATCGAGCGCGAGTTGACGCTAACGCGCTGCGCCAGCTCGGCTGCCTGCGCCAGCGAGTAGCCTGCCTCGGCGGCAGCGCCGGCAATCTTTTCGACGATCACAGTGCCGCCGACCCCACGGCGCCCGGCTGTGTAGAGGCTGTCCTTCACCGCCACATCGTCGTCGACCAACACCGTACGCACAGCAACGCCTTCGCCATGCAGCAGCTCGGCGGCCGTCTCAAAACTAAGCACGTCGCCGGTGTAATTCTTGACAATCAAGAGCACGCCGGCGCCGCCGTTCACCTCCATGCCGCAGGCGAAGATTTGATCCGGCGTCGGCGAAGTGAAAATCTCGCCCGGACAGGCGCCGTCCAACATGCCATAGCCGACGAAGCCGCCGTGCAGCGGTTCGTGGCCGCTGCCCCCGCCGGAGACGACGGCGACTTTGCCGACCACCGGCGCATCGGCGCGCACGATGAATTTGGGCTCTAGGGAGACGCGCAGAAGGTCAGGATAGGCGAGCGCCATGCCCTCCATCTGTTCACGCACGACGGCGTCTACAGCGTTGATCAGCTTCTTCATGGGCAACTCCGTCAAGAAGTTAAGGTGTTGGATGGAGCGATTGATGATCGACTGCATAGTGCAAGGCGACGTCGGGCTTGTGGCCGTCCGCGCCGAACAAGGTGATGCGGTCAAGTGGCAGATGCACCCACGCCTCTTGCATCAAAGTTCGGCCGACATCCGCAGCAACTTTGGCCTTGAGCACAAAATCGGCGATCTGTAAGGTGACCAGATGCTGACCGCCGACGACAATGGCCCGGCCCAATACGCGCGCCCGGACGGCGTCCGGACGCGCATCGGGATAGACGCGCACGTGCTCCGGTCGCACGCCAAGCGTCAACGGACCGGCGGCCGTTCCATTTAGGCGCAAGGGGCGCACAAAAAGCGGATTTAGAAAGGCTCCTGGTTGGTTGCCGTCGACAAAATTTGCGATGAAATTCATGCCCGGGTTGCCCAAGAACCAGCCGCCGAAGACGTCGTTTGGGCGATCATACAACTCGCGCGGGGGCGCATACTGGACGATTCGGCCATCCTTCATCAACGCAATCTGATCGGCGAGCGTCATTGCCTCGGTCTGATCGTGGGTGACGTAGAGGATCGTCTGCTTGAGTCGCGTCACCAACTCCTTGAGCGCCCGCTTCAGCTGCAACTTAGAGGAGATGTCGACGTTGGTGATCGGCTCGTCGAAGAGGATGATCTGAGGTCGCCGCGCTACCGCGCGCGCCACCGCCACCTTTTGTCGTGTGCCGTTGTCGAGCTCTTCAATGGAGGCGTTGACGGCGTGGCGCATCTCCAACAGCTCGACCACCTCCTCAATGCGGCGGTCGATCTCCGCCTTGCTCAGCTTCTCGGCGCGCAGCGGCAGCTCGATATTCTCGCGCACGTTGCTGCCGCGGTAGACCACCGGATATTGGAAAACCATGCCGATGTTGCGGGCACGCGTGGAAAGCTTTGTCACGCAGCGGTCGCCGAAATAGACCTCCCCGCGCGTGGGCGTCTCCAGCCCGGCGATCATGCGCATGAGCGTGGTCTTGCCGCAGCCCGAAGGCCCCAGCAAGCAGGTCGTCGAGCCGGCAGGGAAGGTGATGGTCAGGTCATCGACGGCGACAATGCTGCCGAATTCTTTGCGAAGATTCTCTACGCGGATGTCGAGCACAGGCCTACTCCGAAATTTTGCAAACGCCGATGCGACGTCCTTCTTGAAAAACCACCATCTGCTGCGGGGGAATGCTGATGCGCACAATTTGATCGATCTCCACGTGCTGCTGCGTCTGGTCGTCGCTGCGCAGCACGGTGGTGAGTACGACGCCGTTCACGTCCAGATAGACGATCTCCTCGCCGCCCAGGTCTTCGCGCAACAGGACCTTCGCCTGATGGGTCAGCCAGCCATCCGCAGGCGGCGCGCCGATGCGGATGTGCTCCGGTCGCACACCGATCTGGATGTCGCCGAAGGGTTTTTCCGGCCGTTCGCCGTCGAACTTCATGCAGGAGAGAGGCGTCTCCACCAGCAGTTCACCACTTTGTTGCCGCAACATGCCTGGCGTCAGGTTCGCCTGTGGAAAGGCAACGTGATGCATGGTCTGCACACGCTGAGGGTTGGCGTAGAGCGTCTCTGGCGCGCCGCATTCGACGATTTCGCCGGCGTCGAGCACGGCGATCTTGCCGGCGAGCATCAGCGACTCCACGGCGTCCGAGGTCGTGTAGATGAAGGTGACCTTGAGCAGCTCCTGCGTACGCTTGAGGTCGTCGATCAGGCGTTCGCGCAGCTTGAAGTCCAGGCCAACCAGCGGGTCATCGAGCACGTAGATGTCGGTGCGCTTGATCAGACCACGCGCGATCGCCACGCGCTGCTTTTGACCGCCGCTCAACTGGTCGGGCTTGCGGTCGAGCAGCTCCTGGATGCCGAGCAAGCCGGCAACGCGCTGCACTTCCGGCTCGATCTCGGCCTTGGGCACGCGCGCCAGGTCGAGCGGATAGGAGATGTTCTGGCGCACGGTGAAGTGTGGATAAAGCGCAAAAGACTGCGGCACGTAGCCGATGTTGCGCTCGCCGGCGGAAAGTTTGGAGACGTCGGCCCCGCGCAAAATTACACGTCCTTGATCCGGCGTCTCCAGCCCGGTCAGCAGCCGCACGAGCACCGATTTTCCTGAAGCCGGCAGCCCAAAGACCACCATGAAATCGCCTGACTCGACGGTCAGGCTCACATTCTTCAAGACTTGTTTGCGGCCATAGCGCTTGGCCAGATTTTGCAATTCAACTGCAATCATGCGTCGCCTGTTTCTCGCTGTGTCGTTTCTTACTCAGTGTTGTCACCGCCCCAACGACGCCAACCACGGCGCCAGGGCGATGCTGACGGCAAAAATCAGTGCGATCAGAGAGACAAACCAAAAATAAAGCAACACCGAGCGCCGGAAATTGGCCGTCGACGGGATGTTGCCAACCGCAATCTGGCTGAGCGCCGACAAGATCAGCGAAACCAAACCGATCTGGTAAAGACGCATGCTCACCTGCTGGCCGATCAACACAATGCTGAGCAACATCCACGCCACCAAAACAGCCTGAAGCGTCGCCGCAAACGGACGTCTGGCGATGTTCATCTTACACCTCTCCGCGCACGGTGCCAAAGGTCATGCCGACCAACAGATATTTCTGGAAGAGGAAAATCATGATCGTTGGCAACAGGACATAGCCGGTGGAAAGCGAGGCCACGAACGCCCAGTCGATATTTCCGCCGGCGCTGACCAATCCTACCGCCAGTGCATAGGGGATCATCTGGGTGCCCGGCCCACCCAAGATGAAATTGAGCAAGAATTCATTCCACACAAAGATCAGGTTGAAGATAAAGGCGGCGATCAGGCCCGGCCGCACCTGCGGCAAGACGACGCGGAACATCACATGCAACCGGGAGGCGCCGTTGACGAAGCCGGTCTCGTCGTAGCGCGTGGAGACGCCGTCGATGAAGCCCTTGAGAATCCAAAGCGAAAAGGGGATACTGAACATGGTGTAGAGCATCAGCACGCCGAATTGGTTGCGCCACTGAAAGGCGTTGAACATCTGAAAGATCGGCACGACGAAGGCGGCGGCCGGCACCATGCGTGTCGATAGGATCAGAAACATCAAAAAATTGGTGGCGCGGAACTTATAGCGGGAGAGCGCATAGGCGGCCAGAAACGAGACCACGATCGCCAACGACACCGACGTGATCGATAAGTACAGGCTGTTGATGAAATAGGGCACGGTGTTCGGCCTGGAGAGCATGTCAAGGATATTGCTCAGCGTGGGCTGAAAGATAAACTTCGGCGGAACGGCCAAGATGTCGTTCGGCGTCTTGAACGAAGCCATCAAAATCCAGAAGACCGGCAGGAAGAAGAGGATCGCCACCAGCCATAAGATCAGGTAGTAGACAGTGGTGCGAGCACGCGTTGATTGCATCTCACGCTCCTTCGCGATAGCGGCGCAGGTTGAGCACCCATAAATAGATGGACGTGAACGAAATTGCGATCAACAGCAAAATCACGGCCAGCGCCGACGAGAAGCCGATGTTTAGGCTGGCGAAGGCGTAACGGTAGAGCTTCAGCCCGATCAGTTCGGTGATGTTGCCCGGCCCGCCGTTAGTCATCAGGAAGACCAGATCCGTCGTCTTATAGGCGTCGATCGTGCGCAGCAAAACACCCAGCATCAGGATGAACTTGCCATGCGGCCAGATCACATGCCAGAGCCGCTGCCAGATGGACAGACGGTCGACCTCCGCCGCCTCCAGCTCCGCTTTGGGCACAGAGCCAAGCGCCGCCAGCGTCATCAGGATCATGAACGGCGTCCACATCCAGATGTCGACAAAGAGCACGGCGCCGAAGGCCCAGTTGACATTGGTGAGAAAGTCGATCTTCGAGCCGGTGAGCAACTGCACAAAGTAATTGGCGACGCCGAAGGTCGGCTCGTAGATCAGCCGCCAGAAGAGGCCAGAGGCCACCGGCGTCACCACCATCGGCACGAAAAGCAACGTCAGCGCCACCCGACGTCCCGGCATGTTGGCGCTGCCCCAGAAGAGGAACCCTAACAGCACGCCTAACACCGTCTCGATGCCCACCGCCAGGACGACAAAGACAAACGTCCGACTAAAGGCGCTCCATAAGTCGGCGTCGTTGTAGATTTTGACGTAGTTGTCGATGGCGATAAAACTCGGCGGCGCCGGCGACATCAGCGAATAGCTGTAAAAGCTCATTCCGATCATCCAGATGGTGGGGATGACGTTGAGCGCCACGAAGAACAACAGGATCGGCAGCAGCAGCGCCAACGGAAACAATCGGGATTCCTCAAAAGCGCGCAGCGGGCTACGCCGACTGCGGGCGATCCCCTGCTCCCCTTGTTGGGCGATGTTAGCTGTGCTCATGGCAATTGAACCTCGTTTTTACGGTCTTGTCCACCGCACGTGAACTTTCACAAAATCTTCCGACAACTTGCATAGGCTCGGCTTCCGTCCGGACGCTCCGGGTGGATGGGTGGGTTGCGTCGAAGGCGATGACCCATGAAGCAGGCGTCTGACGCTGCGCCTACGGATTTCTCGGCTTAATTTGTCAAATTTTATCAACGCCGCCGACCTCCGGTTGTGCAAACAGACCGGGGTCGACGGCGCAGCACACTGCCATCATCACATCAGCGTCAAGTTGCGCAGCTCGTCCGGCGGCGGCGTCTGCGTGCGTCCCTTCTCAAAGAGCAATGCCTGCTGGCGGCCGGCGATGTAGTCGAGCACGCGCTTCGGGTCGTTGACCTGACCGGACGCGTAGGCGCTGTAAGCTTCCTGCTGAATAGCGAGCAGCTCGGCGTATTCGGGCAAATGCCAAAAGTCGCGCGATCTCCCTTCCTCCAGCATGTACTTGAAGGCGCGCGTGTAGGGCGTCAGATCCTCAAAGCCGGGCGCGTTGACGCCTTTCTTGCTCCAGGGCAGGCCGCCCTTCTGCACAAATTCTGCTTGGGTGTCGTCCTGATACCACCATTTTAAGAAATCGATGCAGACGCGCATGTGATCATCGTCGTTGAAGGCATTGATCACCCAGGGCTGACCGCCCATGGCGCCGATCACCTTGCGTTCGCCGTCCGGGAAGATGAACTTCGGATGGGGCACGGCCAACACTTTGCCCTCCAGCTCCGGCGGGATCATGAAGAGGCCAACGGCCAGCCAGTTGAAGGCCGAAAAGACCTTGCCCTGCGTGAAGAGATCGATCATCTCACCGATGCCGAAGTCAGGTGAGCCCGGTGGTTGATATTTTTGCAAGGAGCGGAAATACTCGAGCTGCGCCGCATTGGCGTCGGTGTTGAGCACGCCGACGACGTTGCCGGTGGTTTTGTCCCAAATGTCGCCGCCCGTGGCGTAGACATAGGGATGATAGGCGCAGGAGAAGAAGTCATACTCCTTGCTGTATTGCGCCGCCGTGCCGTAGAAATCTTGCTCCGGCCGTGTGAAGAACTCGAAAATCGGCTCCCACTCCTGCACGGTGAGCGGCTCCAGCTCTTCGTAGGTGGTCGGCAACTTGCGGCCATACCTGGCCTCAAACGCCGCCTGTTCCGCCGGGTCTTCGAGCAAGTCCTTGCGCACAAAAAGCCCCTGCGTATCCGGCATCTGTGGGAAGCCCCAGCGCTGGCCGGAGCCATCGGGGTAAACCTGATAGGTCTCCACCACCAGGCTGGAGAACGGCTCGATGTCCAGCTCTGGGTTGAGCGCATAGACGTCGTCGGCCTTGACGATCCAGCCTGGCTCCGCCAGCGCGCCCAGCCACTGGCTGTCGGAGACGATCAAATTGAACTCCTGCGAGCGCGAGGCGAGCGTCGGCGCCACTTTCTGGAAGAGGGCGGCGAAGGGCGCCTCCGTCTTGCGCACCGTCACCGTGTAGCCATATTTCTCTTTGGCCATCTCCGCAAACTTGGGAAACATTTCCACAGGAAGCTGGCTGGGCGGCCAGCCGGCAATGACGGCCAGGCTCAGCTCAACCGTCTTGCCGCGCATCTCATCGCCCACAGTGCCGGCGAGCGGGCTCGTTCCGGCAGGCCCCGGCGCGCCCCCTGGCGCTGGCGCTCCCGCCGGCGCACAGGCGACCAGCGCATTCCCGGCGACCGCTGCAACGCCGACGGCGGCCATGCCTTTGAGCAACTGACGCCGAGACAACGAAGTTCGGGAAAGACTCTTGTCAGACATGGTTGGATTGCCTCCTTTTTCCATTAACTGGATAAACTTTTATCGTTCCACGCAAGATGACAAAAACGACCTGCGCAGAGCACACAAAACAACGTTGGGGAGCGCTATTTCCAGATTTTGATCCACGAAGCGACTTCGTAAATGCTCTTCAGATCGCCGTGTATCCTCCGTCGATCAGGATGGTCTCGCCCGTGATCAGGTCAGACGCCGGCGAAGCCAGGAAAAGGATCAGGTCGGCGACTTCCACCGGCTGGCCAAAGCGGCGCAGCGGGATTTTGGCCAGCATCGGCTCGGCTTTAACAGGATCCCCCCACACCTGCGTGCCCATCGGCGTTAAAATCACCGTCGGCGCCACGGCATTGACCTGCACGTTGTACGGCCCCCACTCCAGCGCCATCACCTTGGTGAGCATGTTGAGACCGCCCTTCGAGGCCGCGTAGGAGGCGTGCCCTTCGATGGCGACCACGCCAGCCTGCGAAGAAACGTTGATGATTTTGCCACAGCGCTGCTCGATCATCTTGGGCGCCAGGGCCTGCGCCAGCAGATACGGTGCGCGCAGGTTGACGGCGATCGTCTCCTCCCAATCTGCCAATGGCGACTCCAGGATCGGCGCAATGCGCGCTATGCCCGCGTTATTGACAAGGATATCGACCGTGCCAAACGCCTCTAAGGCAGCCTGGGCGGCGTGCAACGGCCCTTCGGTCGTGCGCATATCGGCCTCGATCACCACGCAGCGTCTGCCGGCGGCCTCGATCTGCGCCGCCGTCGCCTGCAGTCCCTCACGATCCCGGCCGACGATCGCCACATCCGCACCGGCCTGCGCCAGCACCACCGCCGCCTCTGCGCCGATGCCTTTCGAGCCGCCGGTCACCAACGCACGCCTTCCTGTCACAGCAAAACGCTCCAGTGGGTTTGTCATAGATCACCTCTTGCATCTTATCGATGGGTGTTGATCCGGGTTGCGCTTCGTATGAGTGACGTCAGTTACAAACACGTTCACTGCGCCGCAATGAATGCACAGCGCGAGGCGCAAACAAGCCTCACAGCCAGAGGCATCATCGCCAGAGACGTTCGGCAAGTGCGCACATATTTTCCATCAATGCACGGACGTGCAAGATGGTAACACAACCAGCGATGGGTTGTCAATCTGTCGAAAAATAGCTTCCTCGCCTCGAATTTGCGCCGAGAAAGCGCAGGATTGCTACGCCGCAGCCAACAGCACGGCGGTCAGCTCCTCGTCGGTGAGGGCGATTGGGTTGGCCTTCATGCTCGACGCCACGCGCGCCTTGGCGACGACCAGCGAAGCGTCCTCATGCTTGAAGCCGTAGTGAGAAAGAGGCGGAATCCCGAAGGCATTGACCAGCGAACGCAACCAGGCGATGGCGTCCTCGATGGAGGCGTCTGCGCCGCCGGTAAGCAGAGTCGCCAGCTCGGCGTAGCGGGCCAGGGCCGGATGATTCGGCTGGCGTTGGCGTAAGGCGCGCACATTGGCGGCGCACACTTCGGGCAGCAAGGCGGCACAGATGGCCCCATGCGGCGCGTGATACATGCCGCCAAAGGGGCCGGCGAAGCCGTGCACGGCGCCGAGGCCTGCATTGGCAAGCGCCAAACCGCCGCAGAGGCTGGCGAAGGCCATCTCACGGCGCGCAGCGATGTTGCGGCCATCCTGCACTACGATCGGCAACGCACGCGCGGCGTGACGCAGCCCCTCGCGACAGATGGCGTCGGTCAACGGATTGGCGCGGCTCGAGACGAACGGTTCGATCAGCTGGGTCAGTGCGTCCATGCCGGTGGCGGCGGTCACCGAGGGAGGAGCGGAATAGGTAAGCTCCGGATCGACCAGCGCCACACGCGGTAACATGGTGGCGCTGCGCACGCTCACCTTGACGCCATGTTGTGGGGAGGCGAGCACTGCGTTGCGCGTCACCTCGCTGCCGGTGCCGGCAGTGGTGGGGATGGCAATTACAGGCAGAGAAGGATTCGTCAGCGGCTGCGCCCTGCCGATCACCTCCAGGTAGTCGAAAACGTCTCCTGGATTGGCGGCCAGGGCGGCAATCGCCTTCGCCGCATCGATGGCGCTGCCGCCGCCAAAACCGATCACCAACTCCACGTCGCTACGTTGCGCGGCCTCGACGCCGGCAACGGCGTCGGCGACGGTCGGTTCGCCGACCACGCTGAAAACAGCCGCCTTGACCTCGGCGGCCTTAAGCACTTCCAACAACGGCTGTGCACGTTCCGGGTGTGCGCCGGTCACAACCAGCGCGCGCTGTCCCAGCGCTCTTGCCGGTGCGCCCACCTCCTGCAACGTTCCCTCGCCGAAGAGAATCCGTTGCGCAGTGGCGAATTCAAACGTAGACATCCGTTCCCCTTTCTAGTTGCGGACGCTTCCTGCAAAAAAAGAGTCCCACGGGAATTCAACCGGGGCGTCATGACAGACGATGTCGATCATTTTCAGCATAAGCGGGAGCGCGGCCCGATCGAGCACTCCCTGCGCCGTCAACGCCTCGACGGTGGAGCCGATGGCCTGGGCCAGTTGCGCGCCTTCGATCGTCTCGTCCGGCATATACTCGCGCTTAGCCACCGAATAGGGCACGCCTTGGCCCAGATGCCAACCCATGCGGCTGTTGCGGCCACCCATGCTGGTCACGTACAGATCGCCGGCGCCCGGCAGCGTGAAGACGCTGCGTCGCTCGCCTCCCATAAAATCGACCATATAGGCCATTTCCCAGAGTCCTTGGGCAAAGATGGCGGCGGAGAGGTTGTGCATCACGGCGTCGTTGGACGCTTTGCCCGCCTTTGCCAGCAGGCCGCCCACGCAACCGACCGCCAGCGCATACAAATTTTTCAGGGCGACGCAAGTTTCGACGCCTACCATATCGGTGGACGTCCAGACGTGATAATAGCGCGTGCGCAGCATAGAGGCGGTGCGTTCGAGCAAGCCCGCATCTTCCCCGGTGATGACGACACAGGTGTCGCGCTCCGCCGCAAGCTCGCCTGCGATCGAAGGACCGCCGATCGCCATCAGGGGGGTGCGTTGCTGCTGCGAGGGGGTGAGATGCGTGCGTAGGCGATGAGGCAAAAGATGCAGCCGCTCGCCATCGCCGGCAAGCCCCTTGGTGAGGAAAAGCAACGGCGTCCCTTCCGGCAAGACGGGCCGCAACATCTCGCCCGCCCAGTCCACGCCGAGCGAATTGACGCCGATGACGACGAGGTCGGCGTCTCGAATGACTTCGCCGAGCCGGTCGTACGTGTACGGCGCAACGTTGTCGCGAAGCCGGGTGCGCAGCCGCGGATGAATGCGCGTCTCATGGATTTCTTCAATGATATCAGTGTCGAGATGGGTGCCCACCAGGCTGACCGCATGGCCGTTGTCGGCGAGCGGCATCGTGAACGCGCTGCCCATCACGCCGGCGCCAAGAACCACGACTTTTGCCATAATCAATTTCCTGTTCCGTATGGTGGATTGGAGTTTCTATTGGTTTCGCCTCAGCGGGCGTCCGCCAGCGCCAGTACGGCCTGGGCAGTTTGGTCGTCGGTGGCGAGCACGGTCATGTAGCGCCCGCGCAGCGCGCCCAGGATCGACATCGCCTTTGGCAGGCCGCGCGCCACGGCAATCACGCGCGGGATCTTGCGCAGGTCCGGCAAGTCGATCCCGATTACACGCGCGTTGATGTCGAACTGTGCAAAACGGCCGTGCACATCGAAAAAACGGCCGACCGTTTCGCCGACAACGCCCTGCCTGCGCAGCTCCGCCAAGTCCTCCGGGCTCAAATGGCCGGCGCGCAGGAAGCTGGCGGCCTCCTCCTGCACGGTACCGATGCCGGTGATGGCAAGCGCCACCGACCGCGCGCGCTGCAAGCCGTCTCGCACAGAGGGTTCGTTGAGCAGGAGATCGCGCAGCGCCGGCTGCTCTACCAGGGCGGGCGCATGCAGGTCGAAATAGCGGCCGCCCAGCTTGCTCGCCAACAGGCGTGCCAGGTCCGGGCCGTCGATGAGCGGGTTCGCTGCACCGAGGCTGCCCAAAATCTGCACCACGTCGATCTGTCGGCTACGGTCCTCGCCGAGCGCGCTGATAGCAGCGTGCACGCCGGTTCCCCAGGCAATGCCGATGCAGGCGTGCGGCGGCAATTGGCCGAGCACCCGCTCCAAATAGCCGGCGGCCAGACGTCCGACGCCGGCCAAGCGCTCCTCGTCGCGCTGGTCGGGATTAGTGAGCAACACATAGGCGTCGGTCAGGCCAAAGCGGTCAATCAGCGCCTGTTCCAACGCATACGCGCGATTGACAGGGCGATGGATGCGGATTTCGACGATGCCCAGGTCGCGCGCCTCTTTGATCATGCGCGAGACGCTAGAGCGCGAGGTCTCCAACCGGTCGGCAATCTGTTGCTGATTCTGACCGAGCTCATAGTACAAGGTGGCGACCGTCACCAAGAGGTCAGTGCGATCTCCACGGAGTTCATCGGGCGAATGAGTTGTTCCGTTACTCACAGGCTATCACCACCTTTGAAGCCAGACCTTGATGAGCAATTTCAAACGCTTTTGCGCCGTCCTCCAGGCTGAACACATGACTGACGGTTGTTTCCAAAGTGTACCTGGAGCGGCGCAAAATCGCCAGTGCGCGAGGGAAAAGATCGGGCGTAGCGGAGTAGCTGCTGACCAGATTGATCTCGCGACGCCAAAGCTCCCAACCATCGACAGGGAACGCAGCATCGGGCTTGGCGCCAAAGAGGAGCAGCGTTCCGCCGTCGCGCACGGAGCACAAAGCCAGCTCAAGCGTCGCACGCGTCCAGACGGTGAGAATTACGACATCGACCCCGCGGCCTTCAGTGAGGTCGCGCATTGCGCTTGCCGCCTCTCGGTCGTCGGCCAAAAAGCCTTGGGCGACACCCCACGCTCTGGCCAGCTCGAGTCTTTCCGGCCGCACGTCCACGGCGAAGGTCATCACGCTGCGATCCGCAAGCAACGGTGCGAAGAGCAGCCCAACGGCACCGACGCCGATGATCAGCGCAGCGTCGCCCTCGAGCAGCGAAACGCGGTCGAGCGCCCGCAGACAACAGGCCAACGGCTCCAGAAAGACCGCGCGCATGTCGGGAATTTCGTCCGGAAGCGCCACCAAAGTATGCCGCACATGCAGCGCAGGCGCACGGATCCACTCGGCGAAGCCGCCGGGCTCGATGTTGGTGCGTTTGAAAAGCGGGTCCATTGGGCCACTGCCCCGTTGTGTGTAGTGCGAGGCGAAGTCCGGCACGTGATGCGCTAGGGCGACGCGCGTCCCCGGCTGCAAGGCGACGCCGTCGCCCACCGCCTCCACGACACCGACCACCTCATGTCCCAGCCGGCTCGGCCTGGACGTCGTAGGCGAGTATACTTTCATCAGGTCGGTGCCGCAGACGCCGCAGCAACGCATGCGCACCAGCGCCTCTCCCGTCCCAATCGTTGGAATGGGCGCCTCCGTCACTTCGACCACGCCCGGAGAGGGCGAATGCAGCAGCTTCATGTCGGACCATGCTCCCCCTTTGTGTCTTCGTGCCTTGGTGGTTGCCTGCTTCGCATCCAGAGCGAATGCAGCAACTTCATGTCGAGTTGCGCTCCCCCGCCAACTCGGTCAGACGGTCAACCAGCGGCTGCAGCGTCGGGAAGAGCGGCTGATAGACCTCCCGATACAGGCGATCGTAGTGTGCCTGCGCCTCGGGCTGAGGAGTGAAGCGATCTGCCGTGGCGGTCATGGCTTCGGCGGCAGCCTGCACGTTGGGATGCCAGCCTGCCGCAGCGGCGGCCAGGATGCCTGCACCCAGACAAGTTGCTTCGGTGGTGGTGGATCGCACCACGGGCACGCCGGTCACATCGGCTATGATCTGACACCATAGCCTGCTGCGGCTGCCGCCGCCCATGGTAATGTACTCGTGAAAGCGCTGTCCCACGGCGGCCATCATAGCGTCGCCGACCAGCCGCTGTTCATAGGCGATGCCTTCTAAAATGGCGCGGTAGAGGTGTTCGCGTCCGTGCACACCCGTCCAACCGATTACGACACCGGTCGCAGCCGGGTCCCAGTAGGGATTCATGACGTTATTCCAGTAGGGCACAAGCATCAGCCCTTGTGTTCCGGGGGGAAGTTTGGCCGCCGCCGCTTCGAGCTGCTCCTCCGGGCTGAGCGGCAGCCAGGTGTTGCGCAGGTCGGAGGCAAATTTTTCAACGAACCAGGCGATCGTGTAGACGCCTCCGCGCAGCACGTGTTCGGCGAAATAATGGCCCGGCACCGGCGCAAGCAAGGTACGAAAGGCACGGTCGCAAGGGTAATCGGCGCTGATCACACCGCTCACCACTGCCGTGCCGAGGTTGAGATAGGCGCGGCCGGGCGCAATCGCATTGGCGCCCAGCCCGGCGCAATGACCATCGCCCGCGCCGGCGATGAGCGGCAGCCCTTCGGGCAGCCCTGTCGCCTGCGCCGCCTCCGCAGTGAGATGGCCGATGACGGCTCCCGGCTCCACCAGATCCGCAAAGCGGTCGCAGCGCAGCCCTAGCGCCTGAATCAGATCGTCCGCCCAACGGCGGTTGACCATATCGATCAAACCCATCGGATCGGCGCAGGAGAGGCTGGTGCGAAAATGGCCGGTGAGGCGATGCACCAGGAAAGCATGGACGTCGAGCAGCTTGTATGCGCGGGCGATGACGTCCGGCTCATTCTCGACCAGCCAGAGAATTTTAGGCAGCGACTGCGTCATAGAGGGTGGCTTACCTGTCAGCCGATGCAATGCGTCGCGGCCAAAGCGCTGCTCCAGCTCGGCGACCTGTTTGCGGCTGCGTTCATCCGACCAGAGGATGGCGTTGCGCAGTGGCCGGCCCGTGCGATCGACGGGAACAAAGGTCTCGCGCTGATGCGTGATGCACAGCGCTTCGATCTTGGCGGCGTCCACCTGACCGGCGCACTCGCGCAGCGCTTTGCAGGCGCCTGCCCACCAGTGTTCTGCGTCCTGCTCATGCCAGGAAGGTAAGGGTTGCAGCAAAGGGTAGCCGGCGCGCCCTTCCGAGACGACGCGGCCGGTGCGATCCCAGGCAATTGCCTTGCAGGCCGTCGTGCTGCTGTCGATGCCGATGACAAACGTCCCCTGTTCTGAGGTTCTGCCCATAGTCCCGTCCTCTTATCGCATTTCCTGGCCGCCGTTGACGTTGATCGCCAGGCCGGTCATGTAGTCGGCCCGGTCTGAAGCCAAAAACATGAGCGCGTTGCACACATCCTCGTAGGTGCACGGCCGGCGCAACGGAACGGCGTCGATGTATCTGCGGCGCACTTCCTCTTCCGTAATCTGGAAACGCGCTGCGTACTGTTTGTACAACGAATTCACCCAGAGCGGCGAATCGAGCAGATGGCCGGGGCAGATGGCGTTGACGCGAATTCCATGTTCTGCCAGCTCGAGCGCTAGGCTCTGCGTCAGACCGATGCCCGCCGCCTTGCTGGCGCAATAGGCGCCGTTGCCGAAACTGCCACGCATGCCGGAGATGGAGTTGATTTGGATGATGACACCGTGGCGCTGCGCTTTCATGATAGGGACAACATGTTTGGCGCACAGAAAGTAGCCGGTCAGGTTGACGTCGATGACGCGGCGAAAACCGGCGCTGTCCAGCTCGGTCACCGAGCCGGAGATCACAACGCCGGCGTTGGCGACAAGCAGATCGATGCGTCCCCAGGCGGCGACCGTCTGAGCGACCATTGCCGCCACCTCGTCCTCCACGGTGACGTCGGCGTGCACAGCCAACGCAGGGCGTCCGGTGAGCCGTTCTAGCTCGTGCACCGTGGCGCGCGCCGTCTCGGCGTTGCGGTCCACCACAGCCACATGCGCTCCCGCCTCCGCCAGCCGTCGACAGATCGCCTGCCCCAATCCCTGCCCACCGCCGGTGACGATGGCGACTTGTTGACTGTTCATCAATTCGATAAACTTCGACAAGAGTTTTACTTCCAGAAGGTTCCGAAATAGAAAAACCACGAGCGGCCCTTCCTTCCGGTCAATTCGGAAGCGCCGCCCGTAGCAATCGACTTGCATTCTCTCAGGCGTACTGGTGTTGTCTGAACATCGCTACAGCCTTGTCGGCGGCGGCTTTCATGTTGTCCAGTGTGGTCTTCACATCCTGCTGCCCGGTCGTCATCTTGCCCAGCTCGACTGCAAAGCTGTCAACGGAGAGTGCAGCCCAGGCGGGATGATGCGGCTCGGTGCCCATGCGATTCTCAATGGCGTCCAGCGTCACAGCAAAGTGCCGGGTTGTGCCGGGGACGACCTTGTTGAATTCCAGAGTGCGTGGATCCGTGAAGGTGCTGCGTCGCGTCGGTGAAGCGCCTCCGCCTAGAATACTGGCGCGCACGGTGATGTCAGCGCTGGTCGCCCATTGGAGGAAGATCCAAGCAGCGTCAATGTTCTTGCTGTAGCGAGAAATCGCCAGGCTGGAACCACCCTGGTGTGAGATACCCGGCGTTTCATCAAAGCCACATTCCGCCTTGGTGCGAAGCGCAATTTCCTTGGGGCAGGGCGCCGCCTCCGCCAGACCGACGATTTTTGAGCGTGATGGATCGTCGAAGCCGGGGAAGAATTCACCCCAAGAGATATAAATGCCTGCTAGGCCTTGCGCAAAGCTGTCGCCCTCGCCGGACCAATCCCATGTAGTTACTCCGGGCGGCATATATTTGCCCAGCTCCAACATGTAATTCGCCGCAGCGATGCCGCGCTCGTCGTTCAAATTCGACACCTCATCGGCGCCGAAGATAGATGCGCCATGCGCCCAGTGCCATGCCGTCCAATTGCATTCCAGCGCGTAATGACCGGATTTCCATTGGGCGGTTGTCCCGTAGACGCCATCGCCGGACTTAGCTTCATAAATAGCGCGCACCACCTCCAGATATTCATCCATTGTTGTCGGCACGCTCAGTCCCAGCTCCTCAAAGATGTCCTTGCGATACATCATGATAAAGATAGGAATATCGTAAGGGATGGCTGCGAGCTTGCCTTTATAAGTGGCGATGTTTTCCACCAGCGGAGGCAGAAAATCATCGAAGTTCCAATTGGGCATCGACAGCTCGGTCTTTTGCATCATTTCCTGCGGATCGACGCCGTCATTCACAAAGCGTCCAATCCATGCCTGGTCCCAGTAGTAAATGTCGTTTTGACCCAGTCCGCCTGCAGTGTCCTGACTGATCTTCGCCAACACCTGATCAAGCGGCAGTTGCTCCCACTCCACATTGATCCCGGTGAGAGGGATAAACTCTTCCTGCATGATCTGGCTGATGGCGCGGCTTGGAGGCGTCGACTCGCTCACGACGCGCAGCGTTGTGCCGCGAAACTGTCCGCCGACATCGCGCAACCATTTCGCCGTTTCGGAAGTTGGCTCGATGGCGGATTCTGGCCCTGCAGTAGCAGCCACTTGTGCCGGCGTTGGAACGGGGGCCTGGGGGGCGGCGCAACCGGTCAAATAGCGCATACTAGTGATCCCGAAGCCAGCCATTGCTGCTGCTCGAATAAATTCGCGTCGCGTCATCCGTCCTTTGCGCACCTTCTCCGCCTGTTTGGCAATCCAGAGACGCTGCTGGCGATCGATTTCGTTCATCGTATTTCCTCCTTGTCATCATATAGTGAAGGATAGCATGTTGTATGAATCGGTTTGGGAGCAGATGAAAAATTCTGGACCTTTGCGCTGTTCTCTCTAGACTTGCCGCACCTCCCTGATTAGCAAAGAACCTGTCCAGTTTCCGTATTTAGAGAAAGAAGTGCACTTCTTTTCAACCCTTGACGGCGCCCATCGTCAGCCCGCGCACAAGATGACGTTGAACGAAAAGCACAAAAATGAAGACCGAAACCATTGCAGAGGTTCCTAATGCAGCGAGAAATCCCCATTCTGTGCCGCCTGTCGCCGTGTCGAAAGTGGAGGCGGCAACCGGCATGGTGCGCACAGAGGTTCGCGTGAGCGTCAGAGTTAGCAAAAACTCATTCCAAGAAAAAATGAAGCTTAAAATAGCAGTGGCTGCAAGACCGGGCAGCACATAGTAGATGATCACCTTGTAGAACGCCTGCCAGCGCGTGGCGCCATCGACCATTGCTGCTTCATCGAGGTCAAAGGGAACTTCGTCGAAAAAACTCTTGAGTAATAAAATCGCCAGCGGCAGGTTGATCACCGTATGCACTAAAACCACGCCATGATAGGTGTCAATCCAACCGAGTGCTCGATACATCAAAAAGAATGGCATTGCAGCAACCACAACCGGCATCATGCGGGTGCTGAGAATCCAAAAAGCCACATCATGACGACGACGCATGGGGAAGCGGCTAAGCGCATATGCGGCTGGCGTGCCCACGAGGACTACAAGCAACGTGCTGATTGTTGCGATGATGATGCTGTCGATGATGTAAGGTACGGAATAGTACAGACCACCGCCGGTGCTGGTTAAAGCACCGGTCAACTCCAGCATCACTTTGTTGTAAGGAACCCCGCCCAACACCACGCTGTACCAGGTAAAAGTTGGCTCGAAGAAGAACACCGGAGGCAACGTGAAAATCAAGCCAAAAGGTTTGAATGAGGCCAGAAACCAGAAATAAATCGGAAAGACGAAGATAAACACAATAAATACGATCAGGATTGTACGCAGCCACGTGCGGCCATCTCGCAGCCATGCCAAACGATCCACCTTCGGCGTTGTTGCGACCGGCTTTGCCGTCAACCTCTCCGCAGCCATGCTTGCTCCGTCTCCTATCTCACCACTCAACATGGAAAATGCGCGTGTACAGGAACGCGGTGAGCCAAATCACCACGAGGATCGCCACGCCTAGCGTAGCCGTGTACCCCCAGTTGATAAAAACATAGGTCTGATACGCGTAGTAACTGATTGTTTCTGTGCGTTGTCCGGGTCCCCCGCTCGTCATCACGTAGATGTAGTCGAACACCCGAAACAAATCGATAATGCGGAACAAGATCACCACCGCTAGCACGTTGCGCAGCAAGGGCAATTTCACATGCCAAAATTTCTGCCAAGCATTGGCGCCGTCCACTTCTGCAGCTTCCAGTGGGTCCGTAGGCAAGGCTTTCAGACCAGCCAGCAGGATTAAAATGCAAAACGGTGTCCATTGCCAGATGTCAGCCAGCAGTACGCCGAACAGCGCGTTCTGCCCGGTCCCGCCAAGAAGCGGCTCCTGCCTGCCAATAAGGCCTGCGCTGTACAAAACCCATGAGATAACGCCGTATTCGCTGTGCTCCAGCAACCGAAAAATCAACCCAACGACAGCAGGCGGCGTCACCATAGGCAGAATTAGCAACGACTGCCATAGACCGCGGCCATAGACGCCGGCGTCAAGCAACATAGCAATAGCTAAACCTAGAGTTAATTGCACAGAAAGGGCGATAGCGCTGTAGGTGAAAGTCACGCGCACGGCGTTTAAGGCACGCAAATCCGTGAAAAGCGTAGACCAGTTTTCACCGCCCACCCAGACAAAATCACGCACAAGAGGGTCAAACTTATGGAAACTGGTCCAGATGTTATAGATCAGAGGATAGATTGAGTATAGCAGCAATAAGATGATAGCGGGCGCCATCCAAATCAAGGGCGCTTCGGGCGACCAAAGCGGAACGCGTCGCCGCGTGCGCGTTTCATGCGACCGGGTTGCCTGCATCGGAACCTCAACTCAAGCAAACGCAAAAGGACTATTCGAATGTCTAGCTTTTTTGGGAACGAGCAGAAAGTTTCTGCATCGACTTTGCACATTTGTCCACGCTGTGGACAAACTTGCAAACAGAGTAGCACAGTCAAAGAGGATTGTCAAGGGGAAAATTGTGAGATGGATTGCGTGCGATCAGAAAATGCGTTCGATCGGAAAGTGTCGATTCTCGTTCATCGCAGGCTTGGTCGCCGTGGGCTGAGCGAAGACAAACGGTGAGCGATAGATGTTTTGGCGCAGGCCGGCGCCGTACCCGGCCGGCAACTTATCTATTCTGTAAAGGTCGGGTGCCATCACCCTCCTGCAACTTCCCCCAGCAGCCGGTTCACGATCGTCAACAGCGGGCCGCGCTGCTCAAAACCGCTTTCGCTGTAGTCGCTGGCGGCCAGGTAGATCTGTCGCCGCGTGCGCCGCACAAGGCCGAGCAACAGCCGACGCAGCGTCTCCTGGCGCGCCAGATACTCATCGCGATCCGTCCACGGTGCAGCGAGCGGCCAGCGCGAAGAAAGCACATAGGGATGCGTGAGCGGCTGATAGAGGCGCTCCCACCAGCTCGTGGCGCCGATGTCCAGCCAAAACTGAATTTCCACCGGCCGGTTGCGCAGCAGGAAGGTGTAGGCAGGCGCCAGGAACACAGCGTTCTCCGGCGTGCGCCAGCCGGGCAAATAGAGCGCGCCCAACGCGCCGCTCTCCGCAAGACGCACGTAGTCGCGTCCAAGTCGAATCGGGTCGGGTGCATCCGGGCGCTCGCCTTCAAAGGTCCAACGAAACTTGCGAGCCGACTCGACGAGCCGGCTCGCCACGCGCGCGGCGTCATTATCCTCATGAAAGCCGAAGCCCGGCTGGCCGAGCACTTCGCCGAAGAGCCGCGCAAAAAACTGGTCGAGCGGCGTCGGCTCGCTCTCGCTGCGATAGTCGTAAAGCCAGTCGCGCAGCCGGTCGTAGCGTTCGCCGATTGCATAGGTGATGCGCCGACGCTCCGCTTCGGCCAGCGACGCAAAGGCCCCCAGATCATTGTCACGACGCCGTGGCGGATAAACCCGCTCGGAAAGCAAGCTGGCGCGCACAGGGTCCAGGCCCTCGATCGCAAGGGTGAGCGCCAGCGTCACGTCGGCGGGCAAAGGCGGTGCCCCCCAGAAAGGATGCGCCAGCCGCGCCAGAGTCAACAACGCACGCGCCGCCGGCTCATCCTGCAGCGCGCGGCTGGGGCGATGCGTCGCCAGAGGAATGTTGTAGCGTTCCAGCGCCATCTGCAGGCTGAAGCGCAGCGCATCGCTGACGAAGGGCGCCAGAACCGCTATTTCGCCGGGCGGCACGTCTTCCTCATGCACCAGCCTGCCGATCTGTTCCGCGGCCCAGGCGATCATCTGTGGATAGAAGCGGAAGAGTTGGTCGGGAATGACAAGGGCCGGCGTTTGCACCGGTTCGGAGGGTGGCGCCGCGCTGCGGCGCCGGCCGTCGAAAACGGCTTCAATCCGCTCCGCCAGATGCACGAGCGCAGGCCGCATGACATGCGAACGCTCGAAGACGATCTCCTCTTCGCACAAACGACGCAGAGTCTCCACGCCCGCAGGGTCGGCGCCGAGGAAGGTACGATAACCGGCATCGCTGTCGACGATGATCAGGGCGCTGTCGAGCTGCGGCAACCACTCACTCACCAGGCGATGAGCGCTGAAGGTGTCTTCTTCGGCGTTGTCGTAGATCAGATGGCGGTGCGTCCGAAACAGATGTGTGCGACTCCAGGGATTGGTCAGGACATGCTCGTTGAAAAGCTGAACCTGCAGGCTGAAATCGAGGAGCGTCTCTTGCAGACAACGCCGGCGGAATTGATGGGAGATGCGTCGCGCTGCGCGCAAGGCGTTGAGGCGAGCCGTGCGCTGTTCGCCTGGAGGAACCGCCAGCTCCAGCCGTTCATACGCCTCGTCGATGCTCAGCCCGTGCAGCGCCGCCTTGTTGAGGTTGTCAAGCACCTGGCTGACGATGCGCGGCCTTTCAACGCGCACGGCGTCGAAGGCGCCTTCCTCAACGGCAGCGTCCACCAGCGGCCCCATGTAATATTGGCTCGTCTCCAGCGTCAGAAAGGTCGGCTCCCGCGTCGGATCGGCGAAGCCGGCCACCGGCGCCAGTAACGGCCAGTAGAGTTCGACGGCCTGTTGCGCCAGGCTGGCGAAGGTGGTCACGCGCACAAACGGCCCCGCCGGCAAGTCTGCGCTCCGCAACGCTTCGTGGTAGGGCCCAGCCAGCGAGCGCTGTGGCAACAGCACCAGGATGTCATCTCCGCGTACGCGCTCCCCACGCAGCAGTTGGCGCAGGTGCGCAATCGCTGCAGTTGTTTTCCCTGCGCCAAACGGGCCGGTGAGAAAACTTTTTCGGTTCACAAAAACCTGCGGCAAACTCATTACAACATACTCTTTGCTACTCTTTAGAATGATCTCGTAGTACTATATTGGGCGTCTGAGCCGGGAGCGCCGAAAACAATGAAATTGCACGCAGCCGCCAATGCGTTTCTATTCTATCCTTTCTTTGCGCCTCTGCGGCTTTGTGTTCTCTTCCACATTTCCGGCCATTCAGCTGTTACTACAGCATGTTACCGTGAATCCAGAGGGAGGCCAAGATGCAAAGCTATCCGATTCCACTTGTGCCGGGTCCGGTCTCAGTGCCAGAGGCAGTGCGCGCCGCCTACGCTATTGACTACGGCAGCGCAGACCTAGAGGAGGAGTTTTTTGAACTGTACGAACGCTGTGCAGCCAAGCTGCAGACCGTTTTAGGCGCAAGCGCGCAGGTGACGATTCAAACGGGCGAAGGGATGCTTGCGCTGTGGGGCGCGCTCAAAAGCGTGGTGCAGCCGGGCGACCGCGTGTTGGCGGTGGGAACCGGCCTCTTCGGCTACGGCATCGGCGACATGGCGCGCCAAATCGGGGCCGAGGTGGAAGTCGTCGGCTTTCCCTTCGACCGCATTCTCGATCCGCAGCCGGTGCGCGAGGCGGCGCAACGCTTCCGCCCCAAGCTGGTTACCGCCGTCCATTGCGAGACGCCGAGCGGCACGCTCAATCCGTTGGAGGAGCTTGGACAGATTTGCCGTGAGGTGGATGCGCTGTTTTATGTAGACTTTGTGGCCAGCGGCGGCGGTGTTCCCGTCGAGGTCGATCGCTGCTGCATCGACCTGGGGCTGCTCGGCAGTCAGAAGGCGTTGAGCTTGCCGCCCGACCTCTCGATTGTGACCGTGAGCGAGCGCGCCTGGCAGGCTGTAGCCGAGGTGAACTATGTGGGTTATGACGCGTTGGCGCCCTGGCGCGAAGGACCGACGCAGCGGTATCTACCGTACACGCACAACTGGAGCGCCCTGGCCGCCCTGGAAATCTCGCTCGATCTGCTGCTGGCAGAGGGCATGGAGGCGGTCTATGCGCGCCATGCAACGGCAGCGGAGCGATGTCGTCGCGGCCTGGAGGCGTTGGGAATCCGGCTCTTTCCTGCAGAAGAGGCGTACAATTCGCCGACCGTGACCGCCGCCTATATGCCCGAGGGGTGGAGCTGGCCTGAATTTGACCGCGCGCTGCGCAGCCATGGCATGGCGGTCGGCGGCAACTACGGCGAGCTGGCGGGCAAGGTTTTTCGCATCGGCCACATGGGCAGCCAGGCCAACCTTGCGCTGGTGGAGCGCGGGCTTGAGGTCATCGGTCGCGTGCTTGCGCAGAAGGTCTAAAGTGTATGGCTGCATTTATGCTCGCCCTCGCCGCCGGTTTTCTCTTCTATTCGCAACAGCTCTCCGTCGCCGCCACAGGGCTTTCCGAAGGCAGGCGCGGCGGACCCGGCAGGCTTCTGGCCATCTTCGCCGGTGCAATTGTAGGCGATGCGCCCTGGATGGCTGCAGCGTTGCTCCTGCTCTATGTCACGGCCGGACTGACACCGTTGCGCATCATTTTCACCATTGTCGGCGCCTTTTTCTTCCTACGGCTGGCTTGGGGCGCACTGTTGGACGCACGCCAGGGTGCAGCGCCACGCCTTGACTTGAGCGAAGCACAACAAGGCTTCCGCAGCAGCGCCAAAACCGGCTTCACCAATCCCTATGCGCTCGGCCTCTGGGTGGGTGTGGCTGCCGCAGCGCTTCTGTTTGTCGCATCGCCGGTGGACGCCACGGGCTATGTGTCGACCTTCGTCGGGCTTGTCCTCGGTGCTGCGCTGTGGGCCTTGTTGATGGTTGGGTTGCTCAGGCTAAAGCCGCCCACAACCACCCGCGCGTTCCGCGCCATCCATTTGCTCTGCGGCATCGGCGCAGCGCTGCTCGGCGCCTTTGTGCTGGGAACGGCCCTCATCCACTTCAACCGCGAAAGATAGTTTTGTGCATTGCCTCGATCGCTTACTTACAGCGTAACGCTTTTGTAACCCATCGGAATTAGAATTTTCCCGCATAATTTCACAACCTTTGGAGTTGGCAAATGATTTTAGCAATTTGCCGATATGCCCAAACCTGCGGCTCGTAGCCGCAGCTACGCTTATTGACCAATGATTTTTCTAATAACCATCAGCCGTTTTTCGTCTTGAGCTTTAAGAAATAGTAAGTGATAATGAGAAAGGTGTAGCTACAATCCACGCCTCGCACTCCAACGCGTCGCCATGGGGGATGGCTCTCCACCTGTCTATCAATCATTGGTTTTTCATCTAACCTTACATTCATTCATCCAACAAGGAGCAAGCCAGTTCAAAATTTACCCCCTCATTCCACCGAAGTGCACCGCGCTGGAGCGCGCTGCTGCTGGCGTTGGCGTTGCTTTGGGCGCTGGCGACGCTGATCAGCGCGCCCGCCCACGCAGCGACCATCACCGTCTGCCCGTCCGGAGGCGATCACCCTACGATTCAGGCGGCCGTCAACAACGCCTCGCCTGGAGATGTCATCGCCATCTGCGCAGGTGTCTACAACGAAAGCGTCGACCTCAGCCTGATGGGGTCGGCCATTGCCGGCCCAATGGGCAACCTGACCCTTCAGGCAAGCGGTTTGGTCACGATTGCGCCTGCCGCCGGACCCGCGGTCTGGATTAGCGACCGCTTCGACGGGGACATAACCTTGATCGGCCTGGCAGCGACCTCGCCCGACGCCGGCGCCATCGACCTCTTTGCAGACACGCACGACGCCATCGAAGTGAACGGTGCGATCACCGTCGCCAACGTCGTC
>JANWYX010000449.1 GCA_025055055.1 Caldilinea sp. | reverse complement strand
CCAGGCCGAGGTACCAAAAGATGGTGTTGAAAAAACCCGTGCGATTCGGCTGAAGCATGTAGGCCCACATCTGAGAAGAGACGGCCGTTGGGATCGCCCACGGAATCAGGATGATCGCTCGCATGAAGCCACGCCCCTTGAAGTTGGCGTTGACGATCAGGGCGACGATCATCCCCAAGACCAGTTCCAGAAAGACGGTCGCAACGGCGAAGACGATCGTATCCCAGACGGCGCGGATGAAATTGGGGTCGGTCGCCCCCAGCACAAACCGCGACCCGAAGAGATCGAATTGCGTGACGGGGCGAAAGCGAATCGGTTCGCGAGGGAGCACTGTGACGGCGCTCTCGTATTGCACGGCGCCGGTGTTCGGATCCACGATCGGCTGTCCAGCTTCATCCAGTCTGGGCGGAAGCTGCCGGAGTGTCACACTGAGCAGTCTTTGATAGTTCTGCAAACCGACGAACTCAGTAGGCGCCGCGCTGGCGAACACACTGTTTGTAAAACTGGTGTAAAAGACCGAGAAGAGCGGATAAATGGCGATCGCCAGCAAGATGATAAATGTCGGCGCCAGCAACCAATAGGCTAACCGCTGTTCTCGTCTGGCCAAATCACTGCCGCCTTGTCTGGCCATAGTCGATGCTCCTTCTAACTAGACTCTGAAGCTGGCGACAATTGCATGGATGTCCTTCCCTCACGCGTGCTCCCGGCGTCGGTCCGTCGCCGAGAAAGGAGGAGGCCGTCATTTGCCCAAAGGCGCTTACGCACAGACAGACCTTTTTCGGCGCAGACCTTTTTCGGCGGTGAGGGAGAGTTCTCGACGCCTTTCGGCGAGGAAAGGCGTCGAGAACGGAACTTTCGTCGGGATCGGTGAACTTGAGGCGAGCCTCCTACGGCGCACCGACAGGGAAGCCGAGTAGATCTTGCAGATCCAGCTCGATGGTGGCCACAGCGTCCGCACCGCTCATGCGTCCGGTCAACACCTCGAAGACATTCGAGAAGAAGATGTTAGACGTCTCGTTGTACTTGGGCGCCGTGGCCGTCGACGGGCGAGCGACTGCGCTGGTGAAGACGGGCAACAATCTCGGCATGAAGGGGCGCTGTTCGGCGATGTCCGGATCGGAGTATAGCGCCACCTTGGTCGGGATCAGCGAAGAGGGGCTGAGCGCCTGGAACTTTTGCTCCTCCTCCGAAGTCAGCCACAGGGCCAGCTTGACGGCGGCCTCTGGGTTGCGGCTGTATTTCGACACGCCAACCTGCCAGCCGCCGAGCGTCGCTGCGCTCATGCCCGGCTCCTTGCCCGGCAGCGCCGTGACGTCGAACTTGTCCTTTACTGCGCTGTCCTCCCCCTGGCTGAGGCCGTAGGCGTAGGGCCAATTGCGCATGAAAGCTGCATTGCCGCCGTGCCACACGCGGCGCGATTCCTCTTCCATGAAGCTTGTTACGCCGGGCGGGGTGATCTTGCCGATCCAGCTATAGGCGCGGTCCAGCGCCTCCGCTGCAGCAGGATTGTTGATGGTGATGACCTTGTCCGGGCTGACGATCGTGCCGCCGCCGCTCGAATAGATCCACTCCAACGCGTCGCAGGTCAGACCCTCGTAGGGAGCGCCCTGCCACACGAAGCCCCAGAAGTCCTGGTTGCCTTCGGCGCGCTCACCGTCCTGGATCGTCTGCGCCATCTGCTCCAGCTCGTCCCACGTCTGCGGCGGGCCGTCGAAGCCGTACTTCTCCAGCAGATCGGTGCGATAATAGAGCAGACCACCGTCGGTGAACCAGGGCAGGCCCACCAGGCGTCCATCGACCGTGTTGTTCTGCACGATGGCCGGGAAGTCGCCCGCCACCGACTCGGCGACGCCTTCGTACTCGTAAAAGTCGATGAGATGCTCCGCCAAGTCGCCGGGCCAAATTACGTCGATCTGCATGATGTCGATGTCTGCGGACTGCGCCTGGAACGCCTGCAGATAAAGGCCGATGCGGTCGGTCGCCGAAACCGGCCCTTCGATCAGGCGCACCTGGATGTCAGGGTTTGCCGCATTCCAGCGCTCCACCTGCTGTCGGCGCGCCTCGAACTCGGCCCCAGGACCGGGCCCCACCCACGTTAGCGTCACCACGCCTTCCTGAGCAGGTGCAGCCGGCTGCGTGGGCGCTTCGGTCGCCGTAGGCTCTGGAGTGGCAGCTTCTTGAGCAGGCGGCGGTGCCGTGGGCGTAGGAGCCGGTTGCCCAGGACATGCTGCCAACACTATGGACAGCACTAGGAGCAAACTCCAGATGGCTAAATATCGCCGTTTCATAGTGACATTCTCCTTTTGATGCTAATTGAGCGAAAGACCTGTATTGCTAACCTGGAAGCTTCCAGAGGTTAACCGATGCAAAAGTGGCCTTCTTGCCGAGCCGTCGCCGCCCGGCGAAATGTCCGATTCCGCTCTTTTCAGGTGGTGTCGCGTTCCATCACTTGCAGCGGCAGCCGGATACGGCGACCGGTGCGCGAGGACTCCGAGATCATCGAGAGCAGCATCTCCACTGCAAGACGTCCCGACTCCTCCAGCGATTGAGAGATAGTTGAGAGTCCGATGTATTCGGCGAAGTCTGCGTCATCGAAACCCAATACGGCGACGTCTTCCGGCACCCGCATTCCCAGCTCTCGCGCCGCCTTCAACACGCCGAGCGCCAGCGTGTCGTTGCCTGCAAAGATGGCGGTCGGAGGCGATGGCTGCGCCAGCAGGTCAAGCGCTTGGCGTCGCGCCTCTTCATGCGAGGCCGTCTGTGGAGCGAAGCCGGGCAGGATCGGCGCAACGCCATGTTGCTCTAACACCTTGGAAAAACCCTGGAAGCGCAACGCGCTGGTGCCGATGGCATACCCGGGGAGTCGGCGATCGCCGCCCACAAAACCGATGCGTCGATGTCCTTTTGCCAGCAGATATTCGGCTGCAATCTCTCCGCCCTCTACATTCTCGATCTCCACAGCAGGCAAACTCGGGTGTGAACCCTCGATGAGCACAGTTGGCAGTCCGTGTTGCACCAAACGCGCCGCTTCTTCATCGCTCAACATCAGCGAAATGATCAGCAGGCCATCCAGCCGTCGTGTGATCGGCAGCGTGTGCAAGTAACTGCGCACGTGCTCCGGCGTGTCCACGTTGTAAACGACCAGTTCGAAGCCGGTGTCCAGCAGGGCGCTTGAAACGCCGCGCAGTCGCTGCGTGAACGACGGATAGTGCATAAAAAAGGGCGCCAAGACCCCAATCTGGCGATGGATGCGCCGTGCCCGCGCCGACGCTTCGGCTTTGGGCACAAACCCGAGCTCGTCGATGGCTTCCTGGATTCGCTGCAGGGTGGCCGGATGTACCGTTTGTGGCGCATTGAGCGCGCGCGAAACTGTAGCGATGCTCACGCCTGCACGCGAGGCGACATCGTAAATTGTCGAAGACATTCAAAAAAGATTTTCGCTAAGATCGTATGTCTGGATTTTCTGGGGCGCGCATGTTCATGCAATGAACATGAACACTGTAAGAGCTTTCATGAAAGCTCTTACATGGCCAACAGTGTAGCACACTTTTATGCAAGTGTCAACCTGGAATTTTTGGGTTTTTTATGAGGATTTTGGTCGAAAGAAGATCGGAAACCCGAAAGCGAAATCTGGGCGTCTCGGCGCGTTTTCTTTCTAGGCGAGGAGACGCCCATCGCTCAGATGGAGCACGCGATCTGCGTAGGCATCCACAAGCGCATCATGGGTGGCCATAAGCAGCGTGATATGACGTTCGTTCACCAGTGTGCGAAAAAGAGATAGGACGCTGTGCGCTGTTTTGGTGTCAAGGTTGGCGGTGGGCTCGTCGGCGATCAAAAGGCGGGGGGAATGCGCCAGCGCGCGCGCGATCGCCACGCGCTGCTGTTGGCCGCCGGAAAGCTCATAGGGGCGATGATCTTTCCATTTTACAAGGCCCACCATCTCCAATGCCTCGAGCGTCGCCTTGCGTCGTTCGGGGGCGGCGACGCCTTTGAGCCTGAGCGCAAGCTCCACGTTCTCCGACGCCGACAGAATGGGCAGGAGCCCTAACGACTGAAAAATGAAACCGATCTCTTGCTTTCTCCACGCCGTGCGCCGACGTTCCGACCAGGAGCCGATTTCATTGCCAAAGACGCGCACGCGGCCGGCCGTCGGCTGATCCAGGCCGCCGATGCAATTGAGTAGCGTCGTCTTGCCGCTGCCGGAGCGCCCCTTGACGGCGACAAACTGACCGGCCTGGATGGTGAGCGTGACGCCGTCGAGCGCCCGCACGGTCTGGTGATCGCGGCGATAGACGCGTTCCAGATCGATCGTTTCCACTGCCGGCATTGTCGTTTCCGGCATTGGTGTGAGGGTTCGTGGTTGGAGCATTGCATCCATCATTTCTGCGCTATGCTTTCTTGCCGCGGCGTACAAGGAAGTACAGCCATCCCCGAGATCTTTCGGGCAGCAGCTCTTCGGGATGGGCGGTGGACGTCTCCACAAGTTCGGCTTCCTCGACGCGGCGAATCAAGATGCCTTCCGGGGTCAGTTCCAGT
>JANWYX010000062.1 GCA_025055055.1 Caldilinea sp. | reverse complement strand
AAGCTGGCCGTCGCTTCGATCGCTCGCTATGTCAGCAATTTTCCCGACGCCATCGAACACATGGAGGTGCTGGGACCGCCGCACATCGAAGAGAAAGTGGGGCTGGTCGGCGGCCACATCTTCCAGGGCGAAATTCTACCGAACTACATGTGGGAAAAACGGCTGGCCTATCGCACGCCGATGGATGGCCTCTTCCTCTGCGGCGTGGCCACGCATCCCGGCGGCAGCGTGATCGGCGTCAACGGCCGCAACGCGGCGCTGGAAGTGTTGGAGTCCGGATTGATTTAAGAACAAGCAAGGAGGAACCTGATGAAATCCCGCACGATGCACCTTTCCCTATGGATGCTCATCCTGCTGGCGCTGAGCGCGTGCCAGATGCCGGTCGCTGCGCCGACGGCGGCGACGCCTGTCGGCGAAGAAGCGCCCGCCGCCGATTTGCTCTCCATCGTGCAGCAGCGCGGCAAGCTGATCGTCTCCACCGACCCCGCCTATCCGCCGCAGTCGGAGCTGGTGGCAGGCGTGGCGCCGCCCGCCGACACCAAATGCACCGGTGACGAGCGGCCTGCCAATCAGTTCAGCGGCTTTGACATCGACGTGGCGGTCGCCATCGCCGAAAAGCTGGGCGTGGAAGCGTGCTTTGTCACGCCGGACTGGACGCTGATCACCGCCGGCGGCTGGGCCGGCCGCTGGGATTTGAGCATCGGCTCGATGACGATCACGCCGGAGCGCATGCGCAACCTGTACTTCACACAGCCCTACTACACGACGCCGGCGGCCTTCTTCGTGCATCAGGATAACACGACCTTCACGCAGCCTTCCGACCTCTCCGGCAAGCGCATCGGCGTCTGCACGGGCTGCACCTACGAGTCCTATCTGGACGGCACGCTGAGCATTCCCGGCGAGACCATTGAATTTGTGGTGAGCGACGCCCAGATCGTCGGCTATGACACCGACGTACCTGCGCTGGAAGACCTGGCGCTGGGCGACGGTGTGCGCCTCGATGCGGTGCTGACCGCGCAGCCGACCGGCTTGACCTACATCGCAAACGGTGGCCCGCTCAAGCAGCTCGGTGAGCCGGTCTACTTCGAGTATCTGGCCGGCGCCATTGATAAGTCTGCACCGCAAGATACTACTGCGTTCCGCGATGCCGTCACGAAAGCGATTCAGGAGCTGCATGCGGAAGGCGTGCTGTTGGCGCTTTCGGAACAATACTACGGTGTGGACTTGACTTCAGCGGCGGCGGAGTTTGATCTGGCCGGCCTGGAGCAATAGTCGGAAGCGAACGGAGGATGATGAGGAGATGGCAGGCGGCTCTAGAGGGAGCGATGTCGCCTGTCGGTCTCCTCTTTTCTACAGAGAAAGGAAGACGTGATGACAGCACAGGCAGGCGAAGACGCCGCTTCCCGTAGTCGCTATGACCTGACGCGCAAGCAAGATCAGGAGGCCTTCGCCGCACATCTTTTGGCGCAGGAGCGACGCCGACGCACGTTGCAGCGCGTTCGCGTCTTTGCGGTGTGGGTTGCACTCTTCGCCATCCTCTGGTTTGTTTTTTCCTTTCTCAACATCGATTTCGGGTATACGGTCAGCAACGCCGAGTTCGTCTTGTTAGGCATCGGCGTCACCCTTGGCGTGTCGCTGATCTCGATCGCCATTGCGTCGGTCATCGCCCTTTTTGGCGCATTAGGGCGTCTCTCCTCCAACGCCTTCTTTCACGGTCTTTCCACCTTCTATGTCTCCATCTTTCGCGGCACGCCGCTGCTGGTGCAAATCTTTATCATTTACCTGGGTCTACCGCAGATCGGTCAGCAGATCGCTGCGCGCGGCTACCCTTGGCTGGGCGCGCTTTTCATTTTGACCGCCATACAGTCCGGCGTACTGGCGCTCAGTCTCAACTACGGCGCCTATATGACCGAAATCTTCCGCGCCGGCATCCAGTCGGTCAGCCATGGACAGTGGCAGGCTGCCGCGGCGCTGGGTATGAGTCGCTGGCAGACGCTGCGCTTGATCGTCCTGCCACAGGCCATCAAAATCATCATTCCGGCCATCGGCAACCAGTTCATCGCCATGCAGAAGGACTCTTCGCTGGTGTCGGTGATGGGAGTGTGGGAGATCACCTATCGCGCCAACCGCTTTGCGCGGCGAGACAGCAAGTATATGGAGATGTTTTTGCTGGCGGCCGCCATCTACTGGGTGCTCACGATCGTCTCGGAATGGCTTCTGGCGCGACTGGAAGGGCACATGGCGCGGTCCGATCGGAGATAGCGGCAGCGTCCCGGCAAAATAGATTGCCAAACGCTGAGAAACATAACCGTGCACAGGCCAAAACGAAAATAGGACACGGAAGAATTTCGGAAAGAGCATTGATCAGGGGCTCTCCTTGGGCGCCGTCTAAAAACCGGAATCTTCTAGCGGGTTGGTCGTCTGCCCTTATTAGATGTGTATTGTTTGAGCGCTGTCGCTCTCAAACACAATAAACGCTCCTTAAACACAATAAAGGTCGTTAGAGTGGATGCAGCGGAACTGAAGGAACTTGTGCTGGATAGGCTAAAAGAAGTCGGCTTTGTGATAACAGAGGATGGCGCGTTATGTCCTCCCGTGGCTGACAAAGAGGGCTTGCGGCAAATCCATAGACCGGCCTATCAATTAGAAATTGTCGCCCGTCAGGATTGGCTTCGGCGCCATCTTCCTCAATATCTCCCTTTCTTCGCCAATGGCGACGAAATCGCACCCGAGCGCGTTGATCCGGCGCTGATCGAAGTCACAACCGAACAACAACATGACCTCTTCCGTATGGCCCGATTACTCTGGTCCATTCCGTTTTCTAAGGGTTACGGTCGCCGCTTGAGATTCCTGATTGTCGATCGGGCCAATGGTAAATTGATCGGCTTGCTGGCCTTACAGTCTCCGCCTCTGAGTTTTCCGGCGCGCGATCG
>JANWYX010000001.1 GCA_025055055.1 Caldilinea sp. | reverse complement strand
GCGCGTATAGACATCGGCGGTGTCGATGAAATTGCCGCCCGCCTCGAAGAAACGGTCCATCATCTGCAGACTGACCTCTTCGGGCGTCTCGCGGCCGAAGGTCATGGCGCCCAGACAAAGCTCACTGACTTTAACGCCGGTGCGACCTAAGAAACGGTACTCCATAAGTGCATCCTTTCCTCGATTGGCATGAGATGATCGATTGAATTTGGCTTCTCACCGCTATCTTCCGGGAAACCCGATGAAATTGGAGCAATTGCGTTCGGCAATCCATGGGCGCCACTTTGTGCGGCGCCTCCTCGAATCATCCGCAACCTTGCGAACCGTCGAGAACGTATGGCCGAGAGCAGCGCCTACGATCATTGCCCAGATGATTTTTGACAAAATCATCAAATTTTCCGGATTGCAGCAGCGGTCAAGATGGAAAAATCCGTTTGACAAAAGTTGTCCGCTGATGGAAACTAAAAGTGCCGTATTATCCTTGCAGCGTCACTTTCATGTTCAACAGGTCTGCTCCCGGCAACAACTCGTCATTGCAGATTCTTCACCACAAGAACAGCGCATGTTTTAAGTATAGCAAATCTTTCGGGCCAAATTCACACTCTGACGATTGAGGAGAAAAATTATGGACTGGATGAATCTGCAGTGGATCATCGCCTATTGGATGCCGCTGTTGATCGCCGTCGTCGTCGGCCTAATTTTGGGATGGTTGCTGATCGGCTTGCCGGCGCAACGGCGCAACGCCGAGTTGGAAGAACGGCTCGCCGAACATCAAAGCAAAAATCGGCGCACCGAGCGCGAACTGATGGACGCGCGCAGAGAGATTGAAACCCTCAACCGTGAAATGAGCAGCGTTGCTGCCGAGCGCGATGAACTGCGCAAGCGGTTGAGCGCCGCTCAGGAGGAGGTGAAGGCGTCCGCCGAGCGCATCGAAGGACTGCAGGCCGACCTGCAATCGCGCAGCATCGAGGTCGCCGACGTCAAGATGCAACTGGCGATGCTTCACGATCGGCTCGACCGGGCGCAGAGCAATGCCGCCCATGAATTGGAAGAGCTGCGGGCCCAATACGAAGCCACCGTCCTCGAGAACAAGCAACTGCGCGAGGCGCTGGATGCCATGCAGTTCAAGCTATCGGCGCTGGAGGCGGAAGCCGGCGTTTCGGCGGAGAACGAACGCGCACGCGAGGCGGCTCTGAATGAAGCCCATCAGCGCGCCGTCAACCTACAGAATCTGCTGGAGGAAAGTGAACGCGGCCGTGCCGAACTGCAGGCGCAGCTTGACTCTGCGAAGGCAACGGTCGCAGCATTGTCTGCGACGAAGGCCGATCTGGAGGATCGTCTACAAAAAGCGCGCGGGGACGTCGCCAGCGAGATGGCGGCGCTGACGTCCACGATGATCAAGATGAAAGACGAGGAGTTGTTGGCCGCAAATGCCCGCATCGCTGAACTCACGAGACAACTGCACGAGTTGCAAGCCAAGCAAGCTGTCGGTTGACCCTGGCCGGCGCGCCTGGGCGGCAAGGCCGCCCTGCTCCGCCTCCTCGATCCATCGAGCGGGAAGTCCTTTGCGGGTGGCTCCATCCACCTTCCACAGGAGAACGCTATGGATGTCATGCCTTTCCTGTACCTGATCGGTGCATTTCTGTTAGGATTCATCATCGCCTGGTTCGCCGGCCGCGGCGGGCCGGTGTATGAGCTAGAAAAAGCATCCGCCGAGATCGAGTCGCTGCGTCGTAAAGTGCGCGAGGTCGAAGATGAGCTACGCAAGATGCAAGGACAATTGCGGGAAAACCTCGCCACGCTCGACGAGATGGCGGAGGAAAGAAAAGCCCTCGTTCAACAGTTGAAGGTGGCAAGTAGAGAGCTGGCGCACGCAAAGGAGACTGCCGAACGTCTGCGGATGGCTTTGGAGAAAGAGCGTGACGCGCGTCTCCTGCTCACCACCGAGCTGGTTCACACCAGAGGCGCATTGAGTGCGGTGCGTCAGGCGGCGGTCGTCCGCCGCGCAACACGGCGAGGTGAGACTGCCTCGGACGACAGCGCCGGAGCGTTTGAGATCGAGGAATCAGCAGAGGAGCAGAAATCGACGACGGCGCTGGCCGAGCGACCACAGGAGAGCGACCTGAGCGACCGCGTGGTTGAACTCGAACACCAACTGGCGCTGGCGCGCGCTGCCGCCGATCGACTCGCCGAAAAAGAAGCGCTGGTCGCAGCCGAACTTTTTTTGCGCCGGCGTGAGTATCGCGACATCCTCGCCGGCGGCGAAGACGCCATCACCGCTGCGCTGGCGGCGCGCGACCGTGCACTGGCCAACGCGCAAAACGAACTCGATTACCTGCGTCGCGATCTCAGTATGTTGACGGCGATGGGCGCGCAGCTTGCCGCCGCGCTGGAAAAACGCAACAGCGAATACGTTGCACTGCGCAACCGCATCGCCTCCGAGGAGACATCGCGACGCCTGGAGGCTGCGCTGCTAGAGATGCAGCCCTCCGAAGAGGCGCTGTCCCCCGTGGATGGACCAGGCCTCAACGAAGCGCTGGCCGCGCGCACGGCGGAACTGGACGAGCTGCGCAGCGAATACGAACGCTTGAAGACGACGTTCGAGCAGGCATTTGCCGACCGCGAGGCGCTGCAACAGGCGCTGGACGCTCGCACCGCCGAAGTGGGAGGCTTGAACGACCAGATTGCGGCCATCCGCGCTGAGCTTCAGGCATTGCTCGCAGAAAGAGATGCGCTTGCGCAACGGTTGCAAACGCGCGTCGACTTCATGAACCGTTTCCTCGAGCGAATTGATGGCTATGACGCCGAATTGCGCAGCCTCCTTGCACGCGTTGATGCATCCTTGCCTCAGGGTGCATCGACAGCGATCGCACCGGATGTCGCAACCGAGTCATCGCCGGTCGCTCCGAAAGAAGAGGGAGAGAGTCATGCCGGTTGAAAATACAACGTCTACAGCCGACGCCGCACCGAACGCACAATCTCTTGACGAGAGCGAGGCTTTCCTCATCGTCGAAACGAGGATGCGCAACCTGGACGCCACGATTGAAGCGCTCAAGACCGCCTATATCCGGCAAAGCGAGCAGTTGACCGGCGCGCAACGCCTGACCGAAGCGCTGCGCGCGCAGGTGGACGTCTTAAGCGCCACCAACAGCGCTTTGCAAACGCAACTGGACGAGAAGAAACATCGAATTACGACGCTCGAAGAACAGCTCGGCGTCCTGAGCGCAGCCAAGACCAGCCTCGAGGCCACGCTCACGGCCAAGGACAACGCCGCCCTGGAGCGAGAGGCTCGCATCGCCCACCTCCAGTCCGAGCTCTCGACCGCAGTCGCAGAAGCGGAAACGCTGCGCGCACAGGTGACCGGGCTGCAGACGCAGCTTGGCGAAACTGCCCAGGCCAGACTGGCGCTGGAGGCACAGCTCGCCGAAGGCGCACAGGCCAGAACTGCGTTGGAGGAGCAACTGCGCAATGCGCAGGAGTCCGCCGGCAGCCTTGCGGCCCAGCTGGAGGCGTTGAACGCCGAACTAACGACGACGCAGCAGCAGCTTGCCGAAACAAGCCAGACCAAGGCGGAGCTAGAGCAACAGCTTGCCGCGGCTCAACAAGCGCAGGAGGCGCAGGCGATGTTGCTGGCCCAGGTTGAGGAGCTCGGCCGGGCGAAGAGCGACCTGGAAGGTCAACTGGCGGCGCGCACCGCCGAACTGAGCGATCTCCAGGCCCGTATGGAACAGCTCGACAAGCGCCTGGCCGCCTTCTCCGCAGCGCTCGACGGCGAAGACGAAACGGCCGTGACGGAAGCGGCGCAACAGCTTTCGACCCTCGGCGCCACAGCGGGCGCCCTCGTCGTCGCCGCGCAACGCCGTTACACAACGCTCCGCCAAAATGAGGCGGAACTGACCGAACTGCGCGCGCAGCTGCAATCGCTCATCGACGGCAAAGCCGAGCTGGCTGCGAGCCTCGCTGCGCAGAGCGCCGAAATTGAACGGCTTAACCGCGAGCTTGCCGCACGGACGCAGGCGCAAGATGAACTCGAAGCGCAGCTTGCAGACCGCAACGACGAAGTGATCACCCTGCACCATCGCGTCGAGGAGCTGCAGGCTCGCCTGCAACACGCCACAGAAGAGGCGGAGCGGACGCGCACAGAGCTGCAGATGCGAGAGGCAGAGATCGCCCGGCTGCAGAACAAGCTGGCCGACGCCGTTGGCTGGCAACAGCGCGCGCCGGCCATGGCGGAGTTCGGCCGTTCGCTCTCGCTGATGAGTGAAACCAAACTCGTCGCTGCCAACGCGGCGGTCGCCATGCGCCTGATGCCAAAGACCGTGCGCGTACCTCAGGACCTGACGCTGGTCAAGGGCATTGGCCGCGTCTATGAACAGCGACTCTACGAGGCAGGGATCGGCACCTACTGGGAATTGGCGAATCTTTCCAATGAAGAGATGGAGCGCATTTTGCAGGTCAATCCTCTGCAAATGCTGAGCATCGATTTCGACGCCATTCGCGCAGATGCAGAACGCCTGGCGCAGGAGACGAACACGGTCGGTCAGCTCTGGTCTGGCGAAGCGCCGGACGATTTCGAGCCGATCGAGGGTATCGGGAGAATCTACGAGCAACGGCTATATGAAGCCGGCATTCGCACTTATCGAGAGCTAGCTTCCACGACGCCGGAACGCCTCGCCGAGATCATCAAGCCCAGGCCACCTGCACGGCCCGACTTCGCACGCTGGATCGCCGAGGCACAACGGCTGGCGGAGGCAGCGGGGCAATAAACAAACCCTTTCACCGGATGGGAAGAAGATGATGCGCAAGCTATTGCGACTGCTTATCTTCGGCGTGAGCGTTGGCGCAATGCTCGCTTTGATCGCGCTGCTGAAACAGAAAAACCGAGCCTTGGAAGAAGCGCAGCTGCGCATTGCATCCATTGAGCAGCGGATGCAAGAGATCATGGCGTCCGTCTCCAGAGAAAGCCAGGAGTCCGATCTGCGCACCCAATTGGCCCAACAGCGCGCTGAATTGGAGCGATTGCGCATGGAGCTTGCGACGCTGCAAACGCAAAAGGTTGCGTCCGGGGCGGGGCCTTTCCCTGAATGGAACACCCTATCTTCGCTTGAAGCGTCCATGCAGACGCAGGCGAACGAGCCGCGCGCAGACGCCGAAAAAACCTCAGAACACCTCGCACAGGGGGCGGCGCTTTCGCACCGACAAGGGGAGGCGGGCGCAATGGGAGCGCCGCTGTCCGCCTTCCCCGCTGCAAAACGGCGCTTCGTCGAGCGCGCCCTGGAGGCCAACCTTGCGCCGACCCTCATCGAGCGCCCGCAGACGCTTTCTGCAATCGACGGGATCGGCCCGGTCTTCGAGCAAAGGCTTTACGACGCCGGCATCGGCTCCTATTGGGAAGTCGCAATGCTCGACGACGAAACGCTACGCCGCATCTTGAAGCTGAGCAAAGCGCGGGCGGCACTGGTCCGGTTCGACGCCATTCGCGCCTCGGCGCAGCGACTGGCGGAAGAGACCCAGACGCGGGGCTGCATCTGGAGCAGCGAGCCGGTCGACGATTTTGAAAAAATTCCCGGCGTCGGCCAGGTGTACAAGCGACGCCTGTACGACGCCGGCGTCCGCACCTACGCAGCGCTGGCAAGCATCACGCCGCAGCAGCTTGAAGAAATTTGCGCCTCGCGCGCACCGGTTCCGCCGGATTATGCGGGCTGGATCGAAGCCGCCCAACGCTTGGCGGAGCAAAAGGCGCGCAACGAGACAAAAAACGACGAGACAAAAAACTGAGGCATTCCTCATGTTTCCTCGCGCACAGCGCAACGCACTACTTCAACAGCCTCGGCGGAAATCAACCCGAATGTTGCAACGAACTCGGCCGCCTGCGCCGAATCCGCCACCCGCCGCATAGGGACGCCCCGCGCCCTGGTGGATTCGCTCAGATCGTCCACCACGCGGTCGCGACGCCGACCGCTGACATCCCGGATGAGAATGGCGACGATGCGGCGAGGGTGCTCCTGCACGATCTCGTTGTACAGCTCCGGGTCTCTTTGCCCGCTGTCGCCGATTAAAACGAAGGGAAGATGAGGATACGTCTCCAGCAGCCAGCGAACCGGCTTCAATTTGTGGCGGTGCGAGAGCGCGCCAAACAGACGCCGCAATCCGTAGTCGTGGAGAAACATCGGCCCTGCCGGCAAACGGCAGCGCTCCATGAACTCGACCAGAAAGTCATAAAAATTCCACGGGCTGCTCGATACATAGAAAATGGGATTCATCTCCACGCTGCTGACGCCTCTCCACAGCGCCTGGTAGAGCGCTGCGACGCCGGCGAACGGCAGTCGCGTCTGGGCGTTGCCGAAGAAGGTGGCGACGAACGAGCGCAGCAGGCTGGCTGCATGGCTTTGCAAAATGGTGTCGTCGATATCGCTGATGACGGCGAAACGCGCCGAAGGCGGCGGCGTCAACACTTCGGCTACAGCCTGCACAGGCGCATTGCGCGCCGGTGGCTCCACTAGGCGCATCCCCACAGTATGCCAGACCTGCGCCGGATCGACCGGCCGCGCCAAAGGCAGGCTCAGCGTGAAATAACCTTCCTCGTCGGCCACGACCTGCCAGCGCTGATCGCCGAAGAGAATTTCCACGCGCGCGCCTGGCACCTCGCGCGAGTTCAGCCGTCGCAGCATATGATAAAAGTTTTTCCAGATGGGATCCGCTGCATTGGCAGAAGGGAGCGGGCGATCGTATAAAACCCGGCCTTTCACGAAGAGTTGCTCGGCGACGCCAAACGAGCGATAGGGGACGATGGTCACCCACGGCAGACTCATCGGTCGTCCTCGGCGTCCAGGTCGAAGACTCGGCCTGGATTCAAGATATTGTGAGGATCGAACGCTCGCTTGAGCCGCTGCATGACCTGAATCTCCTGCGGCGAACGCGACAGCGACAGATATTTTTTCTTTTCGAGGCCGATGCCGTGCTCCGCAGAAATCGAGCCGCCGAACGTCGAAAGGGGAGCGTAGACGATCTGCGCCGCTGCGTCTGCATCCTCTGGCCGCAGTGAAGGCGCCCACAGGTTGATGTGCAGGTTGCCATCGCCGAGGTGGCCGTAGATCCAACAGCGCGCGTCGTTGCCGAAGCGTTGCTCTACCGCCAGACGCATGCGGGCGATGTACGCCTCCATCGCGCTCAATGGCAGGCTAACGTCAAAACCAAAGGTTGGGTGAAATTGACGCTCGATCTGTTCGGACTCCTCGCGGATGCGCCAGAGATCGGCACGTTGTTGCGCCGTGCGTGCGATCACTGCATCGTCGAAGAGACCGTTACGGGCGGCACGATCGAGAACATGCTCAAATCGTTGCCGATCCAGCTTGTCGTCTCCGCCAGTGGCCTCCACCAGCACATAATAGGTGAAATCCTGTCTGAGGGGCGGTTTACCGAGCGCAGGGGGCGTCGTAGTGAGGCGATAATAGTCGTTCCACATCACTTCAAAGGAAGTAAGCGCTGCGCCGAGAAGATGCTGCAGAAGCGACAGCAATGCGGTGACCTGGGCGAAGTTTGCAACCGCCAGCAGAGCCGTGAACCATGCCTTCGGCATCGGGAAGAGCCGCAGCACCGCCTGGGTGACGACACCCAACGTGCCTTCGCTGCCGATGAAGAGGTGCTTGAGGTCATAGCCGGCGTTGTTCTTGAGCACGGCGTTCAGCGAGCGCACCACGACGCCGTCGGGAAGCACAACCTCCAGCCCTAGCGTCAGTTCGCGCATCATGCCGTAGCGCAACACGCGTACGCCGCCGGCGTTCATGGCGATGCAGCCGCCGATCG
>JANWYX010000459.1 GCA_025055055.1 Caldilinea sp. | reverse complement strand
CCTCTAACATCACCGATTCCGCCAGTGGGATGCGCGTCTTCAAGAAGTCGATGCTTGCGCGGCTCTATCCGTTGCCGGACGGTTTGAACTTGACGCCGGTCATGAGCACGCGCGCGCTGCATGAAAACCTGAAAATGGTCGAAGTGCCGATTCCCTACAGCGAACGCATCGGCCGCTCCAAACTGAGCGTAGTGCGCGATGGCATGCGCTTTGGACAATCGATCGTCTGGACGGCTCTCAATTACAACCCGGCGCGGCCTTTCGGACTGATCGGCATGGTCAGCTTTGCGATTGCAGCGTTGATCGGTCTTGGGTTGATCGGGGTGCGCCTGCAAGGCGTGCAAACGGTCAGCCCGCTGGGCGCCTTTGCCCTCTTCTCGGCGCTGGTGCTCGCTGTGGGTGGCGTGATGCTGATTGCACTGGGGTTCAGCTTCAACTATTTCGTTGCGCTGTTTCACAAGACGCCGGTGCGCCAAGGGCTGTGGGGTAAGCCGCTCTTCAACGTGCGGTGGGAGCATCATTTCGGCTGGATGGGTTTGGTCGTGCTGTCGATTGGCATCGGCTTCGCCGTCGGCAGCCTGGCGGCGACGTTGATGGGTGCGACGTTGATGCAGCTCTGGCTGTATTTTTTGAGCAGCGCAGTTTTTACCCTGATGGGGCTGCAATTGCTTGTCGCCTGGCTGCAGATGCAAACGCTGGAGGCGCTGCGCATTCGTGAGGATCTGGCCGCCAGCGATCTCCTCGGCAAAGAAACGATGACGCCCGTTGCAGCGACGCCCGTGTCGGTGCGCAGCGAGCACCTTCAGCCGCAGCTTTGAATTCCTGGTATCGGCATCGATGTGGAGTGAGCTGCCATCGTCCTGGAAGCGTCGTGAGCTGTTCTGAAAATTGCGGCATTTCCACAGTGATCGGCGCCGCTTAGCATCACGCCTTCCCGCAAGATCGGCGTGTCGTTTTATTCTTCATGGAGGAAACCTGGATGTCTGCACATTTTGAACTGAAACAGAACGCTACGAACGGCAAACAGCCGAACATTGAGCTTTCGGAGGATATACGCGAGAACCTGGGCACGCGGCGCATCCCGCCGCTGCGCCCTTCGCAGTTCCCAGACGCCGGTGCCAGCGTCCAGACGTTGACCTCGTCGACGCGGCCACCCGGATCGGTCGACGTGCTGCTCGTCAACCCGCCGACGCCCGACGGCGCCATCTGGATTCGCAGCCAGCATCGCGTGGGGCGGCGCTCGCGCGAGAACATGATCTGGCCGCAGGTCAGTCTGGCGCAGATGGCGGCGATTTTGGCGCCCGACTACAAAGTCGAAATCATCGACGCCAACGCGCTGCGCATGGGATGGAAGGAATTCGAGAAGCTTCTGGACGAGCTTCGGCCGAAATACTACCTGACGCAGGTGACTGCGCCGACGCTGCGCAACGACATGTACGGCGTCTTCCTGGCCAAATCGCTAGGCGCCAAGACGATGGCCTTCGGCACCCATGTGACGCCGATGACGCTGGAGACAATGCGGCCTTTCCCGGCGCTGGATTTTGTGCTGCGCGGGGAGCCGGAAATGACGCTGCGCGAGCTGATCGACGCATTCGAAGGTAAAACGCCCTCCAACCCGCGCGTGGCGAAAATGTTGGCGGAAACGAGCCAGCCGCAGCATCGCCGCATCGGCTCTCGGGAAGTTGTGGACGAATTTCCTGTCAAAAACAGCGACAATCCTTGTGCCCACATCCTTGGGCTGGCCTGGCGCAACGGGGAGGAAATCGTCATCAACCCTGACCGACCCTTTATCCCCAACTTGGATGATCTGCCTATCCCGCTGCACGAGATGCTGCCGCTCGATAAGCAGCGCATGCCGATGATCAAAGGACCGTTCACCTTCATCGTTACCAGTCGCGGCTGCCCGGCCGGCTGCAAGTATTGTATCAAGCATGTGACCTATCAAAACTCTGTGCGTGTGCGCTCGGCGGAAAACATCGTCGAGGAGCTGGAGTATCTTAACCGGCTGGGCATCACCAACATCCACATGTATGCAGATCTTTTCACCGTCAATCGCGACCACGTGGTCAGCCTCTGCAACCTCATCCTCGAGCGAGGCCTTAAAATTCGCTGGACATGCAACAGCCGCGTCGATTATGTGGACGAAGAAATGTTGACCCTGATGGGCAAGGCCGGCTGTTGGCTCATCTCCTGGGGCATCGAGAGCGCCAACGAGATGATCTTGAAGCGGGTGCGCAAGGGATATAAAAAGGAACAGGCCTTCAAGGCGTTGAAGTGGGCGAAGGCCGCCGGCATCAAAAATTGGGGATATTTCATCATCGGCCTTCCGGGAGAAACCGAAGAGACGATCCAAGAGACCATCGCCTACTCCAAAGCACTGCCGCTTGACATTGCGCTCTTCCATATCGCTGCGCCTTATCCCGGTACGCCGTTCTTTTATGAAGTGGTCGAAAACAAATGGTTCCGCCCCGGCACCAAATGGGAAGAGGTCGACATGGATCAGTCGACCGTGCTCGATTACGAGAATCTCACGGCGGAGCAACTAGAATACTGGCAGAAGCGCGCCACGCGTGAATGGTCGCTGCGCCCCGGGCCGATTCTGACTTTCCTGAAAGGATTGAACACTTGGGAAGGAGCCAAGAGCGCCGTAAACGTCGGATGGCAGATGCTGCAATTCTCGAAGACATAACAGGCCTACCCACCCGCATCTCAGCGCAGAGGTGGAGAGAAGGGTGGTCGCCCGGCCACCCTTTTCTGTTGCCTTCAGTTCATGTCGTCCTCCAAGCTTCGTCGAATATTCTCAGGAGAGGAACGTCACTGGCTGTCAGCACATTGTAAGTTATCGACGGTTGTGTGGATGCTATAATTTTTTCAGGTTCGTTGGGATGTTGGGCGAACCGTTGATGAAAGTTTGTATAAACGTACAAAAGCGTAGCAAAGGCGGATTCAGCGCATGCCTTCACGAGTTGATGCGACAGGAACGGGTGAGCAGGGCAGAAGTTTCGACCCTGAGGCCTCCGTAAGGTTGCAGAGCGCTGTTTTGGGGACGAGTTATGGGTTTGCCCTGAGTCTGTTGGCGGCGACGGTAGTCGCAGTTTGGGTCGCATATGATGAAGGCAAAGCGGTCGAGCGTTTTTTCTTTTTGTTCGGCGGTTTTGTGGCTGTACTGGTAGCGCCGTTGCTCGGCAAGTCTTGTTCGACACAAATGACCGTCCGAATTCTGGGAGGAGCGGCTGCGTTGGTGGGAGCGTTCGCCTCTGCAATCTACTTGGCTCAATCGTTGGGCACAGGGAGTCAAGCGTGGGATTTCGCAGCAGGATGGGGTTTGTCGGCCAATCCCAACCTAATTGCCCAGCTGCTTGCGATGACGGCTCCCGTGCTGGGAGCTGTGTTGTGGATTCCATGGACGCAAAAACGCAGAGGGTCCACTCTGCTGGTCGGCGGGTTGCTTATGTTGAGTTTGACGACGCTGACGTTGACCGGCTCGCGCGGGGCATTTTTAGGGGTGGGCGCCATCGGCGCGGCATTTGGCTATTTCCGGTTGCGAGGGGTGCTCAAACGGCGTTTTCAGTCTAGTCGATGGCTTTGGTTGCTCGACGGCGCAGCGCTGTTGAGCGTTGCGGGCGCAGCGCTGGTTTATGTTGTGATCGTCGCCTCGCCAAGGTTAGATGCGCAGCTGGGCATTCAGGATGCGTCGGCGCTCAGTCGACTCGACCTCTGGCGCAGTTCGCTGCCGTTGATCGCCGATTACTACTTCACCGGCAGCGGCCTTGGCGCAGCCGTGATGGTCTACGCAACCTATGCATATCTGCTGCATGTGCCCTATCTCTACCATGCTCACAACCTCTATCTGCATCTGGCTCTCGAACAAGGGGTGGTGGCGTTGCTGGCCTGGCTTGGCCTGGTGGTTGCGACGGCGGTCTACGCCGTCGGCGCCCTGCGCATCGCCAAGCGCCCGATTCGCGTTTTTCTGATCGGAGGATTGGCGGGGTTGGGAGCATTTCTGGTGCACAGCCTCTTCGAGGCGGAGCTATTCTACAGCGCGCTGGCTGCGTTTGTTTTCTTCACGCCAACTCTCTTGCTGTGGGGCGCTTCGACAGCATATGAGGTAGCCGTGGAGGGTATTCAGCCTGTGCATTTTTCGAGTGCTTCGCTTGCAGGTGGGCTGGTCTTTGGCCTTGCGACGCCGTTTCTATTGGCGGCGCTGATGTCGGGCGGCGAGGCGCGCTGGGAAGCCAATCTCGGCGCCGTGCTGCAGACGCAAGTCGAGCTGGGAACTTACCAACGCCCGCCGTGGTCGTTTCAGGATGAGGTGCGGCGCCGGCTTCGCGCCGAGCTGACGCCTGCGCAGCTCCACTTCGAGGCGGCGCTGGCCCTGAATCCATCGCAGCCGACCGCGCACCGTCGGCTCGGCGCCATTGCGCTGGCGCAAGGGGCGTTCGAGCGGGCCAAGACGCATTTGCTCGCCGCCTATGCTTCCGCACCCTATGACCGGGCGACACGCCAAATGCTGGGCGAAATTTATGCGTTGGAGGGCGACGTCGACGCTGCGATGCAGATGTGGCAGGGGCTGGATTTTAGCCAGGGCCAATTGATGGTGCGGCAATGGTGGTATCAAGCGCTGGGTGAGCCTGAGCAAGTGGAAAGGTTGAACAATGCAATCCGCGCCTATCAACGGCTCCAGTGAGCCCCAAGCCGCAGCAGACTTTTTCGTGCATCCGACCGCCGACGTCTCGCCGCGAGCGCATATCGGCAAGGGCACGCGCATCTGGAATTGTGCGCAGGTACGCGAAGGGGCCGTGCTGGGCGAGCAGTGCAACGTCGGCAAAGATGTGTACATCGACTTCGACGTGCAGATCGGAAACCGCGTCAAGATTCAGAACAGCGCGTTGATCTACCACGGCGCAGTCATCGAAGATGGCGTCTTTATCGGTCCGCAGGCGTGCCTGACCAACGATCGCTATCCGCGCGCGATCAATCCGGACGGCTCCCTAAAGGGCGCCGACGATTGGGAGGTGGGGCAGACGGTGGTGCGCTACGGCGCATCGATCGGCGCAGGCGCCATCCTCGTGGCGGGCGTGGAGATCGGACGCTTTGCGATGGTGGGCGCCGGTGCAGTGGTGACGCAAGATGTGCCGGCGCATGGTCTGGTTCTGGGTGCGCCGGCTCGGTTGGTCGGCTATGTGTGCGCATGTGGCGCTCGGCTGGCGATCGACGACCGTGGTCGCGGGCGCTGTCCCCGCTGTCGAAGCGAGATCGAGATCGGGGGGGCGGAAAGGGCAACAGAGGCAAGATGATCCCGATTGCAAAACCGTTGATCGGCGAAGAAGAGAAGGCCGCTGTGCTGGACGTATTGGGCTCCGGCCAGTTGGCGCAGGGGCGCTGCGTGCGCGAGTTCGAGGAGCGGTTCGCCGCCTGGGTCGGCGCGCGCAACGCCGTGGCCGTCAGCTCCGGCACCACGGCACTGCACGTGGCTCTGCTCGCGCATGGCGTCGGTTCCGGTGACGAGGTGATCACCACGCCGTTCAGTTTTATCGCTTCGGCCAACTGCATTTTGTACGTCGGCGCAACGCCCCGTTTCGCCGACATCGAGTCGGAATACTACACGATCGATCCGACTGCCGTCGAAGCGCAGATCACCCCGCGTACGCGGGCGATCCTTCCGGTGCATCTGTTTGGCCAACCCTGCGATATGGAGGCCATCGCCGCGATCGCCGAACGTCACGGCCTGGCGATCATCGAGGACGCCTGCCAGGCGCACGGCGCACGGCTTGCCGGCCGGCCTGTGGGCTCTTGGGGAACGGCCTGCTATTCCTTCTATCCGACCAAAAACATGACCACGGGCGAAGGAGGCATGATCACCACCGACGACTCGGTGCTGGCAGAGCGCATGCGCATGATCCGCGAGCATGGCATGCGTCAGCGCTACGTGCACGAGACGCTGGGCTACAACTTCCGCATGACCGACGTGCAGGCCGCCATCGGGCTGGTGCAATTAACCCGGGTGGACGGCTGGAACGAGCAGCGGAGGCGCAACGCCGCCCTGTTGACGGCGCAGCTTGCCGGCGTTTCCGGCGTGAAAACGCCCGAGGTGCGTCCGGGCGCCGTGCACGTCTTTCATCAATACACGGTGGCGGTCGAGCAGCGCGAGCGAGTGATCGCAGCGCTGACTGCGCAGGCGATCGGCTACGGCATCTATTATCCCATTCCGATCCACCGACAGCAGGTGTATCGGGAACGGGGCTACAGCGATGTTTTGCCGGTGGCCGAAGCGGCGAGCGCGCGTGTGCTCTCCTTACCGGTGCATCCCGCATTGACAGAAGATGACATGAAGACAGTGGCCGACGCAGTGATTGCGGCGGTTCGAGAGCCTGTTTTGTCGTGAGGAGGAAATCATGGAGCGAACGCGGATCGGCCTACTGGGCGCCGGACGCATGGGGCGCAACCATGCGCGCGTCCTTTCGACATTGCGCTATGCCGACCTGATAGGCGTGTATGATCCTGCAACCGAGGTGGCGCGCAGTGTTGCGGCGCAGTATGATCTCGCCGCCTTCGAAAGTCTCGATGCGCTGTTGGAGCAGGTGGATGCCGTCAGCATCGCCACACCGACGCCGACCCATTATGAGCTGGTGACGACGTGCCTGGAGCGCGGGCTGGACGTCTTCGTCGAAAAGCCGTTCGCCGAGACCTGGATGCAGGCCGAGGTGCTGACGGCGCTTGCGCAACGGACGGGGCGCATCGTGCAGGTAGGGCACATCGAACGTTTCAATCCGGCCTACGGCGAGTTAAAGAACGTGCTCGAAAACATGTCACCGCTGGTTGTCAACTTCCGACGGCTCAGCTCTTACGTTGGCAGCAACACCGACGTGGACGTCGTTCTCGACCTGATGATCCACGATCTGGACCTGGCGCTGGACCTGGCGGGTACAGAACCGCTTCAGATCGAGGCCGATGGCTTCACCGTCTTCAGCGGTGCCATCGACTACGCCAGCGTCACCCTGCGGTTCGCCCACTGGCCGCTGCTCACGTTGACCGCCTCGCGCGTCACGGAGCAGAAGGTGCGTGCGATCGATGTCACGGCGCTGGAGGCCTACATCGAGGGCGACCTGCTCAACAAGTCGATCCAGGTGCATTATCGCACCGTCGGCGAATACATCCATCACAATCAGGGCGGCGTCAAATATCGCCAGGAGAGCGTTGTGGAGCGCATCCATGTGCCGACCGCCGAGCCGCTGCATGCGGAACTGGACCATTTTGTCCACTGTGTGCGCACGCGCCAACAACCGCGCGTCACCGCCGAGCATGGGCTGCGCACGTTACGTTTGGCTGCAACGATTCGAGAGCAGATTCAGCGGCGGATGCTCGACGCTCGCTTTGAGTATGGCCGCAGTGCGGCTACACGGGCACCCCATGGCGCGGGTGTGGTAGTTGCGTAGTGGAAAGGAGATTGAACGCTGTGTTGCTCTCGATCGTCATCCCCTGTTACAACGAAGCGGACAACGTGGACACGCTGTTGACCGAATTTTTGCCGGTGGCCCAGCAGTTGGTCGGGACGGGGCTGCCCACCGGCGAGACGGTCGCAAGGGTGGAAGTGATCTTCGTCGACGACGGCAGCAAAGATGGCACCTACGCCGCCTTGAAAGCTGCATTTGACGGCGTCGAGGCGCCGGGCGTCGTCTTTCGCTTTGAGCGGCACGCCGTCAACCGGGGGCTGGGCGCTGCGCTGCGCACCGGCTTCGCCGCTGCGGCCGGCGCAGTGATCGTCACCACCGACAGCGACGGCACCTATCGCTTTGAGACGATTCCAGAGCTACTCACCTATTTGGAGTCGGGCGTCAGCATCGTCACTGCGTCGCCCTATGCGCCGGGCGGTGCCATCGCCAACGTCCCCGGCTACCGCATCGTTTTGAGCAAAGGCTCGTCGCTCCTCTATCGGCTGCTGGTGAATCCGCACATTCATACCTACACGGCGCTCTTCCGCGCCTATCGTCGCGAGGTGATCGAGCGCATTCCGTTTGAATCGAACGGTTTTTTGGCCGGAACGGAGCTAATGGTCAACGCTATGCTGGCCGGTTACAAGGTGGCCGAGTATCCGACGACACTCTACTCGCGCGCTTTCGGCGCCTCCAAGGCGAAAATTTTGCGTACGATTCGGGCGCATTTAGGATTTCAGAGCAACGTGCTGTTGCGTCGTTTGCGGTTGGCGCCGGCGGTGCAACCGCTTGCAGCAGACGACAGACAGGAGCTTGCCGTCCATTGAAGAGGAAATCGGGGACAATCATGGAGACGACATCATCAGAGATGCTCAGCGGGAGAAGACAGATCATGACGATCGCCATCAGCTATATTCTGATCAGCGTGATTGCAGGGGCCATCGGTCAAATTACATTGAAGTACGGCATGAGCCTCACCGGACAGATCACGCTCAGCCTGCACGACATCGTGCCGACGCTGTGGAAGATTTTCACCAACCCCTTCATTATCGGCGGGTTGACGCTGTACGTCTGCGGCACCGTCTTTTGGCTGGCCGCCCTCTCCCGCGTCGATCTGAGTTTCGCCTATCCGTTCGCCAGCCTCAGCTACGTGGTGATGTTGACGGCCTCCTGGCTGCTGTTTAACGAGAATATCACGCCGCTGCGTCTGGCGGGCACGTTGGTGGTGATGTTGGGCGTCTTTCTGATATCACGTAGTGGGTCATAAGTAGTGGGTCATAAGATGAAATTCGTTTCCGTCGTCGGCGCACGGCCGGAGTTTATCCAGGCGGCGCCGATCAGTTGGGCGTTGCGTAAAGCGCACACCGAAATTTTGGTGCACACCGGCCAGCACTACGACTACGCCATGTCGCAGGCGTTTTTCGACGAGCTCGGCGTGCCTGCGCCGGATTACAATCTGGAGGCCGGCTCCAGCACCCATGCTCGGCAGACTGCGACAATGCTGGTGGGCTTAGAGGAGGTCTTCCTGAAGGAGAAGCCCGACGCAGTCATCGTGCGCGGGGACACCAACTCTACCGTGGCAGGCGCGTTGGCGGCGAGCAAGCTGGGCATTCCGGTTGTTCACATCGAGGCGGGCGAGCGTAGCTTCGTGCGCACGATGCCGGAGGAGATCAACCGCATCATCGCCGACCATCTGGCCGGCCTCTGCTGCTGCGTCAGCAGCAAATCTGCCGCCAATCTGGCACGGGAGGGAATTGTCGCGGGCGTGTACATCACCGGCGACGTCATGCTCGACGCGTCGTTGCACCACCGTGCGCTCGCACGTGAAAAGTCCAACGTTCTCGAACGTTTGCAGCTAGAGCCGGGGCGCTATGCACTGGTGACCGTGCATCGCGCGCACAACACCGATGACCCGCGTCGGCTGCGCAGCATCGTCGAGGCGCTCAATACGGTCGGCGAACGGATCGTCTTCCCGGTGCATCCGCGCACGCGCAAAGCGTTGCAGGCCATCGACGCCTGCTTTGCGCCGCATGTGTTGCTTACGGAGCCGGCCGGCTACTACGACATGTTGATGCTCGAAGAAAACGCCCGCCTGATTGCGACCGACTCCGGCGGTGTGCAGCGCGAGGCGTACTACTTCGCCAAACCCTGCCTCACCCTGCGCGAGGAGACCGAATGGACCGAGACGGTGGAGGTGGGCTGGAACCTGCTTGTCGGCGCCGATTGCCATAAGATCGTCGCAGCCTGGCATACCTTTCGGCCCCCTAGGGAGCATCCACCCGTGCTCGGCGACGGCACGGCGGCGCAGAAGATCGCAAAAATCTTGGAGGAACTCGGCTGATCTCCGAGCTTGCGATGCGCCTTCCTGCGCAATTTGCAATAGGGCAAAGCGTCCTCGGGCGAGGGAGCGTATTGCACGATGAAGTCGGACCAAATCCGCACCACACAACGGGTCGAAGACGCCACTTTTGAAAGAGCAAGATACTGGGAGGAACGGTGCACGTTGCCATTGTCGGCGGCGGGATCATGGGGATCACGCTCGCCTATTATCTGAGTAAAGAGGGCGTCGCCGTCGACGTTTTTGAGGCCTCCTCCACCCTCGGCGGGCTGGCCGGGCCGTTGACCTTGCCCGACGGCGTGGAGGTCGATCGCTTTTATCACGCTATCCTGTCGAGCGACGTGCATCTGCATGCGCTGTGCACGGAGTTAGGCGTCGTTGATCGGCTGCGCTTTCAAGAGACGCGCACCGGCTTCTATCACAATGGCGCCATCTATTCGATGAACAACATTGTCGAATTTCTGCGTTTTCCTCCGCTGGGCTGGATCGATCGCTTTCGGTTGGGGCTGACCGTGCTGGCGGCGCAGCGCATTCAGGACTGGCGAGAGCTGGAGGGCGTGAGCGTCGAAGAATGGCTGATCCGTCTCAGCGGGAAAAACACCTATCAAAACATCTGGCGTCCGATGTTGGCCGCTAAGTTCGACGGCGATTTTCGCAACGTGCCCGCTACGTGGATCTGGTCGCGGCTCGTGCGCGTCAAGTCGACGCGACAGGGCGCCGTTCAGAAAGAGATGGCCGGCCACCTTATCGGCGGCTACATCACGCTGATCAAAGCGATGGCGCGGCGCATCGAGGCCAACGGCGGGCGCATCCATCTCTCGACGCCTGTGCAGGAGGTTTGCATCGAAGGAGGGGCTGCGCTGCGCGCAACCGGTGTGCGTCTGGCGGATGGCGTCCGTTGCTTCGATGGCGTCGTGGTCACTTCCCAAGTTCCCATCTTCCGACGCCTGATCCCCTCAGCGCCGCAAGAATACCACAACTTTCTTGCGCAAACGGAGTATCTGGGCATCGTCTGCCCACTGCTGGTATTGGATCGGCCGTTGACCGGCTACTGGACGCTCAACATCACAGACCGGCGCATTCCCTTCACCGGCGTCATCGAAACGACCACCTATATCGATCCTGCGTATGTAGGTGGTCATCACCTCGTCTATCTGCCCAAGTACACTGCGCCAAACAGCCCTCTCATGCGTCTATCGGATGAAGAGATCAAGGCGATGTGGATGGAGCACCTGCTCGTCATGTTTCCACAGTTTGATCCGGCCTCGATGCGCTATTTCCTGGTGCATCGAGAGCGCTACGTCGAACCACTGCACGGCCTGAACTCCACGCACCTGATCCCGTCGGTGGAGACGCCGGTGGAGCGGCTTTTTCTGGTGACGACGGCGCAGATTTATCCTGCGCTGACCAACGGTGAATCGGTGAGTCGCCACGGCCACACAGCCGCGGAAGGTATCCAGCGCAGGCTGCTTGAACAGTTGGCCCAGGCGGTCGCTTGAGGTTGCCGACGAGTGTGCAAAGGGGATCGCTATGATGACTTCAACGACGTCGCAGCCTCGTCAGGAGGCCGAGTGGCTCAACATGTGGACGAAGCGACTTGTCGTCGCCGTCGTTGCGCTGTTCGTCTTCTTTCTGTTTTTCTACAACCTGACCGATTACCCCAAGACCTGGTTCGACGAAGGCTCGCACCTGCACGTGCCTAAGGCGTTGGTGACAATGGGTGTCTACGCCGATTACAGCAGCGAGGGGCTTCGCCACTTTGGACCGACCATCGGCGTAGGGCCGACCGTGATGCTGCCGATCGCAGCTGCGTTTCAGCTCTTCGGCATCGGCCTACTGCAGGCGCGGCTGGTGATGGCGCTCTATCTGGCGGCGGCGACGCTGTTGATGTTTTTGCTGGCGCGTTGGCTGCTTGGCCTGCGTAGCGCGTTGGTCGCCACTGCATTGTTGTTGACGATGCCCGCCATCGGCACGGTCGAGTACGGTCGCCAGGTGTTGGGCGAAGTCCCGGGACTTGCCTTCATGGCGGCCGGCTTTTTGCTATGGTTCACGCGTTGGCAGCGCAGCCGCCTGTGGGAGCTAACGTTGGTCGGCGCGCTGTTGGGGCTGAGCGTCGTCACGAAGTATCAATACTTGCTGGTATTGGGCGCAACCTTGCTGGCCGCATGGGGGCTGAATCTGTTCTACTTCAAGCTGCCGCAGCGATTGTTTTTGATTCCGGGCGTCGTCGCCGCTCTAATTTTTGGAGCATGGCAGTTGTTCACGCTGGTTTACCTGGGGCCGGCTACGATCGGCGAAAACCTGGCAATGTTGCGCGAGGTCACCGCCGGCGCAGCTGCCGTCTTCTCGCCGCCGCTGATGATGCGCGCGCTCGGCGAGCTGTTCAGCGCCAAAAGCTTCTTATGGACGCTCTTCCCTGCCTTGCTCTACGCGAGCTATGCGCTGCTGCGCGCACCGGGCAAGGCCAATCTGTCCCAGGAGCGGCGCCAGCAACTGGCGATCCTCTATCTGCTTACGCTTATCAACCTGAGCTGGTATGTGGTTGCGTCGGTGAGTTGGCTGCGCTATGCATTTGTGGGTTTGGCTTTCTCCGCCTTCTTCGTGGCGTGGATGTTCCGAGATCTAACTTTGAATTTCAGCCCCATGCACTTGTGGCGCGCTGCGCAGCGTGGGCAGCGTGTGGTCGGCTACGGCGGGCTGACAGCGTTATTCTGGTTGGCCGCCATGATTTCGGCGTCGGCGGCACGGTTGACTTGGACGATCGCCTCTGCGCCGCCCGATGATTCGATGCAGATGGCGGCAGTGATGAACCGGACGGTTCCACTCGACGCATTGGTCGAGACTTGGGAGCCGCAGATGGGCTTTTTGACCGACCACCGCTACCATTATCCGCCACAGTTGTTACTCAACCGCGCGGTACGTCAGGTGTGGCTGAACGAGACGCCCGTCGCCGAGCTGTATGATTTCACCGAACTGGCACCGGACTTTGTGCTCATCGGCGAGTTCAGCCGCTGGGTGAATGTCTATCCGCCGGAGCGGCTGCAGCAAGCCGGTTATGAACGCGTCGAGACATTGGGGCAATTTGAGCTGTATCGGCGCCGCAGCCCATGACAAGCTGCACGACGTTTGCGTAGGTCACGCCTTGCGGTGTGACATGAGGGGGACAGATAAACCAAACGGAGAGGCAATCATTTTTATGCAAACGACAACCGTGAAAGTGAATCGAAACGAAGTGGTGAACATTATTCTCTCCGCCCTGCGCGACGTGCTAGAAAGCCAGGGTGTGGAAGAATTGCCTACGCTGGATGAAACCACACGGCTGATCGGGCGCTCGGCGGCGCTCGATTCGATGGGATTGGTGACTTTAATCGTCGAGGTGGAGCAGCGGCTGGAGGCGAACTATGACTTGGTCGTGGTGTTGGCGGACGACCGCGCCATGTCGCAGACGCGCAGCCCCTTCCTCTCTGTGGCAACATTGGCCGACTACGTGATGCAGCTGGCGGTGGAGCAGGGGTGATGGAAGGCTCGGTGGTATTGGTCACCGGCGCGCGCAAGGGGATCGGCCGCTTCCTGGCGGAGTATTACGTCCGTCGCGGGGCGCGGGTGATCGGTTGCAGCCGCAGCGAGCCGGATTGGACGCTGGAACATTATCGGCACTTCTGCGTGGATGTCGCCGACGAGGCGGGCGTGCGCAAGATGATGGCAGCGATCGGCAAAGAGTTCGGCCGACTCGACGTCCTGATCAACAACGCCGGCGTTGCGTCGATGAACCACGTCTTGCTAACCCCCGCCGCCACGGCGGAGCGCATCTTCGCCACCAACATGCAGGGGGTTTTCTTACTCTGTCGCGAGGCTGCAAAGCTGATGCAGCGCCGGCGTTATGGCCGCATCGTCAACATCAGCACGGTGGCCGTGCCGCTGCGGCTGGAAGGTGAAGCGCTTTATGCGGCCTCGAAGAGCGCAGTGGTCACCTTCACACAGATTCTGGCGCGTGAGGTGGCGGCCTTCGGCATCACCGCCAATGTCGTGGCGCCGACGCCGATCGAGACCGACTTGATCCGCCATGTGCCGAAGGAAAAGATCGACGCCATCGTCGAGCGGCTGGCCATCAAACGGCTGGGGCGCTTTGAAGATGTGGCAAATGTGATCGACTTTTTTATTCGACCGGAAAGCGACTACATCACCGGTCAGGTGATTACGTTGGGGGGTGTTGGGTGAAGCGATATAGGATGTATGTGGGCTTGGCGTTAATTTCGGCCGGCGTGTTGGCGTTGCAGGTGATCTTCACCCGCATCTTCTCCATCATGATTTGGCACCATTTTACCTATCTGGTGATCGGGGTGGCGTTGTTGGGCGGCGGCGCAGCAGGTGTCTTCCTTGCTGTACGGCAATGGCGCCATGATGTGATCCGGGCGCGGCTGGGGCCGCTGGCGCTGGCCTTCAGCCTGAGCATCTTGGCGATGCTGGCGATCATTTCGTTTGTGCAGTTTGATCCCTTGCGCATAAGTGACCTGCCGCGCACGCTGGCGGGGCTGGCGATCTATTTTGCAGGACTTTTCACCATCTTCACGCTTGGAGGGCTGGTGATCGCCGGCGCCTTCAGCGTTTGGTCTCACCATGCGCACCGGCTCTACTTTGCCGACCTATTGGGCGCAGGCGTCAGTACACTCGGCGTGCTCGGAGTGGTCCATGTTTTGAGCGCGCCGAGCGCCATCTTGCTGACGGCGTTGCTGGCGACTGTAGCCGCGTTGCTCTTCGACGTCGACAGGCGGTGGCGCATGGCGACCGGCGTTGTGGCGGCGGTACAGGCGACCGTGTTGGTCGCCTCGCTGATGCAGCCCATCTACCTTCCCGTGCCG
>JANWYX010000451.1 GCA_025055055.1 Caldilinea sp. | reverse complement strand
TGACCTTGCCATAGTCTTTTTCAGGAATCTCTACGCCGGTCTCTTTCGCCAACCCAATCAAGAAATTGAGAAAGTCGAACGAATCGATTTCAAGGGTTTCACGGATGTCATCATAAGGACGCAAGTAATTCAGATCGGCTTCCGGCGCAAGGCCGCGCAATTGGTTCAAGATGAGCTGGCGTAGTTCTTCCTTATTGAACGTTCGCGTTGCAACCATGATCGCCTCCTGTTTCGATCGCTTCCTGTTTCTCTGGTGCTGCACAGTTTTATGAGCTGTCGGGGCCGGGCAGTTGCGAGCCGCACTTACTACAAACCGATGCCACTTGCGTAGGCGCTGCTCGTAGCAGCGCTTTCTCAGATCTCCCACCACCTTGTGGCCCGTCGGAGACGTGCGGCTGCGAGCCGCACCTACGGAAGATCGCCGTTGGTTCACCCTATCGTCTGCGGGCCTGCCGGTGCTGTGCGCTGCAAGCCGCATCTACGGCGCTACCTCCTCCCTCTCCCGATGGTGGGAGAAGGGCCAGGGGGTAAGGGCCTGTGGCTGCGAGTTACACCTGCGCAAATTTATGCACTGAAGAGCGCCTCCGGCTCTTGCAGTAGCCGGTTCAACATATCCAAAAATTCGGCGCCGGTGCGACCGTCGGTGGCACGATGGTCGCCGGCCAACGTGGCGTGCACAACCGGACGCACGCCGATCATGCCGTTTTCGACCCACACCTCCTCCGTCACCTTGCCAAAGCCGACCAGAGCCACTTGCGGCGGGTAGATGACGCCGAAGACCTTCTCGACCCCCATGTCGCCCAGACTCGTCACAGTGATGGTGGCGTCGGTCAGCTCCGAGCTACGCAGACGCCCTGAGCGCGTGCGCATGATTAAGTCGCGTAGGGTTTCCATCAGCTCGTCTGCGCTCTGCAGGTCGGCGTGATGGATGGCGGGCGTAACCAGCCCACCTTGGCGCAGGGCGATGGCGAAGCCGATGTGAATCGCCTCGGCGACCTGTAAGGCGTCGTCCACCCAATAGCCGTTGAGCTGCGGAATGTGCGTGAGCGCTTTGGCGACGGCTTTGATCAGCAGCACGGCGGGCAACAGACGATTCTGAATCGGCCGCTTGAGGTTCTCTGCCTCCAGCCATGTCAGTGCCTTCGCCATGTTGATGCGTGTCTCCAGATAGTAATGCGGGATGTCGCGGTTCGATCGCGCCATCGCCAGCGCAATGGCGCGACGCATGCCGGCCTGAAACTCGGCGCTGCTCTTGTCTGCCAGCTTTGCAGGGGGAGGGGGCGCCTCCACAGCTTGGGCCGGCGCCGCTTGCTGCGCCTCCTGCTGTGCCTTGAGCGCCACGGCCGCGCGCTCGACGTCCGCCTTGTCGATGGCGCCCTGTGGGCCGGTTCCTTGCACCTGGCTGAGATCGACGCCCAGCTCTGCGGCCAGTTTGCGCGCCAGCGGCGAGACGCGGATGCGATGGCCGTTGGCGGCGCGTGCGACAGGCTCGGCGGCTTTGACAGCAGGGGTGGGCGCGGCGGCCACCTTTGCTTCGGCGGCGGGCATGGCCGTAGGCGCAACGACCTTTTCCGCCTCCCCAACCGCCTCGATGATGGCGATCGGCGCGCCGACCGGCATTTCTGCGCCCGGCGCGGCCAGCAACGTCCGCACCACGCCTTCCTCGAAAACCTCCACCTCGATGTCACCCTTCTCGGTGCCGACGACTGCGATCACCTGTCCGCGTTTGACGACGTCGCCCGGCTTGACCAGCCACTCCAGCAGCTTGCCTGACTGCATATCGGCGCCCAGACTGGGCATCAGAAACTCAGCCATGGTTCACCATCCCTTTCACAGCAGCCACGATGGTCTCGACCTGTGGAATTGAGGCGTCCTCTAGCTGCGGCGCGTAGGGCATTGGCACTTCAGCGCCACACAGCCGCTCGACCGGCTGATCGAGGTCGTAGAAAGCCTGCTCCATGATGCGGGCGCTGATCTCCGCAGCGAGGCTGCCGCTGCGCCAATCCTCATCGACGATCAGAGCGCGGTGCGTCTTGCGCACCGAGTCCATGATGGTTTCATCGTCGAGCGGTCGCAGCGTGCGCAGGTCGATCACCTCGCAGTCGATGCCTTCCGCCGCCAGCTTCTCTGCAGCCTCTAGCGACTTGACCAACGCCATACCGTAGGCGATGATGGTAAGGTCCTTACCTCTGCGCCGCACCGCCGCCTTGTCGATGGGCACCGGGCCGGCGTTGACCGGCAGCTCCGCTTTGTTGTTGTAGAGCAGCGTGTTCTCGAAGATGAGCACCGGGTTGGGATCGGCCAGCGCGCTCTCCAACATGCCGCGGGCGTCCTCGACCGTGGCCGGTGCCAGCACCTTCAGGCCGGGGATGTGAGCGTACCAGCCGTCGAAGGTGTGCGAATGCTGTGCGGCGAGCCGCTTGCCGCCGCCTGTGCCCATGCGGATGACGAGCGGCACGTGGAAAAGTCCGCCCGACATGTGCAGGATGGTGGCGGCGTTATTGAGAATCTGGTCGAGCGCCAGCAGGCTGAAGTTGCAGGTCATGATCTCTACGATCGGCAACATGCCGTTCATGGCCGCGCCGATGCCTGCGCCGGTGTAGGCGGACTCTGAAAGCGGCGTCCCGATGATGCGCTCCTCGCCGAACTCCTGCAGCAGCCCCTTGCTCACTGCGAAGCAGCCGCCGTAGCGGCCGACGTCGGCGCCCATCAGGAAGACGCGGTCGTCGCGCTGAATGGCGGAGCGCATCGCCTCGCGCACGGCCTCACGATAAGTGATCTCGCGCGTCTCTGCGGCGGGCGGCTCCGGCGGGGGCAGGCGATACAGTTCCTCCGGCGGAATGTTCTCTGCATACACGAAGCGCTCCAGCTCTTCGACCGGCTCCCAGGTGCCGGCTTCGGCGAAGGCCACCGCCTCGTCGATCTCTGCCTGCACCTGCGCCTCGATCTCCTCGATGTCTTCATCGGAGAGCAAGCCCTCCTGTTTCAAGAGCGCTTGGAAGGTCGTGATCGGGTCGCGCTTGCGCCACTCCTGCACCTCGCTTTTGTCGCGGTAGAGCTCGGCGTCGAACATCGAGTGCGCGCGGAAGCGATAGGTGCGGCATTCCAGGAACTGTGGCCCTTCGCCGGCCTTGATGCGCGCCACCGCCTCGCGCGCTGCAGCTTCAACCGCCAGCACGTTCATGCCGTCCACGGCGCGAGCGTCGATGCGATAGGAGGCGGCCTTTTTGGCAATATCCGGCTCCGACTGGTGCAGCTCCAGCGCCGTGCCCATGCAGTAATAGTTGTTCTCGCAGATGAAGAGCACGGGAAGCTTCCACAGCGCCGCCAGGTTGAGCGACTCATGGAATTCGCCCTCGGTGACGGCGCCGTCGCCGAAAAAGCAGCAGGTCACGCGGTTAAGGCCGCGCAGCTTGTCGGCCAGGGCGATGCCGACCGCCATCGGCAAATGGCCGCCGACGATGCCGTTGCCGCCGTAAAAGCGCGTCGCCTTGTCGAAGAGATGCATAGAGCCGCCACGCCCGCGTGCGCATCCTTCTTGCTTGCCATACATCTCCGCCAGAATTGCGCCGGCCGAAATACCGCGCGCCAACGCCTGTCCGTGCTCGCGATAGGTGGCGATCACAGCGTCCTCCGGCGTCAACGCTTGCATGACACCCACCGCCACGGCTTCTTCACCGTCGTAGAGGTGCATGAAACCGCGGATTTTGCCCTTGGTGTACAGCTCGTAACATTTTTCCTCCAGCCGGCGGATGCGCACCATTTCCCGCAACAGATGCAGCGCATGCTCTCGCTCCAGCGCCGGCTTGTCGCGCGCTTTGGTCTGAAGTGCAACGGTCGTCATGGCGCTTCCCTCCTTTCTCGTCGTCGGTGCGTTATTGCACAGCCTTCTCTTCTTCCTCCGCCGCCTTCTCCAGCGTCGAAAGGTCGCCTTCGGGTAGCCCGAGCTCGCGCGCTTTGAGCAGACGGCGCATGATCTTGCCGCTGCGCGTCTTGGGCAGGTTGTCCTGAAACTCGATCATCTTGGGTGCGACAGCCGAGCCAAGCCTCGTGCGCCCCCAGCCCAGCAGCTCCAGGCGTAGCTCCTCGCTGGGTTTGTAAGGCGGCTTGAGCGAGACGAACGCTTTCACCACCTCGCCGATCACGGGGTCGGGTACGCCAATGACGCCCGCTTCGGCGACGGCCGGATGCTCCATCAGCGCGCTTTCGACCTCGAACGGCCCGACCATGTGGCCGGCGGTCTTGATAATGTCGTCGGCGCGGCCGATGAACCAGAAGTAGCCGTCCTCGTCCAACTCGGCCAGGTCGCCGGAGATATACCACCCGTCGACGAAGCACTTGGCGTAGCGCTCCTCGTCGTGCAGATAGCCGCGGAACATCGAGGGCCAGCCGGGTTTGAGCGCCAGGTGCCCTTCGACGTTCGGCTCGGTCACCACACGTACGTGGCCGTCCTCCAGCTTTTCGACGATGGCGGCTTCCACGCCGGGCAGCGGCTTGCCCATTGAGCCGGGGCGAATATCCATGGCGGCGAAGTTAGCGATCATGATGCCGCCGGTCTCGGTCTGCCACCAGTTGTCGTGGATGGGCAGATGGAGTTTCTTCATGCCCCACGCCACAGCCTCCGGGTTGAGCGGCTCGCCCACGCTGGCGATGAAGCGCAGGTTGCTGAGGTCGTACTGTTCGAGCGGTTCGATATTCATGCGCATCAGGCGGCGGATGGCGGTCGGCGCAGTGTACCAGACGGTGACCTTCTGCCCCTCGAGGATGCGATACCAGCGTTCGGCGTCGAATTCGGCCTCATCGACGATCATGGTCACACCGTGGCAGAGCGGCGCGCTGATGCCGTAAGAGACGCCCGTCACCCAGCCGGGATCGGCGGTGCACCAGTAGATGTCCTCCGGGTGCCGGTCGAGGGCGTAGAGCGCGGTCATGTAGTGCATATAGACCGCCTTGTGGACGTGGATGGCGCCTTTGGGCCGCCCGGTCGTGCCGCTGGTGAAGTGCAAGAGCGCCATATCTTCCGGATCGGTGGGCGGGATCGTGAATTCCGGCGAGGCTTCCTCCATCAGCTGCGGCAGCGACAGCACATCCTCGTTGACGTGGCTTTCGGCGTCGGTCAGAAGCACGAACTCCAGCGAAGGCAGCCGCTCCCACATTTCGGCGATCTTGCGTTGCCGGAAAAGGCGTTCGGTGGTCACCAGCACTTTCCCCTCGCCGATCTTCAACCGCTGTTCGACCGGCTCCGGACCGAAGGCGGAGAAGAGCGGACAGAGCACGCTGACGTTTTTGAGCGTCCCCAGTACGGTGATGTAAAGTTCCGGGATGCGGCCCGCCAATACAAAGACGCGCTCCCCTTTACCCACGCCCAGCCTGCGCAGGACGTTGGCAAAGCGGTTGCTCTGCTCGGCCAGATCGGCGTAGGTGAAATCGCGCACGTCGCCGTCTTTGCCCAGCCAGCGCAGCGCCAGATGGTTGCGTCTTGCCCCGCGTGCGTGGCGATCCACCGCTTCATGGGCGATGTTTAGCCCCTGTCCGTTGGGCAGCCCGTCCAGCATGCGCTCGATGCGCTCCCACGTGAAAGTGCGATAGACCTCTTCGTAATCGATAAGATTGGGCGGAACCCGCAACATCTGCGGCGTTTTGCGAATCGGCTCCCATTGCATGGCGCTTTCCTCCTTCCCCGGCAGGGGTGACCCCAAGACCGACCAATACAAAAACGGCGTCTTCGGTGGATGAAACCAACGCAGACGCCGTGTACACAGCGAAATCGGTGGAATATGCGCAGAGTACGACCGGCGTCGTTGCCGAGTCCTCTTTCGGCGGCGCCTTTCCCGGGGATCGGCCAGGAGCTGCGCACGCTCGATCACTCTCTCTGTTGAGGGAGTTTTGTGTTCTTAGTGTAGCAAACTTTGCACCTCTGTTGAATAGCCAGATGACCAGGTTTGTGAAAAATTTTACGAATTTGAATGGGCGCCGCTTCACCCACCGGTTGCAGTTCGACGCTGCCCGGAGGAGCCGGCCCATGGGAATTCATGGCGGGTCGGCATTGACAAAACTGCCCAAAATCGGGTGGGCGCACTCCGCAAAATCCGGTGGTTTTTTGCTTAAAAGCACGTCCTTTCATTCGCTACCATGACGGCATCGAGGATCGAAACGGAAATTTCTGCAGAGCACTTCCTTGTGAACGACGATTTTTCTCTTTTCTTCGGCACGTTCAAACGCGAGACAGGTGTCCAAAAATTTGTCACCCTGCCTTACGGCCTAAAGGCAGGGTGACATCCAGAGCGGTTGTGCAGCTTTGTGAAGGTTCAGCGGCGCCTATTCCACCGGCTCGCCGGCCGCCTCCCAGGCGCCGTAGCCGGGCGGAAAGGAGCGCACGTTGTTCAGCCCGGTTAGATGCAGGATGGCGGTCGCAATTGCGGCTCGATGGCCGGAGGCGCAGTAGACGACCACAGGCCGGTCAGTTGGGATGCTCTTGAGGTTTTGGACCAGCGTGCGCAGCGGAATGTTAGGCGCGCCGGCGATGTGCCCCTGCTCATACTCGCTCGCCTCGCGCACATCGATCGGCTGTGCGCCGGCGTCGACGGCTTCCACCATCTTCTCCACGGTGCCAAGGGCGAAGTAACCTTCAGGCAGGTTCGCCAGGAATTCTTCGACTGCAGCCAGCATTTCCGGGGCCACCTCCTTCGGCGTCACAAGGGTCGGCTCCACTGCTTCGGTGGAGACTTCCTCGCCGGCGGCGCTCCAGCCCTTCCAGCCGGGTGGGAAGGATTTGACGTTATCGTAGCCGAGGAGGCCGAGCGCCGTCAGCGCCAGGCCGGCCCGGTGGCCCGAGAGACAGTAGATGAAGACCGGTCGGTCGGCGGGAATCTTGTCCAGGTTCTGCGTCAGCGTGCGGATCGGGATGTTGATGGCGCCGGGGATATGGCCTGCAGCATACTCCTCGGCCTCGCGCACATCGATCAGCACCGGCTGCGTGTTCTCGAGGATGTCCTTGAACGCATCGAGCTTGCCCACCGCCAGGAAGCCTTCCGGCAGCGCGCTGACCCAGGCGTCGGCGACCTCGAGGATATTGAAGTCAGACGTAAGTGCAGCGGCGACTTCTTTGGGAACCTCGCCGGACTCGCCCTGGGCCGCCTCCCACGCGCCGTAGCCCGGCGTAAAGGCGCGCACATTTTCATAGCCTAGAATGTGTAACAGCGCAGTAGCCAGCGCCGAGCGATAGCCGGAGGCGCAGTAGGCGACGAGCGGTTTGTCTTTGGGAATTTGATCCAGGTTGGCGATCAGTGTGCGCAGCGGGATGTGCAGGGCGCCCGGGATTGCTCCTTGCGCTACTTCGGAGTCCTCGCGCACGTCGATCAGGACGGCGCCGTTGTCGATGGCCTCCTGGAGCTTCTCAACCGTCCCGATGGCGTAGAAGCCCTCCGGAATTGCCGACAAGAAAGCGTCGACCGCCGCCAGCATCTCCGGATTGACTTCCTTCGCCTCGAAGCTGCCCGCCGGCGCGCTTTCTGTCGAAACTTCTTCGCCCGCCTTGCTCCAGGCGTTCCAGCCACCGGGGAAGCCACGCACATTGTCATACCCCAGCAGGCGCAAGGCTGCTACCGCCATGCCGGCGCGATGGCCGGATTTGCAGTAGATCAGCACCGGCCGATCTGCAGGGATCTGATTCAAATTCTGCGCCAGCGTGCGGATCGGGATGTTGATTGCGCCGGGGATGTGGCCCTCGGCGTATTCGTTCGGCTCGCGCACGTCCACCAGGTAGATGTTGTTTTCGATGAGCGCTTTCACGTCGTCGAGCTTGCCGACCGCCATCCAACCTTCGGGCAGATTGGAGGCGAATTCATTGAGCGCCGCCGTCAGATCGAACGCAGATGCTTCCTCGGTAGGGGCTTGCGTGGGAACGGGCGTCGGCGTGGGCGGCACAGGTGTCGGGGTCGCTTCAGCCAACACCGCCTGCGGGGCCGGCGTCGGCGTGGGCTGTTGGCCGCCGCCACAGGCGCCCGCCAGCAACGCCAGAATCATCAAGATGCTAACGAGTGCAGCGAATCGTTTGGACATACTTCATTTACTCCTCTTTCAAGAGAATTGGAAGGATCAGAAAGATTTACCGCTTGCCGATTGATGCTCGAGCTCCTCCACCCACTTGGGATGCTCGATCATCGCCTCCTCTTTAGGAACATAGCCGGTCGTCATCGCCGAGAGCGCCTTGTAGACAAAAGTGAAGTAGAGATGGCCGACCAGCAACACCGTCAACACCAGCATAGAAAGGCCGTGGATCGTCGCCGCCAACGCCAATCCCGCCGGCCCGAGATAGCCTTTGCCAAACCAGAGCGCCAGCCCGGAGAAGACCACCGTCGCCGAGAAGATGACGACGCCTGCGTGATGGAGCTTCTGACCGGCGTTGAGGCGTCCTTGCGGCGGCATCCCAACGGCGTGGCCCATGAAGTAGCGCCAGGCGTGCTTGAGCCATTCAATGTCATCTTTGTCGTAGGTGAACGATTCGACGAGCAACTGCCGGGCGCCGCAGCGGTCGACGAGCAGGTAAAGGATCGGCACGGCCACGAAGAGCACGGCGCCGATGCGATGGATCAACCCAGGCGATATTTCGGGCGCCACCGAGCGCACCCATAGCAACAGCGGCGGCCACAGTACCATCAGCCCGCTGAAGAGCAACATCAAAAAGGAAGTTGCCAACACGGCATGGACAAGGCGTTGACCCACTCGATAGCGCAGCAATTTTTCTTCGCTGTGATTGGCGTTCTCGCAACTTCTGAAGAAATTCATCGCTCACCTTCCTGTGCACCTGCATCCCGTTCTGTTTTGGCCCGTTGCGCACGCAACTCTGCCAACTCCTTCATATGATTGCGCCGTGCGATGATGGCGGCCACGCCGGTCACGAGGACGCTGAGGCCGGTCAACCCCACCGCCGCCGGCTGCACGACCTTCTGCCAGACGTCGAGCAACAGCGGCGTCTGCGGATTGGCAGGCAGGTTAAACGCCTCCGGTTCGTCCGGCAGCACGATCACGACGCCCAGACCGCCCGCCTCCGTCTCGCCGTAGACGCGCGCCTTCGGGTAGCGCGCCCGGATGGCCTCAACCCGCGCCTGCGCCTCCGCCAGAATTTCCCGGCGCTCGCCGTAGCGCAGCGCGTCGCTCGGGCAGGTGCGCACGCACCACGGTTGACCACCCGCTTTCGTCGTCGCGGCGCAGGCGTCGCATTTGCTGGAGCGACCGTCGACGATCTGCGGCACGTCGAAGGGGCAGGCGTCGGTGCAGTAGGCGCAGCCGATGCAAACCTCTCGGTTGAGCCGCGTCAATCCGTCCTCCTTGTAGAGCGCGCCGGTCGGGCAGACCTTGACGCACGCCGCGTCGGCGCAGTGATAGCAGCGGTGATTTTTGAACCCGCCTGTCAGGTTGGGAAAGACGCCGTGCGTCTGCTCGATCAGATGGATGTACTGTGCGCCGGCGGGCAGCTCGTTGCCCGCTATGCACGCGGCGGCGCATGCTTCGCAGCCGATGCAGCGCGACAGATCCAGCAGAAAAGCATAGAGCGCCATGAGTTACGCCTCCTTCACAATGCGAACAAAGTTGACACGCATGCCGGCGCCGCCGCAGATCGGGTCTAAGGCGTAGCGGGTGATCAGCGCCGCGTCGCTGGCGCCCTTGCCGTTGGCCAGCGAAAGGCCCGGCGCATTGTGCCCAAAGCCATGCGACATGAAGACTGCGTCTGGACGGATGCGCTGCGTGGCTTTGACCTTGATCGGCCCGCTGTGTGCGCCATCCTGATTCTCCAGCCACACGCGGTCGCCGTTTTTGAGGCCCAGTGAGGCGGCCACCTCGGCGTTGAGCCATAGCTCGTTCTCAGGATTCAGCTGATGGAGCAACGGCGTGTTTTGCGTCTTGGCGAAGGTGTGCACCGGGTGGCGGCCATATAGCAGGCGGAACCATCCCGGCGGCGGCTCCTCGACCGGTGTGTAGACCGGCAACGGGTCATGGCCGGCCAGAGCCAACGTCTCAGAGTAAAGCTCAATCTTGCCCGAGGGCGTTTTGAAGGGCGAGGCGCCCTTAAAGTCGCTCAGATAGGGCTTGCCCTTCTGGACGATCACGCCGCCTTCTTCGCGCAGCTTCTCCACGGTGTAGCCGATGCTCTGCAGACGGGTGGCAACGAACTCCTCCACCGTCTCCCACTTGAAGTACTTCTCCAGCCCGACGCGCAGTCCCAGCTCGCGCGCCATCCACCAGGCGGGTTTGGTGTCTGCATAGGGTTCGACGGCCGGCTCACGCAGCGCAATATAGGGAGTCTTGTGAGAGACCACCCACACGTCCTCGAAGCGCTCATAGATTGTCGCCTCCGGGAGAACGATGTCCGCCCACGCCACATGTTCCATCGGGAGCACGTCGATGGCGACGACCAGGTCAAGCTTCTTAAGCGCTTCGATCGTGCGCGGGACGTTCGGTATGCTGTGGAGCAAGTTGACGCCATACACGATTAGCGCCTTGATCGGATAGGGTTGGCCGGTAATCATCGGCTCGATCAGCTCCTGCATAGCGGTCGGGCCGCGCAGAAACTTGGTGCGAGCGCCGTCCGCGCGCGCCTTGCCGGAAGGCCCGACCGGCAGCTCGCCGTTCTCGGCGCCTGGCTCTGCGGAACAACCGCCGGAGCTGCCCGCTACGGCGAAAGGTGGATGGGGATAGGCCTCGATGTACGGCGACTTGCTGAAGTAGATGCCACCTTCGCGTCCGTATGCGCCGAGTAAGGCGTTGATGATGTAGACGGCGCGCATGCGTTGTGTGTCGTTGCCGTACCAGGTGGTGTGGCGACCGGGCACGATCACCGACTGCGGCAA
>JANWYX010000439.1 GCA_025055055.1 Caldilinea sp. | reverse complement strand
GAAGTGTTGCGTGTTGCGTGTTTCACAAAGACACGCAACACGCACCGCGCAACACGAGTCGCCGTCGGAGAAAGGAGTTTCGGCATGGAGGCTGCGATTCAATCCTACTGGCCAACGCTGGTGCGCTGGTCGCTGGTTGGCGGCGCACTCGGTGCAATGATGTATTTGTTGAACACAGGGCTGCAACGCATCGGTGTCAAGCGCGACATCGCGCGCGGCTACGCTTTTGTCCTGCCGTGGATCTTCGGCTTCCTGATCTTCAGCCTGTACCCGTTCTTCTATTCGTTTTATCTCAGCTTCACCGAGTACAACATCTTTCAGCCGCCGCGATGGATCGGGCTGGACAACTACGTCCGCATGTTCACGAGCGACCGCAACTTCTGGCCTTCGCTGCGGCTGACGATGCTTTACGCCTTCTTCAATGTGCCCTTGGGCATGATCGGCGCGTTGGGTGTGGCCTTGCTCCTCAACCGCAACGTGCGCGCCATCGGCTTCTGGCGCACGCTCTACTACCTGCCTGCTGTGCTGCCTGCTGCTGCCGTGGCGCTGCTGTGGCGTTGGATGTTCAGCCCCTCTTCAGGGCTGATCAACTTCTTTCTGCAGCCCTTTTACGCCCTATTCAACATGCAGCCGCTGGCGTGGTTTACCGACCCCAACCTGGTGCTACCCGCCTACGTGATCATGGGCATGTGGGGCGTCTTCGGCGCCAACGCCGTGATTTTGCTGGCCGGGCTGAAGAACATCCCGCGCGCACTCTATGAGGCCGCCCAGATCGACGGCGCCGGGACGTGGGCGCAGTTTCGCTTTGTGACGATCCCGATGCTCAGCCCGACGCTCTTTTACACGCTTGTGACGGGCATCATCGGCGCGCTGCAGATCTTCACGCAGGCGTTCTTTATCACGACGCCGCAACGCGCCGGACAGTTCTTGAATGTGCTGATCTATCAGGAGGCTTTCGCCTTTCGCCACATGGGCTACGCCTCGGCGATGGCGTGGTTCCTGCTGGCGGTGATTCTGGCGTTGACGCTCCTGGTGATCCGCTCATCGGCGCTGTGGGTCTATTATGAAAGTGAGAAAGGATAAGGCCATGGCTGTTACTCCTGCCGTCGCTGCGGAAAAGTCGATGTCCGGCGCACGCGTGCGCACGCCTCGCATCCGTATGCGCCAGATGCTAGACCGTGTTCTCACCTATGCGTTGCTGATTTTTTTCTCGCTCTTCGTATTGATCCCCTTTGCCTACATGATTTCGACCTCGCTCAAGACGGAGGAGCAGCTCTTTATTTGGCCAATTCGATGGATCCCTGACCCCATCGCCTGGAGCAACTACCCGCAGGCGTTCATCGAGCTGAGTCGAATTGCGCCTAATTTGACCTTCTGGCGCATCCTCGCTAATACGCTTTTTATCACGCTGTTAGCGATGACCGCCGAGCTCATTGCAGTGTCGTTGGTCGCCTATGGCTTTGCGCGCTTTCAATTCCCGCTGCGCAACACGCTCTTTATTATCCTGCTTTCCACCATGATGTTGCCGGGCATCGTGACCTTGATCCCGACTTTTTTGATCTGGCGCAACCTCCAGCTCATCAACACCTATGATCCGTTGGTCACCGGCATCTGGCTCGGTGGTGGGGCCTGGGCAGTCTTCCTGCTGCGCCAGTTTCTGCTGACCATTCCCAGAGATTTCGAGGAAGCCGCATATATCGACGGCGCCAATGTATTGCAGGTTTTCGTCATTATCATGTTGCCGTTGATCAAGCCTGCGCTGCTGGCGCTGGCCGTGTTGATCTTCCAGGGCAACTGGAACAACTTCATGGGTCCGCTCATCTACCTCAACAGCGTCGACAAATTTCCGATGGTGATGGCGCTCAAATTCTTCCAAGAGTCGCTTTCCAAGGAAGCGCCCAAGTGGCACTACATGATGGCGATGTCAACGGTGATGGCCGCGCCGCTGCTGTTGCTCTACTTCATGGCGCAACGGTATTTCATCGAAGGGTTGACGATCGGCGGCGTAAAGGGATAGGTCGCCGAATTTGTCCCGTGTTGCGTGGTTCGCATCTCGAGGGAAGACGCCCCACACCCAAACCTTTCGACGCTGCTCCACGCAACACGAATCACGCAACATCAATTCCGCACCACTCAAATCATGGAGAATTTGCAATGAGCTTTCGATTAGAACGACATCCGGAGCCGGTGTTGACGCCGGACCCGACTTCCTGGTGGGAGTCGGAAAATGTATTTAATCCCGCCGTCATTCATCACAACGGCCTCTTTCACATGATTTATCGCGCCCAGGGCGTCGACTGGGTGAGCCGTCTCGGCTACGCCGTCAGCGCCGACGGCGTGCATTGGAACCGCATGCGCCACCCGATTCTGTCGCCGGAGAACGTCTACGAATCGCGCGGCCTCGAAGACCCTCGCATCGTCTTGCTCGAGGGCGTCTTTTACATGACCTACACTGCCTACGGCAGCAAATTTGCAGGAGAGGGCAAACCCACGCACGCCGGCGGCGGCATTCTGCCGATGATCGCCATGAGCCGCAACCTGATCACCTGGGAGCGCATCGGCCCCATCGTGCGAGGAGAGGACAACAAGGATCACGTGCTCTTTCCGCGCAAGATCAAGGGGCGCTACGCTGCGCTGCATCGTCGTTGGCCACAGGTCTGGATCGCCTATTCCGACGATCTGCGCACGTGGCCGCAGGAGCAGATGGCGCCGATCTATGGGCCCCGGCCGGACAACTGGTGGGATGCGCGCAGCGTCGGCAGCAATGGCCCGCCGATCGAGACGCCCTACGGTTGG
>JANWYX010000414.1 GCA_025055055.1 Caldilinea sp. | reverse complement strand
CGTGCTGTTCGAGCAAGTCGGCGGTGACGCGGAAATGGTCTTCGCCGGAGAGCGGCACGCGCACCGGGTTGCCGCGATGGAGCAGGATCATCGGCGCGTAGCTGACCCAGGAGGGATCGAGGATCATGACGTCGTCGCCCGGATCGAGCAACGCAGCCAGCGCAGCGAAGAGCGCCCACTTGGCGCCGGGCGTCACCATGATCTGCGCCGGCGTGATATGATGGACGTTGTTTTCACGCTTGAGCTTGTTCACGATGGCGTCGAGCAGCGCCGGCGTCCCGAAGGCGGGCGGATAGTGCGTATCGCCTGCCTCGATGGCGCGCACGCCCGCTTCAACGATGTGTCGCGGGGTGTCAAAGTCGGGTTCGCCGCCGGCCAGGTTGACGACATCCTTGCCCGCCATGCGCAGCTCTCGTCCACGCTGCATCATCATGGTGGTGGGGGAAGGCGGCACGCCTTGCACTGTAGTGGAAAGAGGCTTCATGATCGTTTTTCCCTCTGCATTCTTTGTTCTACCTTTTGACCTCATCCCGAAGGCTTTATCCTGGAAGCTTTGCCGTGGACGCAGCTCCGGACTTGCCGATTTTGCGCTCATCGCATCCTATCCATTATCGGCGATCGAGAGACTTCGACCAAGCCGGCATGCGCAGCAGAGAGAATTTCAGCGGTCAAGAGGATGGAGCAAGGGGAAGAGCGTCACGGTGCTTCCGAGGGTGCCGCTCGTTCAAGCATCTGAATCAGAGCAGGGACATCTTAATGGACGAAATCTGTCGTCGGAGCGGAAATCCGCTCTGCGCCCCTATTTCTCTGCGTCTTGATTACGCCCGGAAAAAGTTGGTCACAAAGAACCAGAGGTTCGCCGGACGTTCGGCCAGCCGACGCATGAAGTAGGGATACCACGCCGTGCCGTAGGGGACATAGATGCGTACGCAGTGCCCCTCGGCTGCCAGTTGCTCTTGTCGCTCGCGACGGATGCCGTAGAGCAGCTGAAACTCGTAGGCATCTTTAGAGATGCGATGAGCGGCCGCGTAGCGCTGCACAGCCCGGATGATGGCGTCGTCGTGGGTGGCGACGGCCAGATGGACGCCGCGCGCGCGGGCGCGTTCGCTCAACATCTGCTCCGCCAGTCGAATGAAGGCGGCGTCGGTGTCCGCCTTGCGCGCATAGGCGACCGTGGGCGGCTCCTTGTACGCCCCCTTGACCAGCCGCACCCAGGCGCCTTCCTCGATCAGCTGGCGCACATCCTCTTCACTGCGATAGAGATACGCTTGGATCACGACGCCGACGTTGTCGAGGCCCTCGCCGTGGCGCAGACGTCGATAGATGTCGAACGTGGTGTCCACCAGCGCGCTTTCCTCCATGTCGATGCGCACGCGCAGGCCGTGCGTCTGAGCGCGGACGAGGATGGCGCGCAGGTTTGCCAATGCCAGATTCTCGGCGATCTTGACGCCGAGCTGGCTGAGTTTGACCGAAACATAGGCGTCGACGCCGCTCTCCCGAATGCGATCGAGCAATAATAGAATCTGATCGCGTGCGGCGTTCGCCTCCTCCGCCTGGGTGACGCTTTCGCCGAGATAGTCGAGCGCCGCCTTCAGGCCTTTGGCGTTGAGTTGGCGTGCGACGGCGATGGCCTCATCGACCGATTCGCCGGCGATGAAGCGGTTGGCGACGCGCCACGCCGGGCCGAAACCGGTCACCGCGCGTCGCGCCCAGGTGGAGCGGGAAAGCGAAAGCAGCAGGCTGCGCAGCCACGTCTCCCCGTGGCGATAGAACATATAGCCGACGACGGCTGCGGAGAGCAAGAAGAAAAACCCCGGCGGCTGTCGGGTTTCGAAACGGGGTGCAACAAGTCTCCTGTTCATTGTGGCGCCTCGTTAGTCTCATCGCTTGATGGATAATCGCAATCAGCGCTCCACATTCACCCAGAAAGCGGGTAGCCCCTGACCACCCGTGGAAAGAGGGCCTGCCAGGCGCTTGCGGCCTGCACCCAGCGCTCGTACAGATCGTCCTCGGCAGGCGCCGCGGCGAGCCATTGCGCCGCGCCATGGCTACAGCGCAGCTCAACGGCGTAACGGCTGCAATCTTGACCGGCGCGACGGATGCGACGCTGCAAGTCCTGAAGGCCGTCGAGTGCTGCGTGCATCTCGGCTTGTTCCGGCGTTGCAACTTCGGCGCGGCCGCTGCGCATCTCCGCACGACCGTCGGAGAGGCGCACCAACTGCCAGCGCCAGCCCTGCGCATCGTCTCCAACCGACCAGACGTTGAGCGCAAATTCCGCAGGAGAGCGAAGCGCCTGACTATAAAAGCGATGGACATCCTTAAATTCGCGCGTGAAGCGAGCGGGCGGCAGGTCCTGGCGAGAGCGGCGTCCATATGCCTTGCTAGTCAGCCGCTCATCGAGGATCGCCACTACGCCGCAGTCGTCGCTGCGCCGGATGAGGCGGCCGAACCCCTGTTTGAGCGCCAACGTCATCAGCGGGATCATATATTCGTCGAAGCTGGAGCGCCCTTGTTCATCGACGGCGCGCATACGCGCAGCGTGCAGCGGGTCGCCCGGCGTCGGAAAGGGCAGCTTGTCCAAGATGACCAGGCTCAGCTCGTCGCCGGGGATGTCCACCCCTTCCCAGAAGGAGCGCGTGGCGAGCAAAACGCTGTGAGGCGTTGCCTTAAACCAACTCAACAATGTTTCGCGCGGGGCGTCGCCCTGGGCGCGCAGCGGCCATACCACGCCGCTGCGTTCGGCCTGGAGACGGTCACACACCTGTTGCAGGCCGCTCCAGCTGGTGAATAAACAGAGCGCGCGGCCGCGGCTGACCTCCAAAAGGCGTTCGATCTCGGCTGCGACGGCGTCATAGTAAACGTCGGTGTTGCGATAGTCGTAGGCGGGCAGGGCGGGTTGATAGAGCAGCGCCTGACGGGGATAGTCGAAAACGGCCGGCAGGATCAGCTCTTCGCCCACCTCGCGGATTCCACAGCGCGCTTTGTAATGATGGAAGCCGCCTGCGGTCGCCAACGTAGCGCTGGTGCAGATTACGGTGCGGCCCATGGCTTCGCCGTCCTCGTCTGCGGGATGAAACAGATAGGCGGAGAGCAGGTCGGCCGGATCGATCGGTGCAGCGTGCACTTCCAGCGTCACATGGCGGCGGTCGAAGATGCGCACGGCGTAGCGCACGACTGTGCCGTCTTTGCGGCTGCTGCCGATCGCTTTCAGACCTTCGGCGGCGCTGTGGATGGCGGTCACGGTCAGCTCGTAGGAGCGATGGCGCTCGGCCGTCTCCGGGTCCGGACGTTCGCCTAGCTTGGCCGCCTGTTCGACTGCCGCAGCGTACGGATTGGCGCGTTTAAGCCGTTGGCCGAGTTCGGTCAACGCTGCGCTTAAACTGAGCGCCGCCTCCACATCCCCTGTCAGCTCGAAGGAATTGGCGCGGCTGCGCTGTGAAATCTCCTGAAAAGCCAGCGCGTTGAGGTGGCGGAGTCGTTCGATCTCGTCGTCGCCGATATGCTCCTGGAAGATGGTGCGGCCTAACAGCTGCTCGACCGTGTAGTCGGTCACCATCACCTCGAAGACGTCGGTGGCGATCTGCTCGAGATGATGCGCCTCGTCGATCACATAGATCGATGCCGGCGGCAAAATGCGCTCGCCTGCGTAGCCCAGCTCCAATGCATTGAGCAGGAGATGATGGTTGGTGATGATCACCTGCGCCTGCGCCGCCTCGTCGCGCATGCGGTTGACCCAGCAGTTGTCATCGTGGTGCCGACAATCGGCATGCAGGCAATCGTCCGGAAAGCTGACGATGCGCGTGCGCAGGTCGTTGTTCAGCACAAAGGGCAGCTCGTCGATGTCGCCGGTCTCCGTTTCCTCCAGCCACTGCTGTACGAACCTGAACTGCTCGTCCATGCGGTCGTAGAGTGAAATGTAGCGCTGTTCTCTGCTTTCCTTTTCCCACTTCAGGGTGCAGAGAAAATTGCTGCGCCCTTTGACGATCACGGCGGAGATGGGGCGCTTCAACACCTTGCGCAAAAAAGGAATCTCTTTTTGGAAGAGCTGGCTCTGCAGAGATTTATTGGCGGTGGAGACAACGACCGTCTTCCCGCTGAGGATGGCCGGAATGAGGTAGGCGATCGACTTGCCTGTGCCCGTCGGCGCTTCGATCAGCGCATGGCGTTGGCCTAGAATGGCGCGCTTGACCGCCTCCGCCATTTGCAGTTGACTCTGGCGCAGTTCATAGCCCTCCAGCGCCTGCGCCAACGGCCCGGCAGGGCCGAAGAGTTCGGAGAGATCCGTGTCGGCGAGCGCCGAAGGCGCCTTGGCTGCATTCCTTGATTTCTCGTTCGCTTCCTGGTCTGTAGAAAAGGCGTGAGGTGGTCCATCTTCAGATGGCTGAAGGGCGGTATCGGCGTCGAGAGGTGTGACAACATGAACAGAACGTCTGGGCATGTGGGGATCATAGCACAAACGTGCGGATGCTTTCAACTGTCAGATGTCGGAGAAACGCCGCGCAACACCGAAGCTTCGAAACAGACGAGCCGGGAATGCACCCGGCTCGTTGTTCATACTGGGTTAAACGCCTCGCTTCATCGGAAGGCTACAGGCGAGTTGTCGTTATTCGGCCGGCGGCAGAATCACTGCGCTGATGGCGTGAATCACGCCGTTGGAGGCCGGAATATCGGCGACCGTCACTCTGGCGCCGTTGATGAAGACGTTGCCATCGCGCACTTCAAAGGTAACCTGCTTACCCTGCACGGTGGTTGCGCGCATGCCGTTGGTGATGTCGGCGGCGTTGACCTTGCCGCTCAGAACGTGGTACTGCAGGATCTGAGCCAGCTCCGGCGCCTGCAAAAGCTGATTGACGTTCAGACCGGTGGTCGCCAACAGCTCGTTGAACGCCGCATCGGTTGGGGCAAAGACTGTGTATTCACCGCTCGAGAGCGTGGCGTTGAGACCGGTGGCCTGCAGCGCCCGCGCCAGGATGGAGAAGTTCGGATTGCCGGCCACAATCTCGGCGAGCGTGCCGGCCGCAGTTGCCGGAGCTCCGGCCGTGGGCGTCGTCGGAACCGTGGCCGTCACCGTCGTCGTCACCGTCGCCGTGGGCGTGGTTGCAGCCGTCGCCGTGACGGTGGGCGTGGCCGCCGTCGTTGCCGGCGTGGCGGCCGTCGCAGGCGTTGCGGTGGGCGTGGCCGCCGTCGTCGTGGCCGGAGCGGCGGCGCCGGCGCCGATCTGCTCGCGCGTGGGCAGGTTGAGCACCTGGCCGACTTCGATGCGGTTGCAGTCCGCAATGTTGTTGAAGGTGCAGAGTTGCTGATAGAGGCGGAAGTCGCCATAGATGTCGCGGGCGATCAGCGCCAGCGTGTCGCCGGCTTTGACGACGTAGGTACCGCCCGGTTCGCCTTCACGGACTGTTGTGGAAGCAGTCGTCGTGACCGTTCCGGTGGCCGTCGCCGCCGGCGCAACCGTTCCGGCGGCCGCCGTCGTGGTGGCAGCCGTTGCGCCTGCCGCTTCACGTGCGGAGATGGTCTGCAGCGCGTCGTCGACCAACACGGCTCCCGTTGCGACGAGTTCATAGGTCGCCGGGATGCGCGAGTTGTTATAGACGATCACGGTATAGGGGCCAAAGCCCGAAGCCCTGAACTCCGCCTGACGGACGTTTTCGTCGCCCGGGGTGGTGACGCGGTTGCCGTGACCAATGGCGACATCGTTGATGCTTGCACCCGCCTCATAGCGGCGCAGTCCTTGCTCGTCGAGCACCCAGAAGCTCAAGCGGCGCGCCAACTCCTGATTGTCGCGCGGGTCAAAGGTGAGGCGCAACGTGATTTCGGCATCGCGCTCTTCCGGCTCCAGGCCAAGATAGTGCTGCTCGAATTGTTCGTTCAGCTCGCCCTTGACGCTGTTGCTGCGGAAGGGGCCGGCCGCAGCAACCGTCGTGGCTTCCGCTGTGGACGTAGCCTCCGGCGTCGCTTCAGCGGCGGTGATCTCAGCCTCCACCGTCGGTTCAACCGTCGCCGCCACAGGGGCTTCCGTCGCAACTTCCGTTGCAGCAGGCGTTGCCTCTTCGGCAGCCACGCCGACCGGTCGCACCTGATTGCTCTCGTCGACAAACACGCCGTTGTCCACGCTCAGGGTGAAATTGGCGTCAGTAGCCGAATCGTTGTAGACGACCACTGTGTAAGAACCACCCGTAGCGCGGAAAGCAGCGCCCTGAACGTTGTCCTCCCCGCGTTGGAAGAAGTTGGTGTCGCCCATGGCGACATTGTTGAGCTCAATTCGTGCACCGTTGACGACGGCGGAAAGGTTTGCCTCCGTCAGTACGTAGAAGCCTACGCCGTTGCGTTCGGGGTTCGAGCGGTCCCAGCGCGCCGTCACCGTGACCGTGCCGGGCTGATTCGGGACAAGGCCCAGCCAGATTTTGGCGAACTGCCCACCGGGGATCGTGCCCGAGACTTCCGATGCGCGCACCTGTGCAGCCGGGGCGGCCTGCTCCGCCGCCAGGACGACCGGCGCCAGCGCCGTGACGAGCAGCGCCGTCAACAGTGCTGCTGTAAGAAATTTGCGCCATTTTGATTCATTCATAGAAACCTCCCAATTACCGAAATTTTTTATTTGACCTGCAACAAATGCTTTCGAGCGATTTATTCCTTTCGCCGTATTCAGCAAACGTTTCCAACGGGCTTCCGGGTTCCCGCTCAACTTCTTGACTGAAGGTTTCACGGTTTTCTCGACCCGGTCACCGAAAAGCCCCACGATGGACGGAGGCGTTTCCGGCGAATCTTATTGATTATAAGCGCTGCTGCACCGCCAGACCAAATACTTCCCTCTTGATTCTCTGCGACGACCGCAACGGCTCATTCATTGCGGTTTCACCGCCTGGGCGGCTGTGGAATTGGCGTCGGCGTCGGTGGAACAGCCACCACATTACGCACATAGTAGTCCGAGTGGGTGTAATCTTGTCGGACAATTCTTAGACGGAAATCATACGAGTCTTCCGGCAGCAGGCTAAGGTCCAGCCGCGCCAGGTAGCCGTTAACAATCGGTTTGACGTCACTGAAGATGAACGTCCATCGTTCTGCGCCGGAGGGCGACCAGTACAGCTCCCAGCGCAGGAGGTTTGGCGCCGCAGTGGTGCCGACAAAGTCAATGACCCCGGTGACGCGAATGTTGTCGAATGGGAAATAAAGTCCCAAGATGCGTGGGGCAGGTCGCGTGGCGGTGGGATGGATGGCGGGCGGCGCAGAGGCGTTGGCGACGTATAGCCGCGTCACATAGTATTCATCGTAGTTGCTGTCGCGATAAACGACGCGCAGCCGCAGGTCGTAGAAACCATCTGCCAGTTGCGTCGTGTCGAGCACATAGATCTCCGACTGCCAGAACTGCTGTTCGCTGCTGTAGAGCCATCCCCACCGGTCACTCCCGCTGGGCGCAATGTACAGCTCGTAGCGCAGAAACGGGTTGAAGGCCGTCTTGCTGTTGACCGTGCCGATGATGGGCGTGCGCCCACGGATCACGTCCCCGTTCTGTGGCTCGAAGATGCCCTGGCCGTTGGGAATAAAGCTGCGGAAGCGCGGGGTGGGCGTGGCCGTCGGCGTCGGCGTATCGAAGACGATCACCAGCGGGGAGAACGGCTGGTTGGGATCGACGCCGGTGGGAATGGGCGTGACCGTCGGCGGCGCGGCGTTGCGAATCTCGATTTTGCGCAGGAACGCCTCGGTGTAGTTACCGTTGCGATCGATCGCCCGCACCCGGATGTCGTACAGTCCGTCCGGGAATTCATAGGTGTTCAAGATGTAGAGCACGTTGTTGCGGATGACTTCCCGACTGCTCGTCAGCCAGCGCCAGCTTTCGGCGCCCGCCGGGCTGATGTGGACGTCGTAACGGGTGAAGTCGCGAATCACCGCCGTGCCGATGAGCGGCGTGAAGCCAAAAACGGCGTCGCCGCTGCGCGGATGGACAATTTCGTTGACGACGCGCAAATCCAGCGTGGGCGTTGGCGTGGGAAAAAACTCCGGCGCAGCAGGGAAAGGGGTGAAGAAGAACGGCGTCCAGGTGGGCGTCGGCGTGTCGAAAGGGGATTGAAAGGCGAGGCCCGGCCTCTCCTCGTCGGCAAAGACGCGTTGCGCAATTTCCGGCGCGCCCATCAATACCGTCACCAGGGCAGCCAACAGCGCCAGCCCGACTCGAATTTTGGCGGTTCGTTCATCCATTCTTGAGGTGCCATGATGTGGCATAGGATTTCAGAGCCTATTTCACGCTGGCGGCTGCGAGCCGCAGGCTTCTTGTCGGTTTGCAACTTGCAATGTCACGCCGGAGGCGTGACTTACGGGAGCAGGCACCCCACCTAATACCCGTGAAATACCCGTGAAGTTGCTGCATGGATTTGTTAAACTTCAAAGAGCATCCTGGAAGAAGGATGCTTTTTGATTTTAGCGCACAAGAGCAACTCTTTCCGAAAAAGACGCCGGGCAATCGCAGGCGTAGCTTCACCCTTGCGCGTCCCTCCAAACAAGGTGATAGCAGCGCGCATCGCCGCTTTCCGGCGGATAGCGCAGCGTGACGGTTGGACTGGCCGGCGTGCCGTCTGGTCCCATCACGGTGAGAGAAAGGTCCAATCGGCTGCCCGAGTAGATGGGAAAATCAAATTGTCCTGCATCGGAGGGTCCGCTTTTGCTGATCGCCGTCGCCCGGTTGCCCCACTGATCGACCATCTGCACGACGACGCCGCCCACCGGCGCACCCTGGCGATTGAGCACGCGTCCCATGATATAGTTGCCCGGGCAGTTGTTGTCCGTGCTGACGCTGGAAAGCTGATAGACGCCTGCGCCGACCAAAACCGGAGCCGCCTCCGTGGCGACGCGCGTTTCGGGCTGCGCCTCTATCTCCGTCGCCGTCTCGGTCGTGGTCAGAACCGCCGTCGCCGCCACGACGTCGGTCAACACGCTCGTCTCGGTCACCGTGAGCGTTCCGACCATGGAAGCGGTGACCAACCGTCGCGGCGGCTCGCTGATAGCGATGCGGCGCACCGTGTCTCCATAGATGGCGCGTGCGATTCCCTCCGCTTCGGCACAGGTTCCCAGCGAGAGCAAGGTGTTGCGCGCCTGCGCCCAACGCAGGGCGGAGCGCTGCTCCTCCAACACTCGATTGGAGAAGGTGAAGATCGCAGACCGCTGCGCGCCCGGCGTCGGCAGGAAGGGACGCAGCGTCGGCGCGAGCTCAGGAACGGCCTCGTCCGCTTCCAACGCAATCAACGTCTCCCGTCCGGCGAATGCATCCGTGTAGCGCCACTGCGGCGCCAGCTCGCCGAAGCCGCGCGGCATCGCCAGGAATACCTGCGCATCGGGATCATTGAAGGCGGTACGCTGCTGTAGGCAGACGCCGAGCTGAAGGCTCTGGCCGTTCGTGCGGTCGACGCGCACGCGCGAGAAGATTCCGCTCTGGTAGGCGTCGACGTAGGGACCGCTCAGCAGATGGGTTTCGATCCATTGGCGGGTGAAGAGCTCGCCTTCAGGCGGGCAGCGCAGCTCACGCGGGCAGGGATGGGCGATGCGCACGACGTCGCTTGGCTGCTCAAAGGCCCACGCCGCCGGATCTTCGGGCGCGCCCAGGGTGCGCAGCAGCGCCGGGTCGGCCATCACTGCCTCCATGAACATTTTCCAGATCGGCGCAGCGCCGGTGACGCCGGTGGCGTTGCGCATGGGGCGGCCGTCGTTGTTGCCCGCCCACACGCCCGCCACCAGATAGCGCGTGTAGCCGACGGTCAAGTTGTCGCGGAAGGATGTGGTCGTGCCGGTCTTGGCTGCAGCCGGCCGCGAGAGCCGCAGCGGGCTGTTGACGCCGAAGATCGGCGCGCGGGCGTCGTTGTCGCTCAGGATGTCGGTCACCAGGTAGGCGGCGGCGGGCGAGACGGCCTGTCGCCGCTCCTGGGGCGGCAGGGGGATCGGCCGGCCGCGCGCGTCGGCGATGCGCAGAATCGGCGTCGGCTCAACATACTCGCCATGATTGGCGATCGTGTGATAGGAGACCGCCAGGTCGAAGAGCGTCACTTCGGAGCCGCCCAGCGTCATCGCCAGGCCGGCGCGGCGAATGTCCTCTTCGCTCAGGCTGCGCACGCCCATGCGGTTGGCGGCCTCGACAAAGCGCTCCAGGCTCACTCCCTCCATCAACTTGACGGCGGGCACGTTGAGGCTGCCGGCGAGCGCCATGCGTGCGGTCACCGGCCCGCGCAGGCGACCATCGTAGTTGCGCGGGGTGTAGGGACGCGAGCCAACGACCGGATAGGTGACCGAGAGATCCCAGAGGACAGTCGCCGGGCTGATGAGGTTGGCGTCGAAGGCGGCGGCGTAGAGCACCGGCTTGATAGCGCTGCCGGGTTGGCGTTGGCGCAGCACGACGTTGACCTGCCCGCCGATGCGCGCATCGTTGAAGTCGGCGCTGCCGACCATTACCAAAATTTCGGCCGTGCCGGGTTTGAGGGCGACCAGCGCGGCGTTGTTGAGATTGAAGCGGGGGCGCAGCGCGTTCACCTGTTCGGCGACGATCTGCTGCGCCAGGTTGTGCATGTCGAGGTCGAGCGTTGTATAAATGTTCAGCCCTCGCCGCCCGAGATTATCTAGCTCCGGATAGCGCGCCAGGTAATCGCGCAGGTATTGCACGAAATGGGGCGCCTGCATGGGGCGGCGGTCCGGGTCCTGGGCCAGCGCAATCGGTTCGGCGAAGATGCGGTCGGCCGTCGCTGCGTTCAGATACCCATGCCGCACCATCAGGTCGAGCACAATGCGCTGGCGCCGCTTGGCGCCCTCGAAGTTGATGAACGGGTCGAGGCGCGCCGGCTGCTGCGGCAGGCCGGCCAGCAGGGTCGCCTCGGCCATGGAGAGCGCCAGCGCCGACTTGCCGAAGTAGGTACGCGCGGCGGCTTCTGGCCCGTAGGCGCGATGGCCGAAATAGACCAGGTTGAGGTACATCTCTAAAATTTCGTCCTTGGTGAAAAGCTCGGTCAGATCCTGGGCCAGCAACACCTCGTTGATCTTACGCTCCAACGTCGGTTGGAAACGCTCCGCCGGCGGCATGAACAAATTACGCGCCAGTTGCATTGTGATGGTGCTGGCGCCGGAGAGCCGGTCGGGGTTGGCGAGGTTTTGCACCAACGCCGCCACGACGCGTCGCCTGTCCACGCCGCGATTGGTGTAGAAGGTGGCGTCCTCGGTGGCGATGACGGCCTGAAGCAACGTGGGAGAAATTTGCGAAAGCGGCGTCCATACGCGGCGCCCCTCGTCGACAATCTCGGCCAGCACGCGCCCCTTGCGATCGTAGATCACGCTGCTCTCGAAGATGCGCGGTTCGGGGCCGGGCTGATAGCGACGCATATAGGTCTCGGCCACAGTCTGAAGATCGCCGGACGGCCGCGGCGCCAGTTGATAGCGCGCGCGATAGGCCTCGAGGTAGCGATTCACCTCGGCCTGCGCCAGCGCAGAGGCGACCTGCGCGTCGCGGCGCAAAGAGACGGTCGGCTGGGCATCACAGGCGGCCAACATAAACGCCGTCAGCATCAACAGCAGCGCAACGCGCTTGTTTTTCAGAGGTTTGTCAAAAATTGTTTGAAACGCAGCGCTCCCAGCACGGAGAGGCGCAACGACGCAGAACCGCAGAGCAAAAATTGAGTCTCCAAAGGCCGGGACGGTTCTCCTTTGCTTTGCATCTTTGCGTATTTGCATTGAAAACATCTTCTCAAACGACGTATGGCGGGCTGCCTCGCAAATCGCCCGCAGGAAGGCAAAGATGCAGAGCGGCGAGACAGGGGTTTTGCATCGTTTCATCATGGGCGTCCTCTGCTATGGCAAGCCAACGACCGAACACACTACGCCTGCGTCGGGGCCATCCGCCGGGCGCCGGGGCGGCGACTGGGTCGGTGAATTCGACTCTCGGCGGGCCGGTTTTATGGGTATAACGCAACCGATGCGCCGTCCGTTCCCCATTGCGCGACGCAAAAACGGCTCTCATTGACTTTTCATTCACTTCTGGTTCAATACAGAGAATTCAAAACAGATGATTCAGCACAGACGTTGCGCAGTTGCGCGTCCTGCTCTTGCAGAACATCTCTTCTTGTGAGCTTCAAGGTCTTCACAAATTACCCGGCAATTGTCGTAGGTGCGGCTGGGAGCCGCACATTCTCGGCGGAGTGCATGGTGTTGAGTCACTCACGTTACGCAGTCCGGCGACTCGGTCGACGTCAGCGCTTGCGAGTTCCTCATCCCTTCACTCCGACCGTCGAAGGCACTGCCAGAGTCCGGGCGAGGTGGCCAACCACAAAGACACTGCGACACAAAGGACGCTCGAAAGAAAGGACACTCAAAAGAGAGGAAAAGACACTAAACCCTCGTGTTTCTTGGTGTATTTGCGTCTTTACACCTTGGCGTCTTTACACCTTGGCGTCTTTACACTTTGGCGTCTTTACACCTTTATGTCTTTGTGCCTTATGTGGTGATATTCTGAACACTAAGCCGGTGGAAGAAGTGCAGTTGCTGTGATTTGCAGCGGGCCGGGCTCGATGCAAAATAAGGATATCTACACAGGAGTGAAAAATGGAGCGCATTCACTACAGCATAGCGGTGTGTTCTCTGGGCTGGGTGTTGGCTGCAGCCACCGAGCAAGGGTTATGCGCCATCGAGTTGGGAGACGACCTGTCAACGCTGGAGACCGGCTTGCAAGAGCGATTTCCCCATGCGGCGCTTGTGCGCGATCCTGACCTCGACGGTTGGATGAAGCAGATCGCGGCCTTTCTCGAAGCGCCGCAGCGGGGGCTGTCCCTGCCGCTTGACATGCAGGGCACGGCCTTTCAGCGTCGCGTGTGGGCGGCGCTGTGCGAGATTCCGGCGGGCGAGACGATCAGCTATACAGAGCTAGCCGTGCGCATCGGCGCGGCTTCGGCGGTGCGCGCAGTGGCGGCCGCCTGCGCAGCCAACCGGCTGGCCGTGGCCGTCCCCTGCCATCGCGTCGTGCGCAAGGATGGCGAGCTCGGCGGCTACCGATGGGGCCTCGCACGCAAGCGGCGGCTGTTGGAGCGGGAGGGCGCCGGTTGGTCGCCGATTGTGGTAAATGCCTCCTGAATTAGGTCATGGCGTCTGAATCACGGACAGCCAGTTTTTGATGCAAACACTTTCGCCCTGAAATTCAACGGCGCCGATGTCCCACTGTGTGCCAAATGGCCGAGGATTGCCAAAAAAGTCGACGATGGGAGCTTCTTCGCTGCGGCCTGCGTCGATCATGGGCGAGCAGGCTGACAAGCGCCAATCGCCTGCGTCAGGCGCCAACATTAGAGG
>JANWYX010000358.1 GCA_025055055.1 Caldilinea sp. | reverse complement strand
CTGGCTTTCGCAGCGGTCCGTGCAGCGCTTTTCCTGGGCGCCATGTTGCTGCTCGGAACGCGCTTGATTCCATGGCTGATGCGGTACGTTGTGCGCTGGGAGTCGCGTGAACTCTTTTTGATCACGGTGACGGCGTTGGGACTGGGCATCGGCTATTCGGCGTTTCTGGCCGGGCTTTCGTTCGCCTTTGGAGCGTTTCTGGCCGGCTTGGTGATCAGTGAGTCGGACTATAACTATCAGGCCCTCGGCGAGGTGATTCCGTTGCGCGATCTCTTCGCCGTGCTCTTCTTTGTCTCTGTGGGCATGCTGCTCGATCCGGCCTTTTTGCTCGCCAATATCAGCGTGGTGTTGGCGGTGGTGGCGGCGATCGCGTTCGGCAAAGCTCTGATCTTCGGCGGCTTGACCTTTGCCTTTGGCTATCGCAACATCATCCCTCTTGCAACGGCGTTGGCGCTCTTCCAGTTCGGAGAATTTTCGTTTGTGCTTGCCCGCATCGGCCTACAAGAAGGAATTTTTTCTCCCGACAATTATTCGCTCATGCTCAGCGCAGCGCTCGTCTCCATTTTGATCACGCCTCCGGCCTTCAACCTAATTCGGCCGCTTTATGCGTTGCAGCAGCGGCTTTTCGGTTCAAAGTCGGTTCATACGTTGGATGCCTCTTTCTTGCATGCCCTTAGCGATCACGTCGTGATCGCGGGCGCCGGCCGAGTTGGCCAATTTGTAGCCGGACTTCTACATGCGATGAACGTGCCCGTCGTCGCGATCGAGCTAAACCAACAGCGCGTTGAGGCATGCCGACAACAAGGTGTGCCCGTGATTTACGGCGATGCGAGCCATCGCATCGTGCTCAACGCCGCATCGATTGAGCGGGCGCGCCTGGCGCTCATCACGACGCCGACGCTGCAGACCACCCTCGCCGTCGTGCAACAGATGCGCGCACTCCGACCTGACCTGCCCATCGTCGCCCGCGCCGAAGGCGTAGAGCCGTTGATCGACCTGCACAACCTGGGCGTCTCCGAGGTGGTACAACCGGAATTTGAGGCAGGGCTGGAGATCGCCCGCCAGGCGTTGCTTCATCTCAACATACCGGATGGCGAAGTGCATCGCTATGTGGATGAAATTCGCCGCGACCTTTACTCGCCCATTTATCGAGGGTATCCGGACAGCCGCCCCAACGTGCAAACGTTGATGCGGGCGCAACGTTTGCTCGAATTTAACTGGGTTTCCCTGAAGGAGGAGAGTCCGCTTGTCGGCTGCTCATTAAACGACGCCCAGGTGCGCAGCCGTACGGGCGCCACTGTCGTCGCCATTTTGCGCGACGGACGCTTAATTGCGCCTCCGGAACCGACTGAAGTGCTGCAGAACGGCGACCTTCTGGCCGTAATGGGCAGCCACGCTGCGTTGGAGCGATTCACAGAGCTTTCATGCTCGGGACAAGAAAAAGCGCCTGAGGAAGCGGTGTAGGAGTATTTCGGATGTTCAAGCCGAGGAGGAAGGTTTGCGATGCGGCGGCTCTGGCGATTGCACATCGCCTAGGTCGACCCCCATGGTGTGCGCGATGCGTGCGAACATGCGACGATAGATGGTCAATAAGACGAAAAAGACAATCAGGGTGCCAACGATGGCCCACACCTGAAGGCCGTGTTCCAGCTGCGCAACATATTTGCCCAGGTGTAGGCCGGCGAACACGAGCATTGCGTTCCATAGCGGTTCGATGATCAGACCCACGGCGGCCAACTGCAGCCACGGGACGCGCGACATGCCCGCCGCAATCAAGAGGGGAATTGTCAGCAGCCCCATAGAAAGTTTGGTGAGCAGATAGAGTCTGGCGGCGCGATTGCGTAGATCTCTCTGAATGCGGCGAATGGTAAACCAACGACGGCGCACCCACCCGATTCGCAGCAAGAGACGACGGCTGCCGCCAAAATAGCCGAGCAGATACCAGAAGACATCCGCCATGAAATTGGCGAGCATAGAGAAAAGAAAGACCAGATCGGCGCGCAAGATTCCGCTGGCCGCCATCGTGGCTGCCGCCAGAGTGGCGACCGGCCCTTCCACAAAGACCAGCACAACTAAGATGATATAGCTCCAGTAGCCAAGGTCAGGTAATTGGCCGGTCTGCAATGCGTGCCATACCTGCTCAATGAACGCACCTAAATTCATAAGCGATTTATTCTACAGCAGGTGATTCAAACACCCTACTTACGGAGAAGGCCAAAGCGTGTTTAACGCGTTTCAGATTGAAGGGTGTGCACGTTTGCGAGTCATGAGGATCTCAATCGCTCGCAAATTGCGGAGCAAGTGTAACAGACGGGAAAAAAGACGTCAATGAGCGCGCATCCCGAGCCGCCTTCACAAAGCCGGATGGCTTCGCATGATATGCTCCATCCGTTCAATGTTGGAGTGAACCTGCTGCAACATCTGTAACAATGTGTTTTGCAACTGGGTTAGCTCGGCCAGCACAGCCTGCATTTCGCCCGGAGCAAGCGTCGCGTCTGGAAGAGAGGCTAGGGTTTCGAGTCGTTCGCTGCGTATCTCTTCGTAGAGCGCCAACGTGCTTTTCGATGGCGCAACGTTGAGCTCGCGCTGCAAGATCTCTGTGCAAAGTTCAAACTGTCTTAAGGCTGCGCTGCGGTTGCCTGCCCGATAGTGAAGACGCATCAGCCGTCGGTGCGTGCGTTCGCGCGCCGGATCTTTGCGCAACACCAGTTCACAAAAATGAACACCATCAGCGTAATTCTGCGTCTGCTCGGCGTGGTCGATCAAAGCGTCCAACATCGCAAAATACATCTGTAGGAAACGCTCGCGCTCGAATATGCACCAATCCTGATACCACCCCTCGAGCAAATCTCCTTGGTAGAGCGCAGCCGCCTGATAAAGCATCTCGGCTGCCTGGGGGGACGACACTCGATTCCCTTGAGAACGCAGCGTTGTGTAGGCGGCTTCAAATATCTCCACGTCGAGCCAAAGCGGCGCTTCTGGATGGATCCCGATCCATTCGTTGTCTGCCGATAAGAGAGGCCGATGGGGGTGACAGGCGCTTTCCAGCGCGCTGTGCAATTGCCAAAGCGCTTGCCGCAAGTACTTCTTGGCGTGCACCTCGTCCCGCTCGCCCCATAGCAGCGTCGCCAGGGCCTCACGCGTGCAGGGGCGGCTGCGGTGCAACAAGAGATAAATGAAAAGCTCCTGCACCTTGCGCGCCTCCAGGCGGCCGACCGGTCTGCCATTGACTGCGCAATGAAACCGCCCGAAAAGCGAAATGGTCAGAGTTTCCATCGCTGTCCTCCACAAGCCATCTGAAATAGGGGGAACACAGCGAGCGTTGATTCGTTCTGTGCATTCGATCGTCGATCTTACAGGAAAACCGATAAAAATCTCGTTGATGAACGCAACAGGCAAGATGTATTCCACTTCACAGGGAGGCGTCAAGGAAGAATTTCGCCGGCCTGGTTTACAAACTTTGTCATCTTACCAGGCTTTGATGAAGATTTCATGAGAGAAGATCGCTATTTGTTATACGGTTTAGGAAAGCAACGACGGCGAAAGCACGTGGACTTCATCAGGGGACGGCCCGGGCCAGATGCAGCCACATTCGATAATTATAAACCTCGAATCCCTGCGCCTGAAAAAAGCGGACGGCCGCCTGGTTGAACGTCCACACGCTCAAGGCCAAGATCTCGATCCGTTGATCGCGGGCGTAAGCTTTGGCAACGTCGATCAGAGCGGTCCCAATCCCCTGTCGGCGATGGCTCGGCTCTACGGCGATGTGGTGGATCCAGAATCGCTCTAACCGATAGGTCATCGACGTCTCCTGCGCCGGGCTGACGTCGGCATATAAGTAGCCCACTACCTTCCCATCCACGACCGCTACAAGAAAGACGTTCGAGGGCTCTGCTAGCAAATCTTTCACCATGGATGCAGAAAAGGCCTCTGTGGGCGGCTGTTTGAAAAAAGTAGGGAGCGCTTCGGCGTGACAGGACTGCAACATGGCGTGGAGACGAGAGATGGCGTCCGCATCCGCCGGGGTTGCAAGACGAACTTGGATTTCTTTCGCCGTTCTGGCAGTTGACGGTTGGCCTTTGCGCGTGCGCATTTGCTCCTCCGCCGCAGCGCGCATCACCTCGACCGGCGCCGGTCTTCCCGTCCAGCGCTCAAAGGCTAACGCACCTTGCCAGATGAGCATTCCCAGCCCACCGATGGCGCGCGCGCCGTGGCGACGTGCCTGCTGCAGCAGCAGGGTGTCCGGCGGATTATACACAAGGTCATATACGGTTTGGCCGGGGTTTAGGGGCAGCTCCAAAGGCCAGGGCGTCGCATCTACATGCGGCGTCATTCCCAGCGGCGTGCAGTTGACGATCAAAGGCGCGTCTGCGACCTCCGCCAACCCATCCGGCAATGTAACGGCTTGACAGCGGATGGCATCCAGGTAAGGACGTAGATCGGCGAGCAATTGATGGGCGCGCTCGATGCTGCGATTGGCAACCGTGATCCGTTGCACGCCCGCCTGCGCCAATCCATAAACGACAGCGCGCGCCGAGCCGCCGGCGCCAAGCACCAGCGCATGCAGTCCCGCCGGATCGACGCCGTGGCCGCGCAGGTCGGCGATGAAGCCCGGCGCATCGGTGTTGTCGCCGGTCAGGCTGCCGTCCTCCTCGACGACGATGGTGTTGACGGCGCGCATCGCCTGCGCCGCCGGTGCAATGCGGTCGAGAAAAGGCAGCACCGCCTGTTTGTGCGGCACGGTGACGTTGACCCCGCGCATCCCCATCGCCCGCACCCCGCGCACCGCGTCGCCGACGGCGCCGGGCAGCGCCGGATTCACCGGCAACGGCACATAGCGCCAGTCCATGCCCAGCGCAGCAAAAGCGGCGTTATGCATTGCCGGGCTGACGCTGTGGCTCACCGGCCAGCCGATCAGCCCGACCAGCATGGTTTTGGCGGAAATCAATGGTTGTGCTAACTGCGACATGGCGATCGTTCAGGGTTCAATTTTTAGATCGGCGCCTAAGGCCTGGAGGGTGACCTCGAAGCCCGGAAAGCTGTCGGCTGTGACTTCTGCGCCGTGCACGACGGTCTGCCCGCGCGCAACCAGACCTGCCACGGTCATCGCCATCGCCAATCGATGGTCGTCGTGCGACTCTACCGGCGCGCCGACCAGTGGCGTCGGCCCATCGATGATGAAGCCGTCGGCGGTCGGCTCGATCCGGGCGCCGAGTTTGCGCAGTTCGCTGACGGTGGTAGCGATGCGATCGGTCTCTTTGACGCGCAGTTCATGCGCGTCGCGCACGACCGTCCGCCCCTCCGCCTGCGTGGCGGCGACGGCCAGGATCGGCAGCTCATCGATCATGGTAACGATCTGCTGGCCGCCGAAGGTCGCCCCGCGCAAAGCCGATGTCTTCACCACGAGGTCGGCCACCGGCTCGCCGCCTTCCTCTCGCCGGTTTTCAAAGTTGATCGACGCGCCCATCTCCATCAGGGCGTCCACAATGCCGGTGCGCGTAGGATTGACGCCCACGCCTCGAATTGTGATGTGGCTATCGGGTGTGATGGCGGCCGCCGCCAGCAAAAACGCCGCCGAAGACATGTCGCCCGGCACCGTAAGATCGAGCGGCTTGAGCGGCGACCGGGGACGTTCGCTGGAGATCTTGTGGCCGTAGCGATGGATCGGCGCGCCCATCGCCGTCAGCATGCGCTCGGTGTGGTCACGCGCAGGCCCCGGCTCTGTCACAAGCGTCAACCCGTGCGCATAAAGGCCGGCCAGCAGCAGACAGCTCTTCACCTGGGCGCTGGCGACGGGCATTGCGTACTCGATGCCGCGCAGTCGCGCCGGTCGCACGCCCAGCGGCGCATACTCGCCGTTCTGACGTCCCATGATGTCGGCGCCCATCCCGCGCAACGGTCGCACGATGCGTCCCATCGGGCGGCGCCGGATCTGCGCAGTGCCGTTGAGGAAGGACGTAAATGCTTGTCCGACAAGCAGACCGGTGAGCAGGCGGATCGTCGTGCCGGAGTTGCCGCAATCCAGCACGTCGGTCGGCTCCTGCAAACCATCCAGGCCGCGTCCGTGGACGATCAGCTCCGTCGGGGTGACTACATCGATCTGCACGCCCAGCGCCCGCATCACTGCCACCGTGGAGCGACAATCGCCGCCGTCAAGGAAGTTGCGGATGTGCGTGTCGCCCTCGGCGATGGCACCGAACATGACGGCACGATGGCTAATGGATTTATCGCCGGGAACAGAGCAGGCGCCCGTAAGAGGTCGGCCGGATGAAACGATGATTTGCGTCATATGGATTCCCTTACATTTCGTTTCAAGATGTTTCTTGTTTTTTCGCCATTGTATAACTGCGCCGGTAAAACGCACGACTGAGCGCACGGAGCACAGAGATTTATCCTCGCCGCTCTCCGTGCTCTCTATGTTCCCTTGTGGTGGAAAGAGACTCCTCGCAGCAGAAATTCTCAGCGGCGCAACCGTGGGTCAAGTACATCGCGAAGTCCGTCGCCGACGAGGTTGAAGCCCGCCACGGCGAAGAGCATTGCCATCGCCGGGAAAAAGGTGAGCCACCAATGGGTGGTGATGTAGTTTCTCCCTTCGCTGATCATCACACCCCACTCCGGCGTCGGCGGCTGCGCGCCGAACCCGATGAAAGAGAGACCGGCCACAGAGAGGATCGTGGTGCCCATGTCGAAGCTGGCCTGAACCAGCAAGGGAGAGAGCGTGTTGGGGAAGAGATGCCGGCGAAGGATCAGTGCATGGCCGGCGCCCACCGCGCGCGCCGCCTGCACGAATTCGCGTTCGCGCAGTACGAGCACCTGTCCCCGCACCAGGCGAGCATACACCGGCCAAGTCACAACGGTGACGGCGATGAGCGCGTTCCGAAGGCTGGGACCCAATGCGCCGGCGATCGCCATCGCCAGAATGAGGCTGGGGAAGGCAAAGAAGATGTCGGTGATGCGCATCAGCGCCTCGTCGACCCAGCCGCCAAGATAGCCTGCAACCAACCCAACCAGCGTCCCTACTAGCGCGGCCATCACCACCACGGTCAGCCCCGACGTCAGTGAAATGCGAGCGCCGTACAACATGCGGCTGAAAATATCGCGTCCCAGCTTGTCGGTGCCCATCCAGTGGTCAGCAGAAGGCGCAGCCAGGCCGTTGGGGATATTTTGCGCCAGCGGATCGAAGGGGGACAACGTCGGCGCCAGCAAGGCCAGGACAGCAAAGAAGAGAATAACGATCAGGCCGAAGACCGCCGTTTTTTCTTGCAGAAAGCGACGCAAGAGCAGCGCATTGGGAGATTGAATGCGCTGGCTGCGGATCGATGGAGCGGACGCAGTTGCTTGCATAAGGAGCGCACCTTTAGTTCGTGCGGACGCGCGGATCGATCACTGAATAGCCGATATCCACCAGCGTATTGACCAGAGGATAAATAACGGCCGCCACCAGGGCGACGCCCATTACGGCCGGATAATCGAGCGTTGTCACCGAAGTGGTAGCATAACGACCGATGCCGGGCCAGTTGAAGATCGTTTCGGTCAGGACGGCGCCGCTCAGCAGACTGCCGAAAATCACGCCGAGAATGGTCAGAATGGGCGGCAGGGCGTTCTTGAAAACATGTCTGCCGATCACCAGGCGCTGAGACAAGCCCTTGGCTCTGGCGGTACGCACAAAATCCTGTCCCAGCATCTCCAACATCGAGGAACGCGTCATGCGCAACAGGACGGCCGTGGAATACAAACCCAGCGTGACGGCCGGTAACACCAGGTGAGCAAGCGCGTCGGTGAACACCGTCCAGTTCCCGGTGAGCAACGCGTCCACGGTGTATAGACCTGTGAGCGTCGTCGGCGGCTGCAAGGTGGAGTCGAGCCGTCCCGGCCCCGGCAGCCAGCGCAGTTGGCGATAAAAGACGCCGAGCAGCAACAGTCCGACGTAAAAGATGGGCATGGCGCCGCCGACCAATGCCAGGATGCGGGCCGCTGCATCGATCCAGGTGTTGCGCCTGAGCGCAGCGATGACGCCCAGCGGAATGCCGACCAGGATCGTCACCAGCATAGCAGCGAGGGTCAGCTCCACCGTTGCCGGCAGAAAGTCGCGCAGATCATCGGCGACAGGGCGGCGCGTGCGGATCGATGTGCCCAGGTTTCCTTGCAGCAGGCGACCCATATAGCGAACATATTGCACAACGACCGGCTGGTCCAGTCCTAACTGATGCCGATACGCCTCGATCTGCGCCTCGCGGGCATTGCTTCCCAGCGCCGCCGCCACCGGATCGGCCGGCACAATCTGCGCCAGGAAAAAGGTCATGATCGAGACGCCAAACAGGACAAAAACCAAGCCGCCCAACCGGCGGAGAAGGAAGCGCGCCATAAACGAGTGCAGATGAAAGAAATGATTACTACAGTGCAGCCCTTTTTCAGAGCTGCACTGCTTCTCTGTTCTCCCTCCGCTCTCCTCTCTACTTTACTTTTTGGTAATCAACCATAGGCTGACCGACGGCGTGTCGTTCGGGTCATAGACAAAGCCCTCGATATTGTTACGCAGGGCGTAAATTTGCGTCGGTTGGTAGAGGATCACATAGGGACCATTGTTCTGCACGTACTCCACCAACTGAGCGTAGAGTTCGACGCGTTTGGCCGGGTCGGTTTCGCGCGCCGCCTGTTTGCTCAGCTCGATCGCTTGTGGGTCATTCCAGTTGTTGCGCCAAGCCAGAGAACGCGCCTCGTAGTTGGCGAAAGGCGTGGCGTTGCCGTCCGGGTCGGGGAAATCCGGCCCCCAGTTCATCAGCAGCATCGGCAGCTCTTGCGCACGGTACTTGGTGAGCAGCTCGGACTGTTGCAGCTGCTGAATCTCCAGGGTAATGCCAATCTGCGCCAGGTCCGCCTGAATTGATGCGGCGATCGTGGCCCACTCGACGCCGCCGGGCGCTGTGCCTGTGGCGACTGTGAAGGGAATGACCGTTCCTTCTGCAACGCCCGCTTTGGCGAACAGCTCTTTTGCCTTCTCCAGGTCCTGTTGGAAGGGATTCTTGCCCGTGTGGCCGAGGAAGCCGATGGGAATAATCTCCTGCACAAGCTCGCCGTTGCCGCCGAGCAAGGTGATGATGTTGTCGTAATTGATTGCATAGCGCAATGCCTGGCGAGCGTCCGGGTTGTCGAACGGCGGCATCGAGGCGTTGACTGCAGCGTACACCAGCAATGTGCTCAGTGCCTTCACCAGTCGAACGTCTGGATTGCCCTCAAGGACGGCCACCTGCTCTGGGCTGACGTCCTGGATAATATCGGCGTCGCCTGTCTCGATCGCCGCCTGGCGGTTGACGGCCTCCGGCATATTTTGCAAGAGGACCCGTTTCATCGCCGGCGCCGTTCCACCCCAGTAGTTGGGATTTGCGTTGAGCGCGACGCTGACGTTGCGTTCCCAACGGTCGAGGACGTAGGGGCCGCTGCCGGCCGAGTGATCGTTGAGCCAGGATTCACCCAGGTCGTCGCCCATGTTCGGCTCCACCGCCGCTTTCTCCACTACCGCCGCCACCGTGAATGTCAACACCGACAGACAGACGCTAGGACTGGCCTCACCTGGAATTTTCAGCTCGACGGTGCTTGCATCGACCGCACTGATATTCTCCTTCGTCATCTGGCAGACGTCGGTCAGCAAGAAAGCCGGGGACTTGTTGATGTCAATGGCGCGGCTCCAGGAGAAGACTACATCTTCCGCCGTCACGGGGTTGCCGCTGGCGAACTTGGCATTGGGATTAAGTTTGAAGGTGAGCTTCCACATGTCGCCATCCTGACTCACATCCCACGACTCCGCCAGCACAGGCTGCAGCTCCGTTTCTCCGGGAGGGAAGGACAGCAACGTCTCATACATGTTGCCGACCGGCAAGATGCCGCCGAACTCATAGGCAACTGCAGGATCGAGCGTGATAATGTCGGTCATGTCGGCGGCGAAAATGAGCGTGTTCGCCCGGGTTACCGCTTCGTCGGCAGGGGCGCCCGCTTGTTCCGGAGTGGCGGGCGCCCCAGGCGCCGCAGGCGCGCACGCCGAAATCAACAGCGCAATCAACACCCATCCCAGTATCCAACGCCGCAAGTTCTGAGGTCGTCTGGCTTTCATGATTGCTCTCCTTATCGGTGTGAACAAAATAACAAATGAAAATGAAGACGCCTTTTCTCCAGGAATCAGGATTGTCCATAGCCCTTCAATGCAAGTTGATGCAAAGATGAAGGGCAGAATTGATCTTTTGACGGCTGGAGCGCTCACCGTGCAACGATGCACGAGAATGCACGAGGCAATTGAATTATACTCGCGCTCTCGGCCCCTACAAATGCAGAAAAATCCAAGGTGGGTTGTCGGCAGGAACGCCTCTTCAGATTTTTAGCGGATGCGCCCCGCGCAGGTATACTTTGAAAAATATGGCGGCGCCGGAATGGCTTAGCGAGATTAACCCTGTCTGGTTCGCGCTTGTGGCGACCTGCTTCACCTGGGGCGTCACGGCGCTCGGCTCGGCAATGGTCTTCTTTTTCAAGAGCGTCAACCGTAAGTTGCTCGACGGCATGCTCGGGTTTGCCGCCGGGGTGATGCTCGCCGCCTCCTTTTGGTCTTTGTTGTCTCCTGCCATCGAAATGTCGAGGTCGAATGGCGGCTTGGGATGGTTTGAAGCGGCGGTCGGCTTCCTGGCGGGTGGTTTCTTCGTCGCCGCAATTGATAGAATTCTGCCGCACGTCCATCTTGGCCTCCCCAGAGCGCAGGCCGAAGGCATCAAGACCGAATGGCAGCGCAGCATTTTGCTGGTGCTGGCGATCACAATGCACAATTTGCCGGAAGGGCTTGCCGTGGGCGTGGCTTTTGGCGCGCTGGCGACCGAGCAGTCCTTTGCCACCTTCGGTGCTGCCGTTGCGCTTGCCATCGGCATTGGGCTGCAGAATTTCCCGGAGGGAATGGCAATCTCCATCCCGTTGCGTCGGGAAGGATTCAGCCGCAGCGACGCATTTTGGACCGGACAGGCTTCGGCGATCGTTGAACCGATCGGCGGGGTCGTCGGCGCGTTGGCAGTGCAGCTCGTGGCTCCTATTTTGCCCTACGCGCTGGCGTTCGCCGCCGGCGCCATGATCTTCGTCGTGGTGGAAGAGCTTATCCCCGAATCTCAACAGGGGATGAATGCAGATTTGGCGACGGCTTTCACGTTGTTTGGATTTGTCGTCATGATGGTTTTGGATGTTGCACTCGGCTAGCGCCTGTCAGAGTTGCACTTATGAACAACACATACGCCCCTCGCACGCCTTTTCACCCCAATCCACTTGTTCGTTCCGCCGGCGCGCAGACCGTGTTGGCGATGGTGCGGCCCAAATGGATCGACATCATGCGCGATGAGCAGCTCGTCCTGCTCGACGCCGGCCCTGACTACACCGGCGTCGAGCCAGGACGCACCGTACGCCTGCACGGGTACTACAACCCCAGCCGCATGCCCGGTGTTCGGCGAGGTCTGGTGATGATCATTCACGGTTGGGAAGGATGTAGCCATTCCACCTACAACGTAATTTTGGCGCAGCGGCTGGTGGAGAAAGGGTTCGCCACTTTCCGATTGAACCTGCGCGACCATGGGCCGGGGTTGCACCTCAACCAGTATACGTTGAACAAAGGGATCTTTCGCGGAACGTTGATCGAAGAGACGGCTGCGGCGACGGCTCGGGTCGCCACCATGGCGGGCAAGAATCCTTTTTATATCGTGGGCGCTTCGATGGGAGGAAATTTTGCGCTGCGGCTGGCCAAATGGCACAGCGAGCAGGCGCCTTTTCACAACCTGAGGAAAGTGGTGGCGGTCTGCCCGGCGATCAATCCGGCGCGCGCCATCGATGCGCTCGATCGCCGCCTGGCCACGAGGCGTTATTATCGCACTCGCTGGCTGCGTTCACTGCGCGCAAAACACGCATGCTACCCAGACCTTCTGAACGTCGAGGAAATCGAGCGCCTCCCCCTAGTGCGCGACATGACCGAGTGTTTTATCCGCCAACTGGCCGCCAGAGGCGAACTTTCCTTTGGCAACGCAGACGAATATTTCGCAGCCTATGCCGTGCTCGGTGATGCACTTGCCGCTTTAACGGTGCGTACCACCATCCTCACGGCGCAAAACGACCCTGTCATTCCGGCCGTTGACTTCTACGAACTGGCCCCCCACCCGTTGCTCGATGTGCAGATTCATGCTACAGGAGGGCACTGTGGTTTCGTCGACGCGCCGCCGTTGCGCCATCGCATGGCCGATCTGATCTTGCCGGAACTGTTGAACCTCTGACGGTTTCATTTGTTTGAGAGCGACGCCTGTCGGTCGAGGGCCTCGAATCAATCCATGTTGTGTGGACATGCTTTTTCACTCGTGGGCGTCGATGGTACAATCGCCTGGATGTGGCAAAAAATGCTCAGGTGGGTAAACATGGCCGACCGCACACCAAAACCGTTTCCCTGGGCCGATCAGTGGCCGGAAATCGTGGATCCGCGCGTGCGCGCGGCCTTTGCGGCGGTGCCGCGCGCGGCCTTTGTGCCTGAGCATCTGGCGCGGCTCGCAGATCAGGACGCACCGCTTCCGATCGGTGAGGGCCAGACCATCAGCCAACCCTTTGTGATTGCGTTGATGGTGCAGGCGTTGGAGCTGAAACCCGGAGACAAGGTGCTCGAAATCGGCGCCGGCTCCGGCTATCAGACGGCGATCCTCTGCGAATTGACCGCAACAGAGGGTAAAAAGCCCGGGGAGACGGTGTATGCCATCGAGCGTTTTCCTTCCCTGGCCGAACGGGCGGCGGCAAGGCTTGCCCGCCTTGGCTACGCACCCCATCTGCGCGTTGGCGACGGCGCATACGGCTGGCCCGAAGCCGCGCCGTTCGACGCCATTATTGTCTCGGCGGCGGCTCCCCATATTCCTCGCCCGCTGTGGGAGCAACTTGCGGAAGACGGACGCATGATCCTGCCTTTTGGGGAGTTCGATGATAATCAGCAGCTGTTGCTCGTGCGCAAAAGCAACGGCCGCATGCACGTCGAACGCTTGGGCGGCGTGCGCTTTGTGCCGATGGTTTCGCCTTTGTTTGATGACCCAGAAGAGTGGGCTGAGATGTAAACCATGCACGTTTTGTTGATCGGAGAGGGGCAATTGGGCAGCGCGCTGCGCGCTGTGTTCGAGAAGAGCAGTCCTTTCTTCGAGCGCACCGCAGCGCCGGAGGCAGCGCGCCCTCGTTTGACCGTCTGGCGACGTCCGGAGTTCGACATCGCCCATCCTGAAATTGCCGAACGCGTCGCTGCGCTGGCGCCCGACGTGGTGATCAACGCCGCCGCCTGGACAAACGTCGATGCGGCCGAAAGCAACCCCGACGCCGCCTACGCCGTGAATGCGCTGGGACCGAAGTATCTGGCCGAGGGCTGCGAGCAGTGCAGCGCTGTGCTGGTGCACATAAGCACGAACGAGGTCTTTCCCGGTCAGCCGGGACGCTTTTATCGAGAATACGATCCATGCGAGGCGCGCAGCGTCTATGCGCGCAGCAAGTTGGCGGGCGAGCGCGCAGTGATGGCGCTCTGCCGGCGTTTTTACATCGTGCGCGTGGCGTGGTTGTTCGGCCCGGGCGGCGTCAACTTTCCTTCCAAGATTATCGGCGCCGCCGACCAACGAGGAGCGCTGCGCGTCGTCGCCGACGAGTTCGGCAATCCGACCTACGCACCCGACGCAGCCGACGCCATCGCCCGGCTGATTGCAACCGATCGGTGCGGCGTCTATCATCTCATCAACGAGGGGTGGTGCAGCCGCTATGAGTTCGCCTGTCATGTGCTGGCAAGCAGCGGTCGCGGCCACATCCCGGTGACGCCGATTTCGCATAAAGAATGGCAGCGCCCGGCGCAGCCGCCGTTGCACGCCGTGCTGGTCAACCAGGCGGCGGCCGCTCTGGGTATCCGACTGCGCCCGTGGCAGGAAGCGGTCGAAGTCTATTGTCGCCACGCCTTCATGCTGGCGGAATGAGGAGAATCTATGTCCGAGCCATCTGACCTGTCTACAAATTCCACACAATCGACGCCGCAGAAGCCCGAAAAAAGGCGAACGTCCCAAATTGCGCAGGCGCGCAAAAAATTTGCCGAGACCGATTCCGCAGAGGCGCACCGAAACCCAATCGTGCTGGATGAAACGTACAGCGAGCTGCGCGAACGCAGCCGTGTAGTGATGCGTCACAACATTGCTTTGAATCTGGATGCGTTTCGCGCAGCGTCCGAGGAATTTACGCTGCGGCCGGCGCGCTCCTACCCTCCGCTGCGCGAGACAACGACTCCCTTCGCCTCGGTGATTGTGCCTAATTACAACGGCGCTCGCCATCTGCCCATCGTGCTCGATGCACTGTGCAGGCAGACTTTCCATGATTTTGAAGTGATCGTGGTCGATGACGCCAGCCGGGATGAATCGGTGGCGTTGGTGGAAACGCACTATCCCAACGTTCGCCTGATCGTAAATCGCCGCAACGTCGGCTTTGTGCGTTCGTGCAACACCGGCGCTGCGGCCGCGCGCGGCCGTATGCTCGTATTGCTCAACAACGACACCGAACCGGAGCCAACCTGGCTGGAGGAGCTGGTGAAGACATTCGTCGCCTATCCTCGCGCGGCCATGGTTGCAAGCAAGTTGTTGCTCTTTGACCGCCGCGATACACTTCACACCACCGGTGACATGCTTGGCGTCGACGGCATCCCGCGCAATCGCGGCGTCTGGGAGCGCGACGAGGGGCAGTACGATGCTGCGCCGACGATCTTCAGCGGCTGCGGGGGCGCCACCGCCTATCGCCGCGAAGTTTGGGAGGCGTTGGGGGGCTTCGACGAAGATTTCTGGATGTATCTGGAGGACGTCGATTTCGGCTTCCGAGCGCGACTGGCCGGCTGGGAGGCCGTCTTTGCCCCCCGGGCGCGCGTCTACCATCGCCTGAGCGCCAGCGGCGGCGACGCGCTTGCCAGCTACTACGTGGGGCGCAACACGATCTGGCTGATCGCCAAGAATATGCCGCGGTCGCTGTTGCGCCGCAATGCCCTGGCGATTGTGCGCGGGCAACTGGCGATCACATGGGAAGCTTTACGCCAATGGCGTGGAGAAGCGGCGCGCGCGCGGCTGCGGGGGCAATTTGCCGGTGTGCTCGGACTGGTGCGCCAGCTGCAGAAACGTCGCGCCATTCAGCCGCGACGCCAAATCGAGGACGAGGATCTGGCGCGCATGCTTGTCATGAAATAACCCGACAGCCGTGCAGCTGCGACGTTGCGCCGGAAGCGTGGCCGATGGATGTGGATAAGGCGTTTGGCGAACCCCCAGATAGGGCTTTTGCCACGCGTGTCCCTCCGGAGGCGTTGACTTGCGGGAGGCCGGAGGTTTGACTTCCGGCGGGATGTTCCCGACAGCGTGTCGATTTGCAGCTCGCCGCGTGAAAAACGGACGTCCCTGAGAATTTCACTCAGCATAGAAGCGAGGGATCACCATGCAAGCGCCACCCGAACAGCTCGGCTCCTTTTATCTGGGGGCAGTGTACGACCTAGAGACAGGCCAACGCACCGAGACGCCGCTGAACTACGACGCACGCGATCTGGTGACGCACGCGATCTGTGTCGGCATGACCGGCAGCGGCAAGACCGGTCTATGCATCGACCTGCTCGAAGAGGCAGCGATCGATAGAGTGCCGGCCCTGTTGATCGACCCCAAAGGCGACATCACCAACCTGCTCCTCCAATTTCCAGAACTGCGACCGGAGGATTTTCAGCCTTGGATCAACCCTGACGATGCTAATCGTAAAGGCAAGACGATCGAGGAGTTCGCCGTCGCCACCGCCGAGCTGTGGCGCAATGGGCTGGCGGATTGGGGCATCCGCGGCGAACGGATGCGCCTGCTGGCGGAGAACACCGAGTACACCATTTTCACGCCTGGCTCGGAGATGGGCGTCCCGCTGAACATCATGGGCAGCCTGGCTGCCCCCAAGCTCGACTGGGCGACGGAGTCCGAAGCCGTTCGCGAGCGCATCAGCGGCACTGTGGCGGCTCTGCTGGGCCTGGCCGATGTCAACGTCGATCCTATCCGCAGCCGCGAGGGCATCCTCCTGGCCAATCTCTTTGAACACTTTTGGCAACAAGGCAAAAACCTTGATCTGGAGACGCTCGTCACCAACATCACCAATCCACCGGTGAAAAAATTGGGCGCATTTGAAGTTGATGTCTTCTACCCGTCCAAAGACCGTTTTGATCTGGCCATGAAATTCAATGCGCTGCTGGCCTCGCCCAAGTTCCAGAGCTGGCTGCAAGGCGAGCCGCTCGACGTTGATCGCTTGCTGTACACTGCAGAAGGCAAGCCCAGACATAGCATCATCTACATCGCCCATCTCAGCGACAGTGAACGCATGTTCATCGTGACGCTGCTGCTGGAGAACATGATCACCTGGATGCGCAAGCAGAGCGGCACGACCAGCCTGCGTGCCCTCCTCTACTTCGATGAGGTCTTTGGATATTTCCCGCCCACCGCCGAGCCCCCCTCCAAGCGCCCGCTGCTGACGCTGCTCAAACAGGCGCGCGCGTTCGGGCTGGGCGTCATTCTGGTGACGCAAAACCCGGTGGACATTGACTATAAGGGGTTGACCAACGCCGGCACCTGGTTCATCGGCAAGTTGCAGGCCGAACGCGACAAAGAGCGCGTGCTGGCCGGTCTGAAAGGCGCGCTTTCCGAAGCAGGCAAGAGCGAGCCGACCGATTACAGCTCGCTGATCACCAAACTGGGCAATCGCGTCTTTCTGATGCACAACGTCCATGAGGAGGGTCCGGTCGTTTTTCATACGCGCTGGGCGATGAGCTATCTGCGCGGGCCGTTGACGCTGCCGCAGGTGCGGACATTTACTGGA
>JANWYX010000307.1 GCA_025055055.1 Caldilinea sp. | reverse complement strand
CTTGAACTCCGGCTTCTCCTCCCGAATCGAGTCGGCCGGAACCTCGACGCGCACGCCGTCCGCCTCGAGCTGCAGAAGGAGTCGCAGCGAAATTCCGAACTCCAGAAACGTCATCTGCGCCGAAACGCCGTGGTCGAGGGGCGTCACCTCCAACGTGTGTTCCGAATTCGTAAGGGAAATGCGACGGTTGATTGCCCGCGCATCGAGATATTCGATGCTCACGCCGCTGCGCGCAAAGGCTTGCCAGGCGCGGTTGAGGCGATCGCCTTCCTGCAGCTCATCCAGGCCCGAATGCCATAGGTAGCCGCTGCGTTTGTCCAGCAGTTTGAACGCCAGCGTGTCGAAATCTACAAACAGGCGAAACTGCTCGTTCTCCGCCACCGGTCGGTACGACACGGGAATTTCTTCTATCTGTGCAGATGGAGCTGCTGTTGCCCTGCCCTGCATAGCGATGAGCGCCAGCAACGCCAACCCAAATGCAATAAGCCGAATCTTACACACGCAGGCCCACCTCCTGCACGATTGCATGCACGAATTCATAAAGCTGGTTGAACAGCACATACAGGATATAGCCGGTCAACAAGAACATCGCCATCGTGAAGAGCGTGGTTAGGATGTTCTTGATCGTCTCTGAAACCGAGTAGTTGTGAACCTCCTTCACCATGATGAAGAGCATCACGCCGACCCAAAACCACATCAACTGGGTCGAGAAGGTGTAAAGAAAAATCTCGTTCAGCGTCAGCAGGTTGGAAAGCAGCGCAATTGGAAGGGCGAAGAGCGCATACGGGAACAGACTGTAGGCCGTGCCGATGACGACGTCGCGCAGCCGCCCCTCGCCGTCGCTGATGGTGGAGACCAGATAGTTGGCCGCGTTCCAGAGCACAATCGGCAAAACGGCGTAGATGAATTCGGTCAGGATGCGAATTTGCGTCGGGCTGGTGTAGGGGCTGAAGATAAAGCCGGTCAGGTAGAGAGATGCAATGCGGGCGAATACTACCCAGCCGTACAGCAGAAAGGCGAAGAACAGGCTGCCGCGCTCGTCGACCTTGATGTAGTAGAAGCTGTCGGCAGGGCGACGGATGAAGCGAAACATAAAAACGAAATCGTTGACCGGCCGCACCCGGCGCAGTGTGTGCAGCCGATGACGCAGCGGCGCCAGCCAGCCGCGACGGCGCTCCAAACGGGTGAATACGCCGCCCGCCACCCAAAGGCCGAAGAGCACGACAAGACCGTTGCCCAGATGGCGCTGTAAGACGATGTTGCGCAACTCCCAGAAGGCCTCCGAATAGCCGTTGCGATCCTCGGCGTAGCGGTAGTATTCGAGCGCCTGCGCATACGCGCCCTTTTTAAAATAGGCGTCAGCGATGGCCTGATAGGCGAGGATAAAGAGGCCGTTGTAGGTCAACACCTCCTCGAAGTAGGGCTCCGCCTCCTCGTAGAGACCCTCCATGTAAAGCCGGACGCCCTCATGCACACGGCTCGCAAAATCGGTGGCCCGGTAGACCACGATGGCGCTTTTGTCTTTGTCGAGCACATACAGCTCGTTCCCCTTGCGTTCGATCGACGAGGGATTGGCCAGCATGCCCAGCCGTTGCTCTCCCCTGTCCGGCGCACCGAAGACAAAGAGCAGCGAGCCGTTGAGGTCATATTCGTAGATTCTGCCGTTTGCGTCCACCGCCGTCAGCAGACCATCGGCGTTGCTGACATGCAGGTCGCGGAAGATGCTGGAGCCGTAGACATCGTCAAACAGGTTCTGGCCGACGATCGTGAACTTACGGATGCTTCTGTCCCTGGCCGTGCCGGCCGTGACGGTGTAGATGAGCGAACGCTCGTCGATGGCGACGTTGGAAGGAGAGGCGGCCTCGTTGCGGACGAGTTGCTCCAGCTGCTCCCTGGTCAAAAACATGCGCTGCAAAATCATCCGGAACGACATCTCGGCCATGTTGGCGCCGAAATAGCCGATGAAATTGCCGTTGGTGTTCATCATCGCCAGGCCGTCCACCGAGCCTTCGCTGACAATATAGAGGTTCTTGCGCGCATCGACGACGATTTTGCGGGGCAGAAACTCGCGACGCCGGCCGAAGAGCGGCTCCGAGGGACGACCGAACTCGTTGATCAGGGCGCCTTCTTCGTCCAGGATCACGATGGTATTCTTACGGGCGTCGGCGATGTAGAAGACGCCGTCTTCATCGATGAACAGCCCCGTGGGCGCTTCCAGAACGCCCTTACCATATTCGGCCACGATCTCGAAGTTCTGATCCAACCTCACAATACGACCGTTGCCGGTGTCCGCCACATAGAGAAACCCATCCGGCGCAAAAAAGAGTTCATCCGGCCCGGAAAGCGGCAGGTCGATCTCGTCGATCGGGATGTAAGCATCTTGCGTCAAAAATAACCGACCACCCGGCCCCATCGTCCACGTCGTGTAAGGGGAAAGTGCGCTGGCTGCGCCGGAAAGCATCTCCGCAAGCGACAAGAGAAGCAGCGATAAGATCAGGGTCAGCAGCAAAAGAGATCTTTTCATTTCAGGCCGGAATGGGACATCGTGCTCATCACCTGACTCTGCAAGATGATGAAAATGATGAGGTTAGGCAAGAACATGATCAACGCCGCAGCCGCAGCGATTCCTTGGCCGGCAACGGCATTGGCGCCGGTGGCTGTGGTGGTCAACGTGCTGAGATAGAAGGCGAAGGTGCGCAGGTTTTCGCCATGAATGTAGAGCGACGAGGTCTCGACGTTGTTCCATGCCGCCTGGAAGGTGAGAATGGCGATCGTGGCGAGCGCAGGCCGGATCATCGGCATCACGATGTTCCGGTAGATTGCCAGGTCCGAAGCCCCGTCCATCTGCGCCGCCTCCAACATCTCATTGGGGATGGTGTCCATGAACTGCTTGAGCAAAAAGACGCCCACCGGCAGCGCCAGCACCGGCAAAACGTGCGCCCAGAAGGTGTCGAGCAGACCGAGACGGTGAATGACCAGAAAGCGGGGGATTGTCACCGCGATCGGCACGAACATCAGGGCCACCGTGTTGATGGTGAAAAGCGCCTGTTTGAGCCGGAAGCGCTTCTTGGAAAGCGCATAGGCCGCCGTGCTGGAGATGATCACGGACGCCGCCACCGCAACCAAGGTCACCATGATGCTGTTGAACAGATAGCGGCTGACCGGCATGTTGGAGCCGGACATCCTGGAGAAGAGGTCGTTGAAGTTCTTCATGGTCGGATTGATCACGAAAAAGCGCGGCGGATAGGCGTACAGCTCATCCGGCGGCTTGAAGGCGCTGGAAAAGATGAAAAGGATCGGCAACAGCATGAAGACCGAGAGCGGCAGCAGGATCAGGTAGAACTTGATCTGACTGACATGAAAACCGTCAGGATTGATGCCTCGGTTGCGCACTCCGGCGTAGCGACTCCACCAGCTTCGCCTTCTTGCCTTGAGCCGGCCGGATTGATGGCCTTGATTGACTTGGCGGAGAGCCCTGATTTGCATGATTCTAGCCTTGCTTCCCTGCTCAATCCATTCCCGTCCGAATCCGTTGTTCAATCCGTTGTGGCGAACAAACGGTTGAAGATGCGTGTGAAGAAAAGCACCATCAGCAACAGAACCACCGAAACGGCGGCGGCGTAGCCCATCTCGTAGCGGAAAAAGCCGAAGTCCTCGATATGGTTGACGATCAACTGGCCGGCGTAGCGCGGGGTCGGGTTGCTGCCCGA
>JANWYX010000295.1 GCA_025055055.1 Caldilinea sp. | reverse complement strand
GATCGCAGCGCCGCTTACGCCGCGCGGTGGGTGGCGAAGAACATCGTCGCCGCAGGGCTGGCGGCGCGCTGCGAGATTCAGATCGCCTACGCCATCGGCGTGGCGCATCCCTTGAGCATCAACGTCGAGACCTTCGGCACGGGGCGCATCTCCGATGAAAAGATCGCCAACCTCATCAGCGAGCACTTCGACCTACGACCGGGCGCCATTATTCGCGATCTGAACTTGCGGCGGCCCATCTATCGGCAGACCGCCGCCTATGGCCATTTCGGCCGCGATGATATCCAACTGCCTTGGGAAGACACCAGTCGCGCTGCGGCGCTGCGCCTCGCCGCCGGCCTGGGCAAGCCGGTCACCGCATGACGCGTAAACAAAGGGGATGCGCAGACAAAATTGTGCGCTTGATCGAAACGATCGCCTCAGGTCTCCTCGAGGGAAGGGAGACCTGAGGCCGCCCTGACCCGTCGATATCGTTTCAAGAAAAAGAAATTTTCCTCATAATCTTTTGCGAAATTCCCATTCCTCGGCTGTATTGGTTTATCCATTTTCTCGCTGCACGATCGGCTCCACCCACACCGTTGCATCATAAAAGAGCGCTCCGGCGCCCATGTCCGCCTCATCCGGTGGCGTGGTTTGGTTGATATTGCGGCCATCGAGACTGAATTTGGGCCACCACACCCCTGGCGCAAGCACCGTTCCAGGAACAATCGCCTCGGTGACTCTGGCGGTGAGCACCACTTCCCCATGTGAATTGCAGACGCGTACGCGCTCTCCATCCTCGATATGGCGCAGTCTTGCATCCTGCGGATGAATCCAAAGGAAGGGCTGCTCTTCGCGCTGCAGAAAACGCGGCGAATTGGCGAACGTCGAATTAAGGAACGTATGGGCCGGCGGTGAGATGCAGACGAGCGCGCCGTCGCAAGACGCAGTCAATGCGCTGCGATCGTGTAGCCCAGCCTCTCCATCTTGAAGCTGCCGCCAGCGCGGCGGCGTATAGTTCGGGAGCGGGTCATAGCCATCTTCGGCCATGCGTGCGCTGAAGAATTCGCATTTGCCGCTCGGCGTCGGGAAGTTGCCTTCGGCAAAGGGTAGATATGGCTCCGGCAGGTTAAGGCGGAAGAATCCCTCTTGCAACAGCCGCTCCCAGGTGAGGCCGGCGAAGCGCTCGTGCGTCTGCGCCTCTACAAAGGCGCGCAGGATTTCCTCGTCGCTTTCGCAAAAACATGGATCGTCGTAGCCCATCGCCCATGCCAATCGACGAAAGATCTCGCTGTTCGGCAAGGACTCGCCCACCGGCGCAATCGCCGGCCGATTAAGCGCAATCCACGCGTGGCCGTAGGCGCGGTGAAGGTCCCAATGTTCGAGCTGCGTTGTCGCCGGCAGCAGATAGTCGGCGTAGTCGGCGGTGTCGGTCTGGAAGTGCTCAAGCACCACCGTGAAGAGATCCTCTCGCCGCAACCCTGCCAGCACAGCGGCCTGATCGGGAGCGACCGCCGCCGGGTTGCAGTTGTAGACGATCAGCGCCTTGACCGGCGGACCGGCCTCGTCCGGCGTCGGAATCGGATCGCTCGGGCGAGGATGATAATGGGCGCGGGCGATGCGCTCCGGGTCGAGACTCAGGGCGTCGCCCAGGCGGTTCATGTTGATCACGCGCGGGAAAGGGCGGGTCTGGGAACCGATGTTGTCTTTTTGCTGCTCCGCTTTGGCCTTTTCCAACAGGTCGGGGCGATGCAACCCGCTTTTGTCGAGGTGGCGGAAGAGGCCGCTGGTGCTGAGCTGAACGCCGCCTCCTCGTTGTCGCCAGGCGCCGATCAGCGCCGGTAGGCACGTGATCGTGCGCACAGCCATGCCACCGCCGTAGTGGCGTTGCAGCCCATAGTTGATGCGGATGCCGGCAGGGCGGGTCGTCGCGTACTCGCGCGCCAGCGCAGCAATGCGTTCGGCGGGAACGCCGGTGATTTCGGCGCTGCGAGCCGGTGCCCACTCTTGCACACGCTCGGCAAGCTGCTCGAAGCCAAGCGTGCAGCGTGCGACATACTCGGCGTCGTACAGTTTCTCGGAGATTATGACATGCATCATTGCCAGCGCCAGGGCAGCGTCGGTGCCGGGGCGAATGGGGATCCACTCGTCGCCGGCCTGCGCCGTGCGCGTGTTGGCCGGGTCGATGACAAGCACGCGGGCGCCTTGCTTACGCGCCCGTTGGATGAAGGGCCAGAGATGCAGGTTGCTGGTCAGCGTGTTGCTTCCCCAGATCAGGATCAGGCGAGAATGGGCGAAATCTTCGGGCAGCATGCCTTCCGCTGCGCCGATCGTGTACAGATAGCCCTGGAAGCCCGCCTCGGCGCAGATGGTGCGGGCGAGCTGGCTGGCGCCCATGCGATTGAAGAAGCGCGACGCCATGCCTTCGCCCTGGAGAAAACCGAGCGTGCCACTGTAGGAATACGGCAGCACCGCTTCGCGGCCATACTCGTCGATGATCGCTCGGAGACGACGGGCGATGTCGGCGATGGCCACCTCCCAGGAGACGCGCTCGAAACGTCCGCTGCCCTTCGGCCCGATGCGGCGCAGAGGCACCGTAAGGCGATCGTTGTGATAGGTGCGTTCTAGATAGCGATCCACTTTGCCGCACAACCTGCCTTGCGTGATGAGGTGATCGGGATGGCCCCAAATTGCAACGGCTGCGCCGGTGGCGCGGTCGACGGCAACCTGCCAGCTGCAGGTGTCGGGACAGTCGTGCGGGCATGCGCCGGTGACGACGTCGAAGGCCGGATGACCGAGATACAGATTCAATTTGGACATCACGTTCTCTCGCTGCCAAATGAGCCGAAATCGAATGCTTTATTTTAGCGCAATTAAGGGAATTTGCGATAAACATTCTGTTCTCTTCGTTACGGACCTTGCGCGGGCAATGGCGATGCGAGCAGAGTGTATTTTCAGATGCTATGCGGCGATGATCGCTTCGAGGGTGATGGAGTTGGCACACCGTCGCAGTTTTTGTGCAAAGTATACAAAGAAAATTGTCCGGCTTTCGGCAATTTTCGCTCTGGCGTCATGTCCTGCATTTCATTATAGTATCTGACGATGTGGTTGAGGTTTCAATTTTCTGAATTTGGTGTGATTGCGACCGCTTTGGCTGCATTTTTCCAGGCCTGAATGCAGCCAGGCGGTTTTGTTGTCCGGCAATCGTTTATCCATTCACAGTCAAAACGCACGAGGAGTTTATGTCATGAGCTTAAACTGTCGTACACCGCAGGATGTTACTCGCGCCATTGAAGAAAATCACATTGAATTTGTCGATTTGAAATTTACCGACCTGTTTGGTCAATGGCATCACTTTTCTGTGCCGGTCGACTATTACGACGAAGAGGACCTCTTCAAGAGCGGCCTGGGGTTCGACGGCTCTTCGATCCGTGGGTTTAAATCGATCGAAAGCAGCGATATGCTGCTTGTCTGCGACCCAACGACGGCGTTTATCGACCCCGTCTGCGCCCATCCGACGATCAGTGTCATTGCCAATGTCTATGAGCCGGGCACGATGGAGCCGTTCAGCCGCGACCCGCGTAATGTCATCCGCAGCGCCGAAGCCTACATGAAAGAGACGGGCATTGCCGATACGATGTACTGCGGGCCAGAGGCGGAATTTTTTATCTTTGATCGCGTGCACTATGAAACCGGTCGCTATTTCGCCAACTACGGCATCGAGAGCGATGAAGCCATCTGGACATCTGGAGAATGGGGACCGGGCCACAAGGTGAACTTTAAGGGCGGTTATTTCCCGGTGGCGCCTTTCGACCAATTCCAGGACATTCGCTCCGAAATGGTCAACGAGATGATCAAGGCAGGGTTGAAGATTGAGCGCCATCATCATGAAGTCGCCACGGCCGGTCAGACGGAGATTGACCTGAAATTTGCGCCGATGATCCAGATGGCCGACTGGATGCAGATCTATAAATACATCGTAAAGAATGTAGCGGCGCGACATGGCAAGACTGCAACTTTTATGCCCAAGCCGCTTTTCGAGGACAACGGCTCCGGCATGCATGTGCATCAAAGCCTCTGGAAGAACGGTCAGCCGCTTTTCGCCGGCGACAAATATGCGGGCCTGAGTCAGTTGGCGCTCTGGTACATCGGCGGCATCCTCCATCACATTAACTCGCTGCTGGCTTTCTGTGCGCCGACGACCAACAGCTATCGCCGTCTGGTGCCGGGCTACGAGGCGCCCGTGGTGATCGCCTACTCCGCCCGCAACCGCTCGGCTGCTTGCCGCATTCCCGTTTCTTCGCCGTCGCCTAAGGCCCAGCGCGTGGAGTTCCGCTGCCCGGATCCGGCGGCGAACCCCTATCTAGCCTTCGCCGCCATGTTGATGGCGGGCTTAGATGGCATCCGCAACCAGATCGATCCGGGCAATCCTTCGGAAATGGACCTCTTTGAGGGCGAGACGCTCAAAAAGGTGCGCACCGTGGAAGGCTCGCTCGATAAGGTGCTCGATGCGTTGGAAGCCGACCATGACTACCTGACCGCCGGCGGCGTCTTCAGCGAGCAACTGCTTGAAACGTATATCAGCTACAAACGGTTGAACGAGTTCGACGCCGTACGCCTGCGGCCACACCCGCACGAGTTTGTCATGTACTACGGTGTATAACGGTCCGACTCCCTGCAACCTTGCATATGTTCAACACTTGCGCCCGCAAAGTTGCACGGGCGCAAGTGTTCGTTTATAAACCAGGGAAACGGTTTTGTTATTGCTGAGTTGGGAGCAATCCATGATTGTTGATTACAGGCCAGAAGAGCTGGAGCGCATCGACGAGATCATTCGGCGCAACGACATTCGTTTCATTCGTCTCCAGTTCTCGGACATTATCGGCGTCTCCAAGCAGATCACTATCCCGGTGGATCACTGGGATG
>JANWYX010000294.1 GCA_025055055.1 Caldilinea sp. | reverse complement strand
AAGAGTCCCGGCTGATCGGTGAGTAGGATCAAGAGATCGGCGTTGACCAGCGTCGCCACCAATGCCGAAAGATTGTCATTGTCGCCAACGCGAATTTCCTCGGTGGCGACCGCGTCATTTTCGTTGACGACCGGCACGATGCGATGCTCCAACAGCGCCGCAAAGGTGTCACGGGCGTTGATATAGCGTTGGCGATTCTCGACGTCGCTGCGCGTGAGCAGAATCTGCCCGATGCGCACGCCGTAGATGTCGAAAAGGCGTTCCCAGACGCGCATCAACTGCAACTGGCCGACTGCGGCGAAGAGCTGCTTGCTGGTGATGGTGGACGGCAGCGCCGGAAAGTTCAAATAGGCGCGGCCGGCTGCCACAGCGCCGGACGTGCAGACGATCAGATCGTGGCCCTGTCCATAGAGATCTGCGCACTGCCGGGCGATCTCCACCATGCGCGCCTGATTGAGTTGCCGTTCTCCGCCGGTGAGGACGCTGGTGCCCAGTTTAACGACAATTCGTTTCCGCATGGAAACAGTATAGCGGATGCAGGGGAGGGTCGGTCAAACAAGGCAAGAGAATTTTTACGAACGAGTTTTTTCGTTGATTTGCGTTTCTTGTATAATTTGTAAATCCATCATCGATAAAAAAACATATACAAGAGTGGGCTTTCGCTTAACTCTGTACGGGAGTAAACAGATGCTTTCCTCGAGCCTCCGTTGCGCCGAGCCTGGTCTACAGACGAGGACGGTAACTCCATTCAGTTTGACGATAGGAGATTTCTCCATTCTGCCGTCGATTTCATCACATCTCTATAAAATCCCATTAACATTTGTCGGTTCGCTTGTTAATGTTCGTCAGATAGCATCAAAACGGTTGAGCGCCGTTGCGTTTCAACCTTAACGCATAAACAAATCTTTTTAAGGGAAGTCTTTTGAAGGAAAAGGAGGACGTCATGCATGAAACATGGAGATGGGCTGGAATTGTCTTGATGATCTTGTCATTGACGGTCGGCGCGTGTGCTGCGCCTGCGCCTACGGCGCCTTCCACCGGCGTGCAGGAGACGCCCGCCGCTCCGTCCGAAGGTGCTACAGAGATCGAATTAACGGTCTGGGTGCAGGGCAACGAGGTGGAGCGTTGGCGGCTCGATGGACCGATTCTGGCGGCGGAGCAGGTGACAGACTACAAGCTGAAGGTCACCGGCATACGCGATGACGCCGGTTGGGCCGATTATAAGAAAAAATTCACGCTGGCTGCGGAGGCTGGTGAGGCGCCCGACATCGTGCTCTCTGGCCACGAGGATGTGCCGGTGTGGGCCAATGCCGGCTACATTGTGGAATTCACCGAGTGCAAGGCTCGCTATCCGGAATTCGACGATGTGATCGAGAGCCTATGGGATTCCGCCATGTGGCAGGGCAAGGTGTGGGCCGTTCCTCAAGACACCGAAGCCCGGCCTATGTTCTTCAACAAAACCAAGCTTCAGGAACTGGGTTGGTCGGAAGAGGAGATTGCTTCTTTGCCGGACCGCATCCGAACCGGCGATTTCACCCTGGATGACCTGATCGCCACGGCGAAGGACGCGGTGGAGAAGGGGGTGGTCGAGCCCGGATACGGCTACTGGCATCGACCGAGAAAGGGCGGCGACTTTTTGCAGTATTACTTCTCCTACGGTGGTCGCCTCTATGATCCCGAGCAGGACAAGCTGGTCATTGTGCAGGATGCGCTGGAGAAATGGTACGCCTTCCAGCGCCGCGTTGTCGAGGAGGGGATTACGCCGGCGAATTTCATCGGCACAGAATGGAGCATTTGGCACGACACCGTCAGCCACGGCAAGGCGTTATTCTGGAACGGCGGCATTTGGCAATGGGCGGACTGGGCCGCCAACTATGTAAAAGACCTGGGCGGCCAGGAGTATCTCTTCAGCTTTGTCGGCTATGCGCTCCAGCCCTCTGGAATCAAAGGACAGCCCGGCGGCACGTTGTCGCATCCTTTGGTGTACATGATCACCTCGGAGAAGGCCTCCGGCAAGAAGAATCAGGACGCCGCCTGCGCGCTGCTTGCAAAGACGACGACGCCCGAAATCAACACGCTGCATGCTGTGGGCAGCACCCACCTGGGTATCCTCAAGTCACAGGCGAATTTCCCGGAGTATGCAAACGATCGGCTGCTCTCGGAAACTCTGTACATGCTCGATTACAACTACTATCAGCCGAACCATGTGATGTACGGCCCCTATTTCGACATCGTGTGGGATTTCATGGTGAAGGCGGAAAATGGCGAAATGTCGCCTGCTGACGCAGCCAAGGGCGCAGTCGAGTTGCTGCGGACCGAGTTGGGCGACGTGGTGATCATAGAGTAAAAACTTGCTCGACGCCTTGGGTCGTGTTGCATCGAACAGAGCAGTCGGGATAAGCGTGCATGGAGCGCGGCTTGGGCAGCGCTCCATGCACGCTCATAGTCTGACCCGATTTCTCTCGAAATTTTTCCAAGGTCATTGTCGAACTGAACGGAGAAAGGAAGAAGATCGTGTCGGAAAGTGCATCAACCGCCCGGGCGCTGGAAGTTGGAAAGATGCGTCGACTACAAGAAAAGACGTCGCTGCGCAGCCTGCTCAGCCCTCTGCTTTTTATGGCGCCGGCCATCGTCCTTGTGGTGGTGTTCTTTTTCATTCCGGTCGTGATCGTGTTGGTCATCTCGCTGACCGATATGAGCACGGCGACAGGGTTCAACAATTGGAAGTGGGTGCAATTTGACAACTATTCCAGGATCGCAACGCATCCCAACACCCTTCCGGTGCTGCGCAATACGCTCATGTATGTAGCGCTCACCTTGTCCCTGTTCAATGTGGGCATGGCGCTGGTGATCGCGCTGTTGACCACCCATATCCCAAGGCGGAGCGGATTTTTGTTTCGGGCGCTGTGGTTGCTGCCGCGCCTGACGCCTTCCGTCGTCTACATCATGATGTGGAAATATGTCGCCGCCGACGCGCCTTACGGGATTCTCAACCAACACCTGCTGGGCCCGCTGGGGATCCCGCCGACAAACTGGCTGCCCGCCCAGCCCTGGTTTTTTGTCATTCTGACCAACGGCTTTATCGGCGCTTCGTTTGGCATGGTGATTTTCACCTCTGCCATCGAGTCCATCCACCGCGATTACATGGTCGCAGCCTTGGTTGATGGCTGTTCTTTGTGGCAGCGCATTCGTTACGTCATCCTGCCCCTGATCCGATGGCCGCTTCTTTTTGTCACAACCTATCAAACGCTTTCTTTGCTGACGTCATTTGAACAAATATTGCTGTTGACAGAGGGCCAATTCGGCACGGAGGTCTGGTCGCTGTGGGCTTACCAGCGGGCGCTCAGCAATTACTGGGGCAACTTTCAGTGGGGCTTCGGCGCAGCGCTGGCGGCCGTGTTGGTGTTGATCGGCGTCGTGATGGCGTTAGTGTACATGCGCTACTTCCAGTTCAATCAACTTGTCCATGAACCCAAGATCGAGGCGCTTTAGGAGGGGAAGATGGAAGACCGCTTAGGAATGGGCAGCCGCTGGCGGGTGGCGATCCTTCTTTTGGCCCTTACTATCTTGACTGTGCCCATCCTTGTGGGCTACGTGTGGATTCTGATCTCGACCTTTTCACAGCGCACCTATGGCCTGATCCCGGTGGACGCCTCCGGTCAGGTGGGAGGGCTGACGCTGAGAAACTGGTCTTTCCTATGGGAGGACCCGAATATTTGGAAAGTCAGCCTGAATTCGCTGATCCTGGCGATCGGGTTGACGATCGGCGTGGTGGTGGTCTCCTCGATGGCCGGCTACGCCCTGTCGCGCATCGGCTTTCCGGGACGTCGCGTCTTCCTGGGGACGACGCTGGTGCTGCATGCCTTTCCCAGCGTCACGCTGCTGATCGCCATCTTTTTCGTGCTGCGGTGGATTGCTCGTATTCCTGTATTAGGTCGTGAGCTTCCCCTCATCGGCGGATTCGGATACAACACGCTGGGCGGCGTCATTCTTGTTATGCTTGCATTGCAGTTGCCCTTGGGCATTTGGTTGATGAAGGGTTTTTTTGACCACGTCTCGTGGGACATCGAACGCGCAGCCCTGATCGATGGCTGTTCCCGCTGGCGCACCTGGTGGCAGATCATTCTGCCGCAGATTCGGCCGGGCATCGCGGCGCTTGCCATTTTTTCGTTCATATCCGGATGGAATGAATTCTTAATCCCCTACACCTATATCACCGACCAACAACAGAGCACGATTGCCGCCTATTTGAACAAGCTCCTGAGCGACACTGCGCCGGTCAATTACAGCCAGGTGGCGGCCGTTGGCCTGTTTCAACTAATTCCCGTTATGCTTTTCTTCTTGTTCACTCAGGAATACCTGCTCAGCATTTTTGCAGGCGGCACCAAAGGCGGCTCTTGAGAGGTGCGCAATGAAAGTAAAACTAGAAAATCTTACCAAACGCTGGGGTCATGTATACGCCGCCCACGACATCAACCTCGAGATCAACGACGGTGAATTTGTCGCCTTCCTCGGCCCTTCCGGCTGTGGCAAGACAACGACGCTGTTGTTGATCGCCGGCATCTATAAACCCACCGCCGGACGCATCCTGTTCGATGAACGCGTAATGAACCAAGTTCCTCCCAAAAACCGCAACATCGGGATGGTCTTTCAAAGCTACGCTCTATATCCTCACATGACCGTGTATGAGAATTTGGTCTTTCCGATGAAACTGAAGCGTACGCCGCCTGCCGTGATGAAGGAACGCGCCCGGCGCGTCGCCGAGATGTTAGGCATCGGCCAACTGCTCGACCGTCGACCCGGTCAGTTGTCCGGTGGGCAGCAGCAGCGCGTGGCGCTGGGGCGGGCGTTGACCAAACAACCCGATCTTTTGCTCTTTGATGAACCGCTTTCCAACCTAGACGCACGCCTCCGCTTGTCCATGCGCGCAGAGATAAAACGTCTGCAGATGGACCTCGGCATCACCGCAATCTATGTGACCCACGATCAGGTGGAGGCAATGACGATGGCGGATCGAGTCGCCGTCATGAAAGATGGGCGGTTGCAGGCGTATTGTCCCCCCGATGAATTGTACGACCGCCCGCGCACCCTCTTCATCGCCGGCTTTGTGGGCAACCCACCCATGAACTTTCTCGAGGTGGAGGTCGTTCAACGGGATGGCGTCTATCATGCGCTGCGGGCAGGCTTCGATCTCCCGCTGTCGGCTGAACGTGGCAAGCAAGCCGCGGGCCGCGGCTCTGTGATTCTGGGTGTTCGACCAGAAGATGTGATGATTGCAGAGGAAGGAATCACCGGCGAAGTGTATGTTGTCGAGCCGCTGGGCCGAGATGACCTGATCGATGTCCGCATCGGCGACGTGCACGTCCACGCGTTGGCCGATCCCAATCGCAGATGCAGAGTGGGCGACCGCGTCCACCTGCGCTTTAACACACAAAAAATTCAGTTGTTTGACCCAAAGACCGAGCAGTCGTTGCTCTGGACATAATCAATTTTAGCTATGATCCTTCAGCCAGAAGATAAATCCGACGTCAGCCTAAGCGCCTTACTGCAGACGGAGCAAGTGGAGGAAGCGCGCAGCTTGGCTGCACGCTACGCGCCGATCCTCCGCTTCGATGCACGCGAGCCATTTCTGCCCCTCGCCGTGGGGTACACCCTCTTTCGCGAAGACGGCGATTCACCCTCCTTTCCACGCCGCGTCGAGCTGCAGAGGCCGGGCAGCCCTCCTGCAGCGCTGGCGATCGAATACGCCATCTGGTGGGACTGGGACATTCAACATTTATATGAGCTGGAGCATGTCTGGGTCTTCGTGGACGCCGACGGCCGCGTCTGCCGAGGAGAGGCGAGCTGGCATGGCGGATGGCATGCGATGGAGGCGAACGGCGCGCTGCCGTTAGACGGAGACCACCTGATCGTCTTTTCCGAACCGGGCAAGCACGCCTTTGCGCCGGACCCTGCCTGGTTCCACGAGCGGCGAGGCGCCCGCACGCTGCGCGAGCAAACCACGCGTCGGGCCGGCTTCGGAGGCGTCTGGGTCACGCCGCTCTTTGAGCGTGAAATCCGACCGTTGCGCACACCTTATGCCAACACGCTGGTGCGCACTTATCTGCAGCGCTACGCATTTGAGCCTGCTTGGCAATTTACCAAAGCTTTCTTTATCCAACCCGAGCAGTTGATTCCCTGGAACGCATTGCAACGCTGGATTCCCAAACAGGTAGCCGGATGGATTCAAAGGTTGGCCCAAGAGACGCCGCCGGAAACGCTTCGCTTTCTGCGCATCGCCCATCGCGGGGCCTCTGCCTACGCTGCAGAGAACACGCTGGCGGCGTTTCGCAAGGCCGCCGCGCTCGACGCCGACATGGTGGAGATGGATGTACAGACCACGCTCGATGGCGCTGCGGTGGTGTTTCATGACCATGTGGTGGATCATGTGACAGACGGCAGAGGGGCCGTGAACGATCTAACCCTGGCTGCACTGAAAATGTTTACCGTAGCCGGCCCCGATGGTTCTCGCGAGCCGATTCCAACGCTTGAAGAGGCGATCGCCTGTTGCCTGGAGCATGATTTGGGCTTGTACATCGAAATCAAAGCAGGCGGAGCGGTTCCCGCCGTTGTGGAGGCGATACAACGATTTGACCTCAAGCATCGGGCGATCGTGGGATCGTTTCGCCCCGATTGGGTCGCTGCAGTCAAACAATTCGATCCGGCGATTCCCACTTCGGTGCTTTTCAGCGTGCCCAATGTCGATCCGGTCAAGCTCGCCCAGGCCGTCGGCGCCGACTATGTTCATCCTTGCTGGGAAGCGGCGGCTTCGCAGCCACATTGCCTGCTCACCGAGAAGTGGATGGAGCGGGTGCGTCAGCATGAGCTGGGGATCATTCTGTGGCACGAAGAGCGGCCCGAAGAGATCGCCGCCTTGCGCCGGCTCGGCGTGGATGGCATCTGCAGCAACGCGCCCGAGCTGCTTCTAGCGCCGACTTCCGAGCCGTAGGTCTCGAAAAACGGTCATTAACAAAAAAATCCGGCCATCGCTAAGGGAGCATCTCCCGCCGCACGTTCTCGGTAGACCATCAGGTCTTGGAGGATTCGAGGGTGCGCAGCCGCAATCTGCGCCTGCGGTTCACTAAAATATCTTGTTTCACTCCAAAATGCGGCGCCCGCTAGAGAAGAAGCTGCACTTTACCCGGCGGTCAGCGGAATTTCCTCGAGCGCCTCGAGCACAGGCTCATAGCGGCAGCGACAGCCGTAGGGCGAGGTGCATTCGCGATGAGGAAGCTCCGGCACGCGTGTGATCAAAAATTGCTTGCCGAGATACTGCCGGCAGTGCTCACAGGTGTATGCATCGTTCGGGCCGACGATCTCCAGCCGCCGCACATGGTCGCCGCCCTTGACGCGCTGCCAGGTCTCCTGATTGTCAACGTAGAGCGCAATGGCGTGAGCGCGCCAGTAGGCGGCTTCGACGGCGTCCATGTCCGGCCGCGCCAGCTCTTGCGCCACATGCGGCGGAATCTGCTCGGGGGAAAGGCGCCAGTGCACGCCCCATAGATGCTGCTCTGCAGCGTAGAGTTTGAGCCATTTCACCGTCTCCTCGCTCAGGCCGTCGAGCAGCCAGTGCTCCAGGAAAAAGATGCGCCGTGTCACCGCACTGTGGTTCATCTGCGGCTCCGGCCCGGTCCAGTCGGCCTTGCCGAGTGGCATACGGTTTTCATAGCGCCGGCGAATGGTGAGCGCCTCGCTTGTCATCATCTGGGAGAGCGCCCTGCGGACGCCTTCCAGCGCAGCCTGTTTTTCCGCTTCCATGCGCTCCTGATAGATTGCGACGAAAGGGCGTCCCGCCTCCGTGACCTGATAGTGCTCGTTGCGAGCCGCCAGCCAGCCCTGTTTTTGAAACAACGCAATCATTTCCGGATAGGGTTTGGGTAGCACGCGACTCCAGGCGCGCTGTTGCGTCGCATCGTGCAGCGGCCTCGGCTGTGCAAACTCCGCCAGCAGACCGATCTGCGAATATTCCTTCAATTCTTGTGACTTTGCCAACGCCACGCCGTCCAGCTTAGGTCTCAAGAATTTTTTAAGGAGCTGCATCGTCTCAACCTCCCTGCATAGGTTTGGCCTGATCGGCAGCAACTGTCCGTCGGGTTG
>JANWYX010000291.1 GCA_025055055.1 Caldilinea sp. | reverse complement strand
AGGCCGATGGCGCGGACAGGTGATCCAACGTCACAAGAACGGCGCTCAACTCCACATCTATGCATCGGTCAACGCGCTCTTCGACGCTGACGGCCATCGCATCGGGGTCGTGGCGATCAACCGCAACATCACAGCCGAGGTGAACGCGCAGAAAGCGCTGTCCAACGTCGAACGCATTTACCGTCAGGCCATCCGCATCGCAGGCGGCGTTCCTTATCAGCGCGACTACACCTGCGACGGCTATTCATTTCTGGGGGAAGGCTTTGAAGCACTGACCGGCTACAGAGCCGATGAGATCACCGGCCCTCTCTTCTCGAGCCGACTGCGGCGCATTGAGGCTTATGGCGAAAACGCCGACCTGCCTCGCGACGAGCGCATTCGGTTGGCCCGGGAGGGCAAAGGTTTTGTTTGGCGAGAAGATTATCTGTTCGAGCGCAAAGATGGCCGGCTGATCTGGCTGGCGGACCACGCTGTGCCCGTCTTCAACGAACAAGGCCAAATCATCGGGTCGCTGGGCATTTTGATGGACATTACGGAGCGCAAGCAGGCGGAGGAGGAGCGACAGCGCCTTCAGGAGCGCATGGCGCAGATCGAAAGGATGGAAACCATCGGCCAACTGGCCGGCGGTGTTGCCCACGACTTCAACAACATGCTCGCCGTCATTCTGATGCGCGCCGAGATGGCGTTGTTGCAACTAGATGCAACGTCGCCGATTCGCCACCATTTGCTCGAGATCTACAAGACGGCGCAGCGTTCCGCCGATCTCACGCGTCAGTTGCTCGGCTTTGCTCGACGACAGCCGATCGAACCCCGGCCGCTCGACCTCAACGCTGCCATCGAAGAGCTGCTGCCGATGGTGCGCGGCCTGATCGGCGAGGCGATCGAGCTGCGATGGGAGCCGGCGCCCGATCTGGGTCCCGTGTACATGGACCCGATGCAGGTCACCCAGATCATTGTAAACCTTTGCCTGAACGCGCGCGACGCCATTACGGATCGTGGACAGGTTTCGATCACAACGAGAAACGCAGTGCTGGACGAAACGTACACAGCGCACCATGCCGATGCTCGACCGGGCGCCTACAGCGTGTTGACCGTCAGCGACACCGGCCATGGCATGACGCCGGAAGTGCTCGAACATATCTTTGAACCTTTCTTCACCACCAAAGAAGTGGGACGCGGCGTTGGCCTTGGCCTGGCAACCGTCTACGGCATTGTTCAGCAGAACCATGGGCATATTGCAGTCTATAGCGCGCCGAACATCGGCACTTCCATCCAAATCTTCTTGCCGACCTATGAGGGGTCCCTGCCTCCTCCATCCGAACGCCCGGGGCACACGGAGATTGCACTTGGTCAGACGCACACCATCCTTCTGGTGGAAGACGAGCCCGCCTTACTGGAGAGCGTTGGCGAAGCCCTACGCCGACTCGGCTATCAGGTGTTGATGGCAGCAACTCCTACTGCCGCTTTACGCATCGCCGAACAACATGCGGGAAAGATTGACCTCCTGTTGAGCGATGTCGTCATGCCGGAGATGGACGGCCCTACGCTGGCGCGTCGACTCAAAGAGACCCGGCCTGGAATGCACGTGCTGTTTGCATCCGGGTATTCGCCCCATCTGATTGCGCATCGGGGACTGGTGGGGCCAGACGCCTCTCTCCTTCGTAAGCCCTTTGCAATGCAAGAACTTGTCCATGCCATCCAACAGGCGCTCCGGCCACCGCCTGCGACGCTCGTTGGAAGTTTCGGCTGAATTCTCTGCGCCGATAGAAAGGAAGCCACTCTTGCCACAACGCCTCACCTTCGGCATGCCTTCGAAGCGACGATTCGGCTACGGCGACCTGCTTGCAGTGCTTGCGATTGCCGGCGTGTTGTATTTGGGTCTACGCTTTGCGCTGACTGCGCCGGGTGAAGTGCAGGGGCCGGAGATTCGACTCACCTGGGCGGCTCTGCCCGGCTACGCGGCGCTGTCCATCGGTCGCATGACCGCAGCCTACACTCTTTCGTTTCTGTTCACCATTGTGTATGGCTACATCGCCGCCTACAATCGTCGAGCGGAGATGGTGATGATGCCGCTGCTCGACGTGTTGCAAAGTGTGCCGATCCTGTCGTTCCTGCCCGTCGTCTTGCTCAGCCTGAGCGCACTGCTGCCGGAAGGCGTAGCCGCCGAGTTCGCCGCCATTGTTCTGATCTTCACCAGTCAGGTCTGGAACATGACCTTCGCCTGGTATCAGTCGCTGACCACGATCAGCAAAGATTTGCGCGAGGCCAGCGCCATTTTCCGCTTCAATCGCTGGTTGCGGCTCAAGTGGCTGGAGTTGCCCTTCGGCGCCATCAGCCTGATCTGGAACAGCATGATGAGCTGGGCGGGCGGCTGGTTCTTTCTGATGGCCGCCGAGAGCTACACGGTGGGAGAGCGCGACTTTCGACTGCCTGGATTGGGCTCATTCCTCCAGGAAGCTGCCAACCAGGGAAACATCCAAGCGCTCTTTTTGGGCATCGGTGCCTTGGTGCTGGTGGTTGTGGCCCTCGACCAGCTGGTATGGCGACCACTGCTGGCGTGGGCAGACCGCTTTAAGCTGGAAATGGTCGAAGACCAGACGCCGCCCACATCCTGGTTTTACGATCTGCTCAATGATTCTAGGCTCATCCGTCGCCTGGGCACCCATCTCGCCCGCTGGAACGAACGCTTAGACGGCTGGCTCATCCATCGATTCAAGCCGCTGGGCATGCCGGAGGCACACGCATCCCGGCATTGGACGCCGCTCTCGATCGGCGTGGCCGCAGTTCTGGCGGCGGCGTTGGGCTATGGCGGGCTGTTGGCCGGCCGCATGTTGCTTGAGGTGACGCCGACGCAGTGGATCGAGATCGCCATGGGGCTGGCGGCCACCTTTGTGCGCGTCGCCGTTGCAATGGTGATCGCCCTAACCTGGACGATCCCGGTCGGCGTCGCCATCGGCTCCAACCAAAGGCTGGCGCGCTGGCTGCAACCGATCGTACAGATTGCGGCCTCCGTGCCGGCGACGGCGCTCTTTCCCGCTTTCTTGTTGATCTTTCTCAATCTGCCAAACGGCCTAAACGTTGCCGCCGTTGTGCTGATGTTAATGGGGACCCAGTGGTATTTACTCTTCAATGTCATCGCCGGCGCCCTGGCGATTCCTCAAGATCTCAAGCACACCGCTGCGCTGCTCCACCTCAAACCGCTGGCGCGCTGGCGCACGCTCACCTTGCCTGCGCTTTTTCCGTACATCGTCACCGGCGCCATCACGGCCAGCGGCGGCGCCTGGAACGCCAGCATCGTGGCGGAATATACGGAGTTCGGCGGGCAGGTGCGCAGCGTCGCCGGCATCGGCGCCATCATCTCTCACGCTACCGCCGGTGGGCACTATGCGCTGCTGCTGGCGGCCACGCTTACGATGATCCTAGCCGTAATCGCCATCAACCGTTTGCTCTGGCGCCGGCTCTATGTGCTGGCCGAAGAGCGCTTCCGAATGGAGTGACGTAGATGACCAACACAAATACGCTTGTGGAACTGATCAACGTAGAGCAGCGCTACAGCAGTGGTCGGCGCACCTTCACCGCTGTGGAAAACGTCAATTTCACGATGGTCGAAGGCGAGTTCGTGGCATTGCTGGGCCCGTCCGGCTGTGGCAAGAGCACCTTGCTGCGCATCATCACCGGGCTGCAAAAGCCCAGCAGCGGTCGCGTGCTCTATCGGGGTCAACCGTTGACCGGCGTCAACCCGCACGCCACCATCGTTTTTCAGACCTTTGCGCTCTTTCCTTGGTTTTCGGTGCTAGAGAACGTCGAGATCGCATTGAAAGCGCGCGGCCTGCCGCCGGCGGTGCGCATACCGCGCGCCATGGAGCTGATTGACCGCGTCGGGCTGGACGGCTTCGAGAGCGCCTACCCGCGTGAGCTTTCGGGCGGAATGCGGCAGAAGGTTGGTTTTGCGCGCGCTATGGCCGTCGAGCCCGAGCTGCTCTGTCTCGACGAGCCGTTCTCCGCGCTCGACGTACTGAGCGCCGAGTCGCTGCGCAGCGACCTGATCGAGCTGTGGCTCGAAGGTAAAATTCCCACCAAAGCCATTTTGATGGTGACGCACAACATCGAAGAGGCGATCATGCTGGCCGACCGCATCGTCGTCATGGACAAAGGCCCCGGGCGCATTGTCGCCGACCTGTCGGTGGAGCTGCTCTATCCGCGACAGCGCAACACACCCGCCTTCACTGCGCTGGTGGATCGAGTCTATGCGCTCCTGGCCGGGCAGACGCAGGCTGAACATATTGAGCTTGGCTCGGCGCCGGGCGAGCCGGGAATCACGCGTTCGCTGCCTCAGGTCTCCATCAACAACCTGACCGGGCT
>JANWYX010000248.1 GCA_025055055.1 Caldilinea sp. | reverse complement strand
ATGGGAAAGGTCGGGTCAAGCGTCGCTGCACGCTCCCACAGAGCGATCGCCTGTTCGTGAACTCGATGCGCGTACAGGAAGAGGCCGAGATAGTACGGCGCGCGCGCGTCGGACGGCGAACGTTGCATCGCCGTCGTCAACGCAGGGACGCATTCGACCTCATTGGGGAAGCAATAGTCGGGGCCGGCTGCAGCCCCGCGTTGAAACGCGTGGTCGGCATTGGAGGCATCGCCCGCCTGCCAAAGAGTCCATCCACGGTAGTAATGTACCATCGGATGGTGTTGGGGGGCTTCCTCGAGCAACTGCACGGCTTCTGCGAAAAGGCCGGCATGCATGTAGCTCAGCGCCAGGGTGATATATAGATTGACGTCCCCCTGCACGAGCGTCTCGAACATGCGGTCGCTGTCCAGCAGCAACCGTTCGTAGTGCAATCCATAGGCCAGCGGGTCGAGTGCAAGGCCAAGCTCCGCCTCTTGGCGAGCTGCTTCCGGTTGTCCTACCCGGCGTAGAAGCGCAACCCGCAAATGGCGGGCGGTATGGTGGCGTTGGTTGCGCTCCAGGGCGTGTTCGAGCAGCTCCAGTGCGCTTTCATAGCGCTGGCGGCGACTCTCGATCTGTGCCAGCTCGAAATAGGCGGCGTCTTGCCACGCTGCATTCCAAGCGGCCTTATAGAAGGCGTCGAAGGCCTCTGCAAGGCGCCCTTGATATTTCAGCGCAAGCCCCAAGTTATAGAACGGTTCGCCGTCATACGGATTGGGATTGCGAAAGGTGAGACGTTCGATGGCCCGACGAAAGTGACGCTCCGCTTCGGCGAACTGCCCCTGGCGCAAGCGACGCAGCCCCATCGCGTTGTTGCTGCGGCTATCCAACGGATCGCGGCGCAGGGCTTCCCGATAATATGCCTCCGGGTCATAGGTGGCGTGTCGATATTGCTCCAAATGCAGCCCGTGAAGGAAAAGCTCCTCGTTGGAAATCACCTCTTGCGGAGGAGGAGCAGGCGTGGCGGGGGCGGGCGGTGCAGGGCGCTCTTCCGGCAGGGGGGTGAAAGAGACCAGCTCGCGCGCTCCCTCGTACACGCTCAGCGTCACCTGTTGAGCCTCTACGCCGGGAGGGAGCAGTGCGGCGCGCTCCAGCCAAGTCTCCGGAGAGAGAATGCATTGTTCTTGGAATAAAATCTCTGCGCCGGCGCGCAAGACGACGAGGACACGGCGGGGGCTGGAGAGATAGACGCCGATGTGGGCGACGTTGTCTGCAATTTCTAGGTTGACGGCTGCGTCCTTGGAGGCGTTTTTCACGCCGCCGATGCCTTTGAACGGCATGAAGACCTGCGTGAAGCGCTTTTCCTCGCCCGGCTGCAGCCAGGAAAAATCGGGTTGGTTGTCGGTGAAAGCGCCGCACATCAGCTCCACGTAGGGGCCGTCTTCGTCGGTGAGCTGCCGATCCCACATGCGGCCGAAGTCGCCGTTTCCCCATGTCCATTGCTTTTTCCCAGGGACAATGTGATGGTTGGCGACATGCAACATGCCTGCCCGCCGACCGTGGTCGTAACATCCCAGAAAGTCGAAGTCGGAGCGATACGCCATATACGAGGTCGGAACGGGAATATTTTTATAGCGAGAGATATCGGTCCCCGGAGAATAATCGACCTTATAATAGACGCCTGTGGCGATCGGGAAGGTGGAGACGGCGCGTTTGCCGTGGTCCATCACGGCATGGACGTCGGGAGGGAAAATGGATTGATAATCGTCGTTGGCGTGCACCGCCGGATTCGCCCACCAAAGAAAGGTTTGGGGGAACGGCGTGGGATTGTGCAGCCGCACGTCGATTTCAAGATACGCGCGATCCGGATAGAGGCGAAATCCTGCCACGCTCTTCAGATGATACATCGCTTCGATCTCGCCCATCCACACCGTTTTAGAGCCGTCAGCATGCTCTTCGATGCGATAGTCGACCGGAGAGAAGGTGGTGGGGCGGTGATGCTGCGGCCAGTTGAACTCAATGCCGCCGGAAATCCAAGGGCCGGTCAATCCAACCAGTGCCGGCTTAATGACGCGGTTGTAGTAGATAAAGTGGTAATTGTTGGTTTTGTCCAACGCCATTTGCACTCGACCGCCCAGCTCGGGCAACAACATGATCAGGAGATAGCGATTTTCCAGAAAGATGGCCGTGTAGTTTTTTTCGGTTTTGGTCTCTTCGATGCATTCGATCACAGGATAGGGATAGACTGCGCCGCTGCTGCCCTGATAAACTCGTTTTTCGAGGAATAATGGATTTTTCTGCGGCCGACCCACGCCGTAGGTTGGAAGTTTCACGGTTTGAACACGCACGTCGACCGCATCGATTTGCTCCTGCATAAAAAGCTTTCTCCATTGCCGTTGATATAAAAAAGCTGTTGATTAAAAAAGAGTGTATGCAAAGTCTCTGCGTCTCGGCCGGCGAACCTTTTTTCGCAGTAGACTTCAAAGTCCGATGCGCTTGGCGACAATTGTAGCTGCGTCTTCAAACTATCACGGCGGTGGAAATGCGCGCAATGGAGGAAGTCATGGTAAGATGGAGTATCCTATTATTTTGGGGGATCGTCGCACCGCTGTGGCGCAATAGGGAGAGCGAAGTTCATAATGGATGGCTCCAACATTCCTCAGTCGCCGATTCGAATTCGCGAAGGTTTTCGAGGTCAAGTGCAGCATGTCTTACCTAGACCGTTGCTCGATCGCGTGGCAGGGCATCCCCTGTTGCAATCGCTGTTGCCGACAGATATCGGTTGGTATCCAACGGCGCAGTATCACTATCGCGAGCGTTCCGAGGGCGCCCCAGAGCATATCTTGATCTACTGCGTGGCAGGGGCAGGATGGGCGCAACTGCGGGGTGAGCTGCTCGCCGTTCGACCCGGTGAGGCGCTCCTCATCCCGGCCCATACTCCTCACTGCTACGGCGCCTCCAACTATGATCCCTGGTCGATCCATTGGGTGCATTTTCAAGGAAGCGCAGGGGAATATTTTGCGCACCTGGTCACGCCATCTTCGTATAAACTGTCTGTAGAGGCGCGCTGTGGAACGACCGTGGAGGCGCTCTTCCGCAAGTGTTATGCGCTTTTCCCGGGCGGGTTTATTTTGTCTCGTCTCATTTATTGCGCCCAGGTGTTGCACCATCTCCTGGGCGAACTGTTTTTCAACAACCCTGCCTTTTCTCCGGCCATGCGCACCAGTCGTTTCCACAGCATTGAATCCACGCTGGCGTTTCTGCGGCAGAATTTGCATCGCTCGCTCTCATTAGGTGAGATGGCCGGTCACGCCGGCCTTTCGGAATCCCATTTTTCCCGCATCTTCAAAGAGCAGACGGGTCATTCCCCTCTGGATTACTTCATCTTGCTGAAGATGCAACACGCAAGCACGCTGCTCTCGGTCACCTCTTTGTCCGTCAAAGAGGTGGCTATGGCCGTTGTCTTCGCCGTCCCTTACTATTTCTCACGATTATTCAAGAAAACCTTTGGCGTCTCTCCCCGGACCTATCGCAATACGCCCAAAGGATAGGGATGTTTATTTGGGGTGTTGCTTATTTGAGCGTCGCGTTTGGATGTGCGAAAATGCACCTATCAGGCGGTTCTGGGACATCGCTTTCGACCGAGAAGAGCGATGCTGCTCAGAATCGCATTCTTTTTGTGTTTTATGGAAGTTTCATGGAAAGGAGATCGCTGTTGATGACGATTCGGGCCGTCCTTTGGGATCTCGACGGCACGCTCGCCGACACAACTGCGCTGCATTATCAAGCGTGGCGCACGACTATGCAGCGCTACGGTGTCGACCTCTCTTACGAAAGCTTTATCAACAATTATGGACGCAACAACGCCGAAATTCTGGCCGAACACTTCGGCGCAGAGGCGGCTGCTACAATTGAACAGGTAGCAGCCGAAAAGGAGGCAGTCTTTCGCTCGCTGATCGTGCCGGGGGCGCTGCAACTTTTGCCCGGTGCATTGGCATGGCTGCGACGCTTTCGCAGCCTGGGCATGACACAGGTGATCGGTTCGTCCGGCCCGATGGCAAACATCGCCGCCGTTGTCCATGTGTTGGACGTAGGCGACTTTTTCCTGGGGTTGGTCTCTGGCATGCATCTGCCCAAAGGAAAACCGGAGCCGGCGATCTTCTTGCGTTGTGCAGCGCTCGCCGGCGTTGCGCCAAAAGAATGTCTTGTGGTTGAAGACAGCCTTCACGGCATCGAGGCCGCCATGCGCGCCGGCATGGCCAGCGTTGCCGTCGGACGCATCGCAACACATCGGGAACTACAGCGGTTGATTCAGCAGAATCCCGGCGTGCGCTGCGTTGCCACGCCGAGTCTGGCCGACATCGATGATCTGGGCTCGATTCTGACATAAATTGGGTGATGGAGATGAAAATCCGTAAGCGATGGCCGAAACGAATCGCCTCCAGCTTCAAGACGCGGAACGGAGAGACGCTAAAATTGCGGCTGATGCGACCGGACGATGGGCCAAAGCTGGAGGCGTTCTTCTACAAGCTGTCCCCACAGACGCGGTGGCGTCGCTTTCACGCCTACGCAGAAAACGTCCCTCCCGAAGAAGTGCGTCGCCGCGCGCAAGAAATGGCTAATGTCGACAACCGCACCTTGCAGGGAGCCGTGGTGGCCGTCAAAGGTGAAGGCGACGAAGAAGAGATCATCGGCGTCGTGCGTCTGGCGCGCCTTCCCGGGCAGCCCGACTCGCCCGAAGCAGAGGCGGCGATCGTGGTGCGCGACGACTACCAGGGACAAGGAGTGGGCACCGAGCTGCTGCGTCAGCTGGTGCCTTTGGCACGACGGATGAACGTGCGCACTATCCTTGCCGTCTTCCAACCCGACAATGAAGACGCCATCCGGCTCTTTCGCAATCTTGGGCTGCCCTATACGATGACGGTGACTCACGGCGTGTCGAAGATGCGCCAGGAGGTGCCCGAGTCCTGATTTCCGGGAGAATGGGCGCTGTTCGCCGCCATTTTCCGGGAGACACTGGAGCTTTCTGCAAGATGAAGGTCGAGCCGGCGAGCAGCGGCGCATCTTGCCATTTAGGCGACGGTGTACAATCGACACTTTTGACACTCGAGCCAAGATGTGAGACGATACCTCGTGGGTCGAAGCGCATCTTCAAGTATGGAAGAGGAAGTTTCTTGATCGCCTACTGTCCCTCCAGCAAATTTCGATGCAAGGCGGAGCAGAGCCCGCTCCGTTGTCCGCTGACAGGCGCACCCCTTGAATTCACCGATATACCGCTCTTCGATCCCGTCAGCATTGAGCCGAAAGCGGGCGGAATGTGGCGCTATGAGGCGATGCTGCCGGTCATCCGCAACGGCTACGATCGCATCACGCTGGGAGAAGGATGGACGCCGCTCATCGCCGATCGATGGGCGGGTCGCTCACTTTACTGGAAACTGGATGCGCTGATGCCGACCGGCAGCTACAAAGACCGCGGCGTTTGTGTGATGGTGAACTGGCTGCGCGGGCTGGGCTATGAAGCGCTGGCCGACGACACCAGCGGCAACGCCGGGGCCAGCTTGGCCTGCTACGCAGGCCGCGCCGGCCTGCGTGCAGTCATTTTCGTCCCCGCCACCGCACCTGCGCCGAAAAAAGCGCAAATCATGGTGTATGGCGCAGAATTGGTCGAAGTGCCGGGCACGCGCGCCGATGCGACGCACGCCGTTGAGGCGGCGACCTGCAACAGCCGCGAGATGGCCTATGCCTCTCACGCCTGGCATCCCGCCTTTTTGCTGGGGCAAATGACAGTGGCGTGGGAAATCTGGGAACAATTAGGCGGCGCCGTGCCCGACTGGTTGATTGCACCGGTCGGGCACGGCGGCACCCTGTTAGGCGCGTGGCGGGGCTTTCAGCACCTGCGCCTCTCCGGCGTAACCAACAAGCTGCCCCGCCTGATCGCCGTGCAGGCGGAGCCATACACCCCGTTGTATGAGGCCTTTGTCGGCGGCGCTGCGACGATCGAGCCGACGCCTCACGTGCAGACGATCGGCGCCGACGGGATCGCAATCAGCTATCCGGTGCGCTGGCAGGCGCTGTTGGAGGCGATTCGTTTTTCGCGCGGCATGGCGCTGGCCGTCAACGACCAGGAGGTGGCGGAGGCGCACGCCGAGCTCGCCGGCTCCGGTATTTTTGTGGAGCCGACCAGCGCCACGATTGCAGCCGCGTTGAAAAAAGCGCCACAAGAGGCCATCCCGCCTACAGACCTTGTCGTGGGCATTTTGACCGGACATGGCCTCAAGAAACCACCGAAGATTTGAACAGCGGGATCAAATGAGAACGGATTGAATGGCGGACCCATGGTGCATCTGGACACAGTGGATCTGAATAGGAATGGGTCAAACAACGGATTTGGGAGATGTATGGCGATTCCTTCTTTGTCAACGCTCGAAGAGGCCCTGGGTGTAGAATTTCACGAGAAGCAACTGCTTCAACAGGCCTTCGTGCACCGCAGCTATTTGAACGAGCTGTCCGACAACCAGGCGCAACTGGTCGATAATGAACGTCTCGAATTTTTGGGCGACGCCGTGTTAAGTTTTATTTTCAGCGAGTTGCTCTATCTTCGTTTTCCCGACGCGCGCGAAGGCCGATTGACAAATCTTCGTTCTGCGCTGGTGCGTCGCGAGACGTTGGCGCATCTGGCCAGGCAGTTACGCCTGGGCGATTATCTGTTGCTCGGACATGGAGAGGAAGACAGCGGCGGAAGGCAGCGTCCCGCAACGCTTTGCGCAACCTTCGAGGCGCTGATCGGGGCGGTCTATCTGGATCAGGGCATCGATGTTTGTCGCAAGGTCGTTGTTCGGCTTTTCGCCGACGAACTCAAGAAGCTCGAACAAATTCAGGAAAGCCGTGATCCCAAAAGTCGTCTGCAAGAGTTTGCTCAGGAAACGTTCGGACACACCCCGCGCTATAAAGAGATCGACAGCCGGGGTCCGGACCATGATAAATATTTTGTGATGATGGTGCAGATCAACGGCCGCCCTTATGGCGTCGGCGGGGGGCGCAGCAAACAGGAAGCCTCGCAACAGGCGGCTGCAATGGCGCTCCACCGTCTGGGCGTTCCCCTCGAGGGCTACACATATGACCTGTCGCTGGCGGAGCGCTACGGCCTGACGCTGGCCTGTACGGGGGCGCAAGGAAGCGAGCCGTCCTCTACATCTGAATCTCCTCCTCGAACGTAGGCGAATCGACTGCGTCTGAAGCTTTGTCGGACTTCACAATGCGGTCGCCCTCCAACCGCAGGCTGATGACGCGGCTCACTCCGTCGGCGCCCATGGTCACTCCATAGATCGCATTGGCGCCTTCCAGGGTGCGACGGTTGTGCGTCACAATGATGAACTGCGTGTCGCGGCTCAACTCTTCTACGGTGAGGCGGAAACGATCGACGTTGGCTTCGTCAAGCGCCGCATCGACTTCATCCAGCACGCAGAAAGGCGTAGGGCTGACGCGCAGGATGGCGAAGATCAAGGCGCAGGCTGCCAGCGCTCGCTCGCCGCCGGAGAGCAGCGCCAGGCTTTGCGGCCGCTTCCCCGGCGGCTTGGCGATGATCTCCACGCCGCTTTGGCTGATGTTGTCCGGGTCGGTCAGCTCTAGATGGGCGCTCCCGCCGTTGAAGAGCTGCCGGAAGAAGTGCGCAAACTCTTTGCCCACCGCTTCAAAGGTTCGCCGCAGCTCGATCTCCATGCGGTCATCCAGCTCTTTGATCACTTTCTGCAGGTCGGCGGAGGCAGCCTCCAGGTCCTGCGACTGGGTGGAAAGAAATGCGAAGCGTTCCGCCGCTTCCTCATATTCGCGCGGGGCTTCGGGATTCACGCCCCCTAGGCGGGCCAGCCGCGCACGCATCTCGCGCACCTCGGCCTCCAGTGACTCCGGTGCGCTTTCCACCACCGGTAATTGCTGCACCACGGCATCCCACGGCAGCGGCGGTTGATAGGCGATGTCGGCGCTCTCTTCCAACAGGACAAGCCCCAAGTCGGCTTCGATCTCGCTGCGAAGTTGTTGTAGGACGTCTTCGCTGCGCTGCAGCTGCAGCAGCGCCTGGTTGAGATGGCCCTCCGCCTGACGCAGCTCCTGCTGAAGCGCTCGTTCGCGCTCTTCTTGCTCCGCCTGTTGCGCCTCCAAATGATGCAACGTTTGCTCCACCGGCGCAATGCGTTGCTGTAAGGCTTCAATTTGAGTACCGAGCATTTCTTCGGTCTGGGCCAGGGCGTCGATGCGGTGGCGCAACGTCTCGATCTCGGCAGTGAGAGCAGCGACCTGTTGCTCTTTGTTGCGCCTCTGGGTCTCAATGTCATGCAAAGTGCGTCTCGTCGATTCGAGAAGCGCCTGTTGGCTGCGCAAATGGCCCTGCGCCTCGGCCACGGCTGCGCGACGATCGGCCAGCTCCTGAAGCAGCGTGTCGGCGTCCGCCTCCCGAAGTTCAGCTTCCAGGGTGCCAAGCGCCCGAAGGCTCTCCTGCTCTTGCTCCTCAATTGCAGCCGCCTCTGCGTCCAGCGCGGCCCTGCGTTCGGCCAGCATCTGTAATTCTGCGTCGGCTTGCGCCATCTGCTCGCTGCGCCAGCGCTGCATCTGTACGCTGCGATCGACTTGCCGTCGCAACTCTTCCAGTTGCCCACGCAGGTGGCGCTCCCGCCGCGCCAGCTCGGCGAGCGCCTGTTGACGTCGGGTGATCTCGATCCGCTTTGCTTCGATTGCGCTTGCAAGTTTGCCGCAAGCCTCTACGCACTCTTGCAAGAGCGCGGCTGCACGTTCGAGTTGCCCGGGCAGATCGCGCAGCTCGCGTTCACGCGCCAGCAGCGAGTCATCCCCGCGGCTGCTTTCGCTGCCGCCGGTCACTGCGCCACCGGGGCGGATGATTTCGCCTTCCAACGTCACAACGGTCGGCCGCGCAGCGCCTTTGTATTCGTCCAGCGCCGCGCGCGCAGCGGCGAGTGTCTCCGCCACCCAGACGCGGTTGAGCAACTGCTGCATAGCGTCTTCGACTGCCGGTGCGTAGTCCACCAGATCGACGGCGACGCCCAGCACGCCGCGACGTTTGGGGGCCGGAATCGGCGGCTGCACATGGAGCCGATCGAGGGGGAGAAAAGTGGCGCGACCGCTGCGCTGCTCTTTGAGCAGTTCGATGGCGGCGGCGGCGTCCTCCCAGCTTTGCGTGATGATGTTCTGCAGGGCGGCGCCCAGCGCGGTTTCGATGGCTTTATCCAGCTGAGGCGGCACGCGCAGCTGCGCAGCCACCGTGCCGAGAATGCCGCGCAGCCGCCCGTTCGCCTGCGCTTGCAAGACGGCGCGCACACCCCCTGCATAGCCGGCACCTTCGCGCTGCAGCCGCTGCAACAGGTCATGGCGAGTTTTCAAACGCTCCAGGCTGCGGTCGGCTTCCTGGCGTGCGCTCTCGGCGTGGCGCTGCGCCTGCTGCAACGTCGAGATTTCGGCTTCCAGTGCAGCGATTTCGGATTGCAGTGCGTGCGCTTCATGCTCGATCGCCTGCAGCGTCCCTTCTGCTTGCGTCAGAGCAGCTTGGGCGTCGACCTCGGCGCATTCGGCTTCGACGAGCGCCTGTTGCTGTTGGCTACGCTCTCTTTCCAGCGAGGCGCTGCGTTCGGCGAGCTGTTCCAAAAGACCGGCGATTTCGGCGCGGCGTCGCTGGTGTTGTGTCAGCGTTTGGCGCAGCGTCTCCTGTTGCGCCGCAAGGCAACTGCGCACCTCTTGTTGCAACCCAACGGCGTTTTGCGTCTCCTCTGCAAGCCGCGTCTGTGCGCGCACTTCGTCTTCGGCCTTTTCCACGTTGCGGCGCAGTTGCTCCAGTCGTTCGGTCAGCGCCGCCCGCTGCACATCGAGCGGCGCCAGCTCGCGCATGGCGTCCTCACAGCGCGCCTGCAGTTGGCGCAGCCGCTCCTGGGCTACGGCCAGCTCGCGTCCGGTCGTTTCGGCCTGACGGTGAAGCTCACTGCTTTCGGCGTGGAGGATGACGAGTTGGGCGCGGGCTTCGCTCTGCGCCTGTCGCACCTGTGCAATCGTTTCGCCGATGGCGGCGAGTTGTTGTTGACGGGCTGCGACATCACGTCGCCGCGCGGCCTCGGCGGCGTGATGTTGTTCGACCAGACGCAGCGTTGTGTGCCAGCGATAGCCGTACCATTCGCGCAGCATCGCATGCAAGTCGCGGACAATCTGTTCGCGCTCGCGGGCGCGCTCGGCCTGGCGACGCAGATAACCCAGCCGCGGGCTGAGTTCGGCGAGAATATCGCGCACGCGCGTCAGATTCTGCTGCGTGGCCTCGAGTCGGCGCACGGCGGTAGCGCGTTTGATCTGGTATCCGCTGATGCCGGCTGCTTCCTCGAAGAGCGAACGGCGCTCCTCCGGCGCCATGCTCAGGGCGCGATCGATCAACCCCTGACCAATGACGGAGTAAGTGCGCTTGCCGAGGCCGGTGGGCGCCAGAAGATCGATGACGTCCTGCAGGCGCACGCGCTGCCCGTTGAGCAGGTATTCGTTGTCGCCGTCTCGATAGGCGCGGCGGGTGATCTCGATTTCGGCGTAGTCGACGGGTGCCTCGCCCAGGCTGTTGTCGAGCGTGATCGTCACTTCGGCCAGGTTGAGCCGCGACTTTTTGTCGCTGCCGGAGAAGATCACGTCGCTAGTCTTACGCGAACGCAACAGGCTGAAGCTCTGTTCGCCCAGGCACCAGCGGATGGCGTCCACGATGTTGCTTTTGCCGCTGCCGTTCGGTCCTACGACCGCAGTCACGCCGGGATCGAAAATAAATTCGGTGCGCTGCGCAAAAGTTTTAAAGCCTTGAATAACGACTCGCTTGATGCGCATTTGTGTCGTTTTCCGAGCAGAGGTCGGGGCTTAACGGTGAAAGTGCCAGAAAGCGGGCAACACCGCTTCGGCTGCCAGACCGGTGGCGTAGATGACGCCGAAGATGAACAGTTCGCGGCGACGTCGCTGTAGCCATTGCCCGAATGCAAAGCGATCCACCAGCATGGGCTCGGCGCACAGTGCGACCAGGCCGGTCGCTCCGACCAATTGCAGGATGCTCCAGATGGGCAGCGCTACGAAAATCCACAGCGGGCTTTCGAGCACGCCGAGCAGGTGACCGGCGCTGAAGGCCGTCAGATTCGCCAGCCGCACCAGCGACCAGACGCCTACGACACCACCGGTGAAAAGCGAGCCGACGGTGATCCCTATCACTTCGAGCATTTTCGCAAGCGGCGCCGCCGCAAAGCTTGCCGGCAAGGGGGAGCCGGCGAAGTACCATTCCGAAAACGCTGCCCGATGCAAAAAGCCATTTGCAAAGGCGCGTTCCACTTGGGCCGGCGCAAGCAGGGTGAGAATGATCAGCACAAGCATTGAAGTCACCAACCAGAGCGCAATCACGGAGAGCGCTGCGCGCAGGTCGCGACGCTGCAGCGCCAGCGCCAGGAAAAGGGTCAACACGAGCGTCTGGCTGATCGGCATGAAACGCAACTGTCCGAGAATTGCGGAGAGCCCTGTAGTAAAGAGGGCGAAAAGCACGGCCATCAAATAAAAAAACGGGTCGCGGGTAAGTTGATACTCGTTTGACTTTGACATTACCAACCTCATCACCAACCTCATCGCTAACCTCATCGTACATAAGAATGGGGCGGCTGGCAACCAGCCGCCCCATCATAGGTTCACCGCCTGCTGAACAAGAGGATCATCGCTGCCGATTGGGGTCGAGCAACCATTCGACCAAGGCGTTGATCTCTTCTTCGCTCATCCGCTCGGCGAAGTTCGACGGCATAATGCCGGCCGGGTAGCCTTCCACAATGTAAGCATTAGGGTTGACAATGCTGTCGTGTACGTAGGTGACGGGATCCATCCCATGCGTGCCCGCCGTCTCATGGAGATTGCCCAGGTTGGGTCCGACCGGTCCGCGGTTGGTGGGTGTCTGCGGCTGATCGAGATTGTGACAGCCCACGCAGCCCATGCTGACAAACAATTCTTGCGGCGGCCGCGGCCCCGTCGGTTCCGGAGTCACCTCGGCGGTGGGCGCAGCGCCCTCTTCGGGCGTCGCCTTGGACGGTGCATCCAGGAAGGGTTGCCATGGATCGGGGTTGTCCGGCGTGCCCTGCTTCAGGGCATCTTCTTCCCAGTTGAGCACAAAAGCCGTCACTGCCTGCACCTGATCGTCGCGCAAGGGGCCGCCGTACCGTTGGCTCCAGGTCGGCATCATTACAGCCCATTGCGATTGCACTTTGGAGGGGCGTCCTGCCGCCACGGTGAGCGCTACGTAGTCATGCAACGAGCCGGCCCAACCGACATCTTGAATGCGTTGGGTAAAAAAGTATTTGCTGTGAAGCGCAGGCGCCACTCCTGGAAGCCCTTTGCCGTCGACGCCGTGGCAACTGGTGCAATTGTTGGCGTACAGTTCGGCGCCCTTTTCGATCTCACGACCGGTCCAATTGGCGGTTTGCGCCTCCATGCGCTGTTCTTCGATCAGGCCCATGAAGAGAAA
>JANWYX010000162.1 GCA_025055055.1 Caldilinea sp. | reverse complement strand
AGGAAGATGAGACGCGCAACGACATTGCCTGGGGCAGCGTCAACCAACCCATTTCGGAAGAGCGTTTTCGCGTGGTGCACGCCCGTCTGATGGCGTATCTACAAGGCAGAGATCTTTTTGTGCAGGATTGTTTCGTCGGCGCCGACCCGACTTATCGCATGCCGATTCGCGTCATCACCGAGACGGCATGGGCGAGCCTGTTTGCCCGCAATCTATTCATTCAGGCGAACGACGAGGAGCTGACGGTGCACAAGCCTGAATTCACCTTGATTCAGGCGCCGGGCTTTCACGCCATCCCGGATATCGATGGCACGCGCTCTGAGGTCTTCATCATGATCAATTTTAAGCAGAAATTGGTGTTGATCGGAGGCACGCAATATGCTGGAGAGATCAAAAAGGCCATCTTCACCGTGATGAATTATCTGTTGCCCAGGCGAGGTGTTCTGCCCATGCACTGCTCTGCCAACTTCGGCCGCAGCGGAGACGTTGCGCTTTTCTTTGGGCTGTCGGGCACCGGCAAGACGACGCTGTCGACCGATCCCAAACGCACGCTGATCGGCGACGACGAACACGCCTGGAGCGATGACGGCGTCTTCAACCTCGAGGGCGGTTGCTACGCCAAGACGATTCGACTGTCGCGCACCGCCGAGCCGGAAATTTACGAAGCCTGTCGACGCTTCGGCACCATCCTCGAAAACGTCGGCTACAACACCGCCACCGGCCGGATCGATCTCGACGATGACTCGTTGACCGAAAACACGCGCGCCGCCTATCCGATCAGCCACATCCCCAGCGCCACTCGCAAAGGGGTCGGCGGCCATCCCAACCACATCGTGATGCTGACGGCGGATGCCTTCGGCGTGCTGCCGCCCATCGCCCGGCTGACGCCGGCGCAGGCGATCTACCACTTTCTCTCCGGATATACCGCCAAGGTCGCCGGCACAGAGCGGGGTCTGACCGAGCCGCAAGCCACCTTCAGCGCCTGCTTCGGCGAGCCATTTATGGTCTGGCATCCCGGCGTGTATGCGCACATGCTGGCGGAGCGCATTCAACGACACAAGGTGGATGTCTGGCTGGTCAACACCGGCTGGAGCGGCGGCCCCTATGGCGTCGGCAGCCGCATCAAGATCGCCTACACGCGCGCCATGATCAATGCTGCGCTGAACGGCGACCTGGACTACGTGGACTATCGCATCGATCCGCTTTTCAACCTGCGCATCCCTCTCACATGTCCGGACGTCTCTGTCGAAGTGCTCGACCCTCGCTCCACATGGGCCGATCCGTGCGCCTACGATGCACAGGCGCGCAGACTTGCCGAAATGTTCACGAGAAATTTTGAGAAATATGTCGATTCCGTTGATCCTGAGGTGGTGGCAGCGGGGCCATGTCTGACCGCAATTTGATGGGGCGATGTCTACAGAAGCAATATTCCCAACGGTCCGGTCAAAGGCGCGTGCGCGTCTTGCTGGCCGATGACCGGCCCGCCCTGCGCTCTGCAGTGCGCTTCTTGCTCGAACAGGAGCCAGACCTATCGATCGTCGGAGAGGCCACCGACGTCGCCGGATTGATAGAGCGCGTTTCCGCGCTGCAGCCGGACTTGTTGTTGCTGGATTGGGAGCTTCCCGGTCTGAATGCTGTGCACAACGCACGGCGTGTGATAAACTCCCTGTACGCCGAATGTCCCGGCCTTCAGATTATCGTGCTGAGCGGACGACCGGAAGCCGGCCTGCATGCGCTGGCTTCCGGCGCCGACGCCTTTGTTAGCAAAGCCGACCCGCCAGAGCGGTTGTTAGCCGCCTTGCAACGGGTCAAGTTGAAGAGCAGGTGAAACCCATGACAGAACGATTCGACGCCGTTGTGCTCGGCGGCGGCCCGGCCGGACTGGCGGCCGCCGCCTATTTGCTTTACGCCCGCCTGAACGTCGCCCTGATCAGCCCTGATTTTGGCGGAAAGGTTTTCTATCCGTTTGCGCTGCGCGATGTTCCTCATCAGGAGACAGTCTGGGGCGCCAGCCTTGTGCATGAGCTGGCGCAGCGCGTTTCGGCTGCCCTGCAGCATCACATTCTCGACACGGTCGACACGGTAAAGAGACTCGACGATGGCGCGTTCTTGCTGAAGCTCGGTCAGGGAGGCGAAGTCAAAAGCCGCAGCGTCGTCGTATGCACCGGCGTGCGCGCCCAACGCCTCTTCGTCGAGGGCGAGATGGATTACTGGGGCAAAGGTCTCAGCTACTCTGCAATTTCTCATGCGCCGTTCTTCAGCGGCCGCAAGGTCGCCGTGATCGGCGGCGGCGAACGCGCCGTTGCAGCGCTGCAGATTCTGATCCCTCTGGCGGCTCACATCGACTATATCGAGGCGCGGCCTCAACCCGTCGCCGATCGCGAGAAGGCCGAGGTGATCTTGAGCCACCCGCGCATCGACGTCTTTCGCGGTTGGGAAGTGCAGCAGATCGTGGGCGACGACTATGTTACAGGTATCGACATCGTAGGCGTCAACGGCGAAGTGCGCCACTTGCCTGTGGAGGGCGTCTTCGTGCAGTTCGGGCTGCTGCCCAACAACAGCGCCGTGCGCGACCTGGTCACGCTGGATCCGTTTGGCCATATTGTCGTCGATGAAAATTGCGCCACCAGCATGCCGGGCATCTTCGCCGCCGGCGACGTCACCAACATCTGCGCCGAACAGGTACCGGTCTCCATCGGAGAGGGCG
>JANWYX010000409.1 GCA_025055055.1 Caldilinea sp. | reverse complement strand
GCGCATCTCTGGCAGGCCATCTTGAACCAGGAGCCGCACGTCAAGAACATCCGCCATCTCACGACGCTGGCCGGCTACGTGCACTGGAGGTTGACCGGCGAGAAGGTGTTGGGCGTCGGTGAGGCGTCGGGCATGTTCCCCATCGACAGCGCCACGAACGACTATGATGCGCGCAAGATCGAGCAGTTCAATGCGCTGCTGGCGGCGCGGAATCTCCCCTGGCGGCTGCCGGACATCCTGCCCAAGGTGCTGGTGGCGGGCGAGCCGGCAGGGAGGCTGACGGCCGAGGGCGCGCGGTTGCTCGATCCCGGCGGTGAGCTGCAAGCGGGCATTCCGCTCTGCCCGCCTGAAGGCGACGCTGAAACCGGCATGGTCGCCACCAACAGCGTGGCGGAGCGCACCGGCAATGTCTCGGCGGGCACCTCTGTCTTCGCCATGATCGTGCTCGAAAAGCCGCTCTCCAAGGTCTACCCGGAGATCGACATCGTGACAACGCCCACAGGCAGGCCTGTGGCGATGGTCCACAGCAACAACTGCACCTCCGATCTCAACGCCTGGATCGACCTCTTCCAGGAATTCACCCAGGCCATCGGCGCAGAGGTGAGCGAATCGCGCTTGTATGAGACGCTCTACAATCTGGCGCTGGCGGGCGACGCCGACGGCGGTGGGTTGCTGGCGTACAACTATGTGTCAGGCGAGCACATCACGCACATGGAAGAAGGGCGCCCGCTCTTCGTGCGCACCCCGACGAGCCGCTTCACGCTGGCCAATTTCATGCGCACGCATCTCTTCGCCTCGCTCGGCGCGCTGCGCATCGGGCTGGATATTCTCTTCGAGCAGGAGCGGGTGCAGATCGACCAGATCCTCGGCCACGGTGGTTTCTTTAAGACGCGAGAGGTCGGCCAGCGCGTCATGGCTGCGGCGATGAACGTGCCCGTCTCGGTGATGGAGACCGCCGGCGAGGGTGGCGCGTGGGGTATTGCGCTGCTGGCAGCCTACATGCTCTATCGACAGGCAAATGAGCCGTTGGAAGCCTATTTGGCCGACAGAGTCTTCGCCGGTCAGAAGGCTGTCACCTTGGCGCCGGATCCGCGTGACGTCGACGGTTTTGCGGCGTTCATGGAGCGCTACAAGCGAGGGCTGCCCATCGAACGCGCCGCCGTCGAGGCGCTGCCCGTGGAGGGATGAGGCTGCTCGGCGAGATTCGTCGTGAAGAGTGAACAGCTTCTGCTCGTGATGAGTTAGTGCGTGATGCGTGTTGCATGAGATAAATTGAACACAACATGCATCACGCACGGAAGTCAAGCAGCGTGCATACGCATCAGCATGGCATCGGCGTGCAGTTCGCGCCGACGAGAGCGAAAATCTCGACCAACCAGTCAGACATTTAACGTTCGCAGCATAGACCCCGTGAACGCAGTGTTCGCGAAGAGCGGTGTCTGCCGGGCGCAACGCCCCTCAAGCATCCTCAAAAGGTGTCTTGGGGCGGTTATTCTCGATATTTCGCAGAGCCGGATGGTTTTCTTGGAGAAGCGGTCTGCAACCCGTACTCATGGATCGAATAAGGTTGAGCAAAGGATACAAGGGTGTCATGCATTGGTGTACGCTCGCTCCAGCAGCTCGATGACGTGCATGACCGTGGCGTTCAACCCTGCTCGCTTGACTCCGTAGATCATCTGCAGATAGCATCCGGTGTTCGCCGTGGCAATGATGTTGGCGTGAGCGCTGCGCACGTCGGCCAGCTTGGCGTCGAGCACCTGATTGGCCATTTCCGGCTGCAAGAGATTATAGATGCCGGCGCTGCCGCAGCACATGTCCGGTTGCTCCAGCTCGACCAGCTCGACGCCGGGGATGGCGCGCAGCAGCTTGCGCGGCTGAGCCACGACCTTCTGCCCATGGCGGAGATGGCATGAGTCGACGTAGACGACGCGTGCCTGGACGTGGCCGGCGGGTGGGTGGTGCAGGTGGTCGGCCAAGAATTCGTGGATATCTTTGACTTTGGCGACAAAGCTTCGGGCGCGGTCTGCATAGATCGGATCGTCTGACAGCAGATGAGCGTAGCCTTTGAGCGCTGCGCCGCAGCCGCCGGCGTTGTTGAGGATCGCGGCGAAGTCCCCGTCGGCGAAGGCGTCGATGTTGCGCCGAGCCAGCGCACGCGCGAACTCGACGTCGCCGCTGTGGAGCGCAGCGGCGTTGCAGCAGGTCTGGTCCTGGGGGAAATGAACTTCGTAGCCGTTGCGCTGAAGCACGCGCACCGTGGCGCGGTTGACGCCGGCCAGAAATGCGTCCTGCACGCAGCCGGTGAAAAAGGCGACTTTGCCTTGCCTGGGGCCAAGCGCAGGCGCCGGCCGCGACAGGTCGAGAAAATTTCGATCGATCGGCGGCGTCATTCCCTCCATTGTGGTCAGCGCAGGGGGCAGATGCGGAAGCACTCGCTGCGCCGGTCGCGCGAGTCCGAGGCGCTGATAAAGCCACACTGCGCATGCCAGCCATCGCAATCGGCGACGATACGGCAGCAGGCTGCGCACCCCGATCCGCCGAAACAAATCCGCAAGCCGCCCGCGTCCTACACGCGCCCGCTCCTGCGCCAGGGCGGCTCGGGCAGTTTCGAGCAGCAAACCGTACTGCACGCCCGAAGGGCAGGCCGTCTCGCAGGCGCGACAGCCGAGACAAAGCTCGATATGCTCCTCGAAGGCCCCCTCCAGCCCGATCCGTTCTTCAGACGCAGCGCGCATCAAGGCGATGCGGCCGCGCGGGCTGTCTGCCTCTAGTCGATTGACGGCATAGGTCGGACAGGCGGGCAGGCACAAGCCGCAGTGGATGCATTGATCCAGCCTGCGGCGAAAGTTCGTTTGATGGAGCAGTTCGATGGCGGCCATGCCACCCATTATGAAATCGCATCTGCAAATCTGCAAACACATTCTTGAGACAGTTTCGCATCCATATCCCGATTGTGCTACGATACCGATGTACTGCGCAGCACGAGGAGCAAATTTACATGGACTGCCCAAACTGCAAGACCTGGAATCCTGACGACAAAGAGGTCTGCTGGCGTTGTCAGACGCCGCTACCCAAACCAAAACCACCCAAGAAGCGCACGCAGACCGGCGGCTTTCCCAGTTGGATGTGGATGTTGATCGCTGCGTTTTTTGCGATGACTTTGCTGGGACAGTGCCTGTTTTCCCCGCTCAACGTCCCGCAATAGTGCATCTCACAGTCCCTGCTGGCGAATTTTCGCAATGGATGCGCCTCCTTTTGCACAGATCGCCGCGCACCTGATCGATTGGTGCGTAGAGCATCAGCGCGCTTTGCCCTGGCGAGACGCACGCGCCGGCGCGCGCAATCCGTACGCCGTGTGGATCAGCGAGGTCATGTTGCAGCAGACGCGCGTGGAGACGGTGGAGCCATACTTTCGGCGCTGGATGGCGCGCTTCCCTTCTGTCCAGGCGTTGGCCGCCGCCGATTTGCAGGAGGTGCTCAAATTCTGGGAGGGGCTGGGCTATTATGCGCGAGCGCGTAACCTGCATCGAGCTGCGCAGCAGATCGTTGAGCGCCACAACGGCCAAATTCCCGCCAGCCGCAGCGCGCTCTTGGCGCTTCCCGGCGTCGGCGAGTACACCGTCGGCGCTATCCTCAGCATTGCCTACAATCAGCCGGAGCCGATCCTCGACGGCAACGTTCGCCGCGTGTTGGCGCGGCTGTTCAACATCGAGCGGCCAATCGGCGACGGTGCAGCGGTGCGTGAATTGTGGGCGCTGGCGCGCAGCATCGTCGAAGCAGCGCCGCCGGGTAGGGCAGGTGACTGCAACGAAGCGTTGATGGAGTTAGGCGCTACAGTTTGCACCGCGCAGAATCCACGCTGCCTCATCTGTCCGTTAAGGGAATTTTGTCAGGCTGCGCAGCAAGGCGTGCAGAACGCGCGACCGGTTCGTCTGGCGCGCCCCAAGACGCCCCACTATGACGTGGCTGCCGCCGTGATTTGGGCGGGCGAGTCATTCCGCTCCAAGCTGCTGATGGCGCAGCGTCCACCGGATGGCATGCTGGGCGGACTGTGGGAATTCCCTGGCGGCAAGCGAGAGCCGCAAGATGCGGACCTAGCCGCCTGCCTGCGTCGCGAGATCGACGAGGAGTTGGGGATTGAGATCGCCGTGCTTGAGCCGCTGACCACGGTCAAACATGCCTACACCCACTTTCGCATCACCTTGCACGCTTTTCACGCTCGCCATGTCGGAGGGGCGCCGCAGGCGCTCGGCTGCCTGGATTGGTGCTGGCTGGAGCTAGATGAGGTGGAGATGCTCCCGCTGCCGGTGACCGACCAGAAAATCTATCGCACCCTGTTGGCGCAAAGACGCGCCGCGGCCGGTATTTGAAGCGTCGTTTTAGGCGGATGCAGGGGCGGCGACAGCCTTCGACTCTTCGATCGCCAGCTCGATGAAGAGCGCCGAAGACCAGCCAAAAAGCGGCGCCGCTCTAGGTGGGACTTCGCCGGTCTCAGGATGGTAATACTCATAGATGTCATCGTGGTTGGAGATCATCTCCAACGTGCGCCGCCGTAGCTCGGCGGCGATGGCGTGTTGACCGATGCGCTGCAACCCCTCGATCAACAAATAGTTGATGTTCACCCAGGAAGGGCCACGCCACATGGTCAGCGGTTCGTATTTGGGGTCGTTGATGGCGACCGTGGGCACGGGATAGCGCGTCCAGAACTCTTGGGGATCGGTGAGGCGAGCAAGCAGGCGGGCGGTGATGACGTCCGGCAATCGACCGGTGAGCAGAGGAAAGAGGTTGAAAGGTGTAACAACGCGCACGGGTTGGCCCCGGCGTTTCGCCCAGAAAAGCCCTGCTTCTGGGTCCCAGAGGCGTTCGAGCATGCGTTGCGTCAGACGCTCGGCGCGCCCTTGCCAGAGCTTGACGTCCTCCTTCAGACCGATCTCGCCTGCAATCCGAGCCAACGATTCTTCTTGAAGCACCAGGTAGGTGTTGAGATCGGGAGAAGTCACCGGCATGCCCTCGTCCCACA
>JANWYX010000408.1 GCA_025055055.1 Caldilinea sp. | reverse complement strand
ATCGGAGCGTTCATTTCTTTGCGCAGAATGCGACAGATTTCAAACCCATCCAGCCCCGGAAGCATGATGTCAAGAACGATCAGGTCGGGCTGATGCGAGCGCGCCTGCTCCAGTGCTTTAGGACCTGTGGCGGCCGTGATCACCTCATACCCCTGTTTGCGCAACGAATACTCGAGCGTTTCAACCAGCGAGACCTCATCTTCGACAACCAGGATTTTATCGTTGTTCATTCGCACCTCTTCTCACCTTCTTGCGCCTTCTTGCTTCCTTGCGTCCGATCCCATCGACTATGTTAACAAGCCTATCTTCATTCTGAGCGGAGGACGCCTGGACTGTCAACTACACATCGCTATCAAACCATTAACAACGCCGTAAACTCCGGTTAACTACAAAAAGATAAGATGGCGTAAAACACGTGATGGCCGAATGAGATTGAGTCAAGTGAGACCCGGTTGTGCGTCTGGATGAGATCACCGTCGTTTTGCCCACGAAAAATGAGGAGAACAACATTCAGTCCTTCCTCGCCTCATTGCCGTCTCAGGTCATGTTGATCGTCGTCGACGCCGGCAACGACCGGACGTCTGTCCTGATCCGGGCAATGCGCAATGGCCGAACGCACATCATCAACAGCACGGCGCATATCGCCGCCGCACGCAACCTGGGCGCCCATGCAGCAAAGACCCCCTGGCTGCTCTTCACCGACGCCGACGTCGCCTTCGCCCCGGATTATTTTGAACGTCTTCCACGCCACGCCGACGCCGACGCGTATTTCGGAGCCAAATGCTCTTTACAGAGCTACGCCTCCTACTATCGATGGTTTGTGCGCGGTCAACGGGCGATGGCTTGGGCAGGCATTCCGGCCGTTTCCGGCTCCAATTTCTTGGTACACCGCAGCGCCTTTCTGGCGACCGGCGGCTTCGACGAGATGCTCACCTGCAACGAAGACTCCGAATATGGGTGGCGGCTGGCGCGCCGCGGCTATAAAGTTGTCTTTGCTCCGGAATTGATCGTCTATGAACGCGACCATCGGCGTCTACGCCGAGGGGTTGTCCGCAAAACGCTGCATTCGTTGATCCGCTGTGCGCTTCTTTACACGGGGCTGATGCCGGAGCGTTTGCGCCGCAGCGACTGGGGATATTGGAGGTGAACCGATGCGCATTGCCCTTTTCACCGAGACGTTTTTGCCGAAAGTCGATGGAATCGTCAACACCCTCTGCCACCTGCTCGAGCATCTGGCGCGCCGCGGCCATGAAAGCATCCTCTTCGCCCCGGCCGGCGGCCCTCGTTTCTTCGGGCGGACGCGTATCGTTGGGTTGGCAGGCGCCCCCTTCCCCCTCTATCCTGAGCTGAAGCTCGTCCCGCCCACCGTCAACGTCATCGAGGAGCTGCGCGCCTTTCGCGCCGACCTGGTGCATATCGTCAATCCGGTCTCGTTAGGCTACGCAGGTTTGCGCCATGCGCGCCGTTTGAAACTGCCGCTGGTAGCCTCCTATCACACCGATGTGCCGGGTTTCGCCGCGCGCTGGGGGCTGCGCTTCCTCTATCGGCCGCTTGTGCACTTTTTCCGCTGGATGCACAACGCCGCCGATCTGAATCTTTGTCCATCGAGTGTGACGCAGCGCGAACTGATTGCACATGGGTATCGTCACGTACATGTCTGGAGCCGAGGGGTAGACGGCGAACACTTCCACCCCGGCCGGCGAAGTTTGGAATGGCGTCGGCGCCTTAGCGCAGGCGAAATCGACCGACCGCTTTTGCTCTACGTCGGACGCCTATCACCGGAGAAGCGCGTTGATTGGTTATTGCCCGTGCTCGACGCTCTGCCCGACGTCCGCCTGGCGATCGTCGGCGATGGCCCGGCGCGCCCCCGGCTCGAACGCCTTTTTGCCCATCGGCCCGTACATTTCACCGGCTACTTGAGCGGCCTTGATCTGGCGGCAGCCTACGCCTCTTCCGACGTCTTCGTCTTTCCCGCAGCCAACGAAACGCTGGGAAATGTAGTGCTGGAGGCGATGGCCTCCGGTCTGCCGGTGATTGCCCCGCGTTCGGGCGGTCTGCTGGATTATGTGGTCGATGGAGAGACCGGCCTCCTTTTCGAGCCGGAGTCGTCCGGCAGCCTGGTGGCGATGACGCGTGCGCTGGTGCGCGCCCCTGAGGTGGCGCGCCGGCTGGGGGGGCACGGGCGGCAACCCAGTCGGAATCAAAGCGGGGAGCGCGTGCTGGCCGGCCGTTTAGAACACAACGCTGCCCGG
>JANWYX010000390.1 GCA_025055055.1 Caldilinea sp. | reverse complement strand
GGAGACCGGCGTCGGAGCGATGAGCCGGTCGTAGATAGCCAGTTGTTGACGAATGATGGCGGCGTAGGTCGGTGCGTTGCCTGCGCCGTTGTAGCCGGTGGCAAAGGCAAGAAAGTCGCGGCGGCGGATCGGTTCGACAAGTGACCGCGCCTCGATGAAGCGGAACATGCCTTCCAATTGCGCCCGTTCGCTGCGCCGGAAAGCCTCGAACATTTCCTGCACGGTGGGATAGCCGATCATCTGATGGTTGAAGCCCATGATCTGTGCCAGCCCCATGCTGATCGAACGCATCGCCGCCCGTTCGTCCAAGTCGCGCGCAAAGGCGAAGACCTCCCATTCTGCAGCCTGGTTGCCGTGAAATTCGCGCCAGGGGCTGTCCGGCGTCGGCCGCCAAGCGTGGCCGGAAGCCGGTCGTTGTGGGTCGAAGCGGAAATGTGCGTCGAAGCGCGCCGGATCGGACGGATTCCACTCGCGGCGAAAGACATGCACCTCAAAACGAATGATCATGCGACCATCCGGCCCGAAGGCGTCGCCGGCAGATTCGGCCAGCAGCACCGCCAGAGCTGCGCCGGGATCGATGTTAAGGCGGGAGGAGAGGCGACGGAGAAAGCCGCCGTAGCGATTCCACGTCTCAACGGCGCGACGCTCGGCCGCGGTGGCGCCGGAAGGGACTGCGATCTGGGCGGACGCAGGCAACGCAAGCGCTTCGTCCTCTTCCGCCGGCGCAATGGGTTTGACATAGGCGGCGTACAGATAGCCATCCTCGCCGTCGAGCGCGCAGTAGAGCCAGTCGCCCACCTCCGCCAACACCTCCACCGGCGTTTGATCCGCCAACGTGCGCAGGACAGAGTTTTCAACGCCGGGTCCTGTGCGCAAGTTGAGGCCGTCCGGCGCGTTGACGAGGCCGCGCCACAGCAATTGGGCGCGCAGTTGCGTCAGCAGCAGGCTGCGCACCATGGCGAAGGCTTCACCGCTCAGGCCGGGCAACGCTTCCAACGCCGGCCCCTGATAGATAGCGTCTCTGGCGGAGGCGAGCTGAATCAACGACAGCCCTGCGCGTTCGAGCAACGCCCACGGCGTGAGTCCCATCGCCAGGGCGGTGTCGTGCAGGGCGTTGATCATGTGCTGGTTGGTGTAGATGCGAGGGATCGTTGCGAAGCGTCTGTCGCCTGCGCCTGCGGCCAGGTGAGGACGCGGGCCAGGCGTGCGATAGACCTCGGACGGCAAGGTGCGCAGCGCCTCTTTGAAATCATCGATAATTCCGGGGCGATCGGCGATTGACCATTGCGGCTGGTCGTGAATCACGCCTGCCGGCGGCCAACGATACAGTACCAACGCTTGGATCGATTGATGCGCAGGGTTAGCGTTCCAGTTGGCGATCTCTTCATAGGCAGTGCGCACCCAGCCGACGTTGCGCCCATCTTCCCAGCCGGTGGTTGGCTCGGTGGGGTCGGTCTCCGTGATAAAGACGGGCAGGCCGCGCAGGCGGGCAGGCACCGCCTCCAGAAAATCCTTGTAGCTTCCGAATTCGTCGCGCAGGTGACGGTAACCGTCGGCGTTGTAGGGAACGTCGATGCGAATGCGCGAGGGGTCCAGGCGGCGAGTGTAGGTGTGTATGGCGAAGCCGTCGCATTCGGCGGTCGGCAGCGCAGCCAGTGTGTCGTTGAAGTATCTGGCCCAATCGCCTAACGGATTGCCCGGATAGCGCGTCTCGGCATTCCAGGGCGCCGGCCCGGCCACCAGCACCAGGTCCTGCTCATGGCCCGGAAGGCGACGAATGGCGCTGCGGCAACGGCGGTAGCAGTCGGCGTACTGCGTAGGCAGGATCGGCAGCCCGTGCGGTCGTTCCGCTGCGTGGTTCGGCTCGTTGCCGATGATCCAGATGTGACAGCCGGCAGAGCGCGCCACGAAGCGGGCGCAGGATTCGGCAAAATCATCGTAGAAGGCGGGCGGTGGAATGCATCCGTTCGGCTCGTAGCCGTTATGCAGCCGCACGATCACCCCCAGGCCTCGACCGGAGAGCCGCGTGAAGTCCGCCGGGCTATTGCCACCGCCGTCCAGGCCGATGCTCGCCAGCTCCACCACCCATCCAGGACGTCCGGCCTCCAGCATGAGATGCTCGCCACCGGATTCGTGGAGCCCGTAAATGTAAGGCGCAAAGAAGTTCGGCGCTGCGGACAAAGCCGTCGGGGCTGCAGCAGGCGACGAGGCACCGTTGCTGGAGCGAGAAAGCTGCTTTTTGCGGCCGTTGCTCCGTCGGCGTTTCGGCGCGCGTCCCTCTGTCGTCTGTTCGTGCTGCTCCTCGTGCTGCATCGTCATCAGGATTTTCCTTTTACTCGAGCGGCGTGACGCCGTAAATCGTGCGCAGATCGCGCAGCGACCATCTCCGAAACGCGTGCGCCTTCTCCGGCGAGGCGGCCTGCTTTTCCCAAAATGCAGCCTTCTGACGCCCGATCGTGCGGGCATCCTCGAAGACATTGGAGCCGATCATCGTCGTCTCGAGGTAGTCCCATGCGCCACTATTGAGGCCGGTCTCCCAGCCGACAAAGGCGTGGCCCGGAACGATGACGATGGCCGGGTTGAGGGTGGCCGCCTCCAGCAGACTGGCGAAGAGTAGGGTTCCGTCGATGCAGTTGGCCTGTTTCTCCTCCAGCGTCTCTCGGGGCAGGCGCACGCGCTGACCGCGTGCGCTTTCATCGGGGTTGAAGGCGATGAGCGAGTTAACGTAAGTAATCTCGGCGTCATGCTTCAGCGCGTCGTAGATAGCGCGCACCTGCAGATCGACGTCGCCCTGATAGCCGGAAAGTTGTCGTTCCGGGTGTCTGTCCGCTGCGCGGCGGAGGAACAGCATCACCTCGCGACGGTTCGGAGTCACGAAGGCGCCGAAGTAGCGGCTCAAGTCGACCCAGCCGCCAGCCGGATTGCGCACGGCGAGTGGCGCAGCGTTGCGCGCCAGCAGCCACACCGTCAGCGTCTCGTGCGTCTCCAGCGCGCCACCGATCTCTTCGACGAAAACGCTGACGGTAGCGCGCGTCAACTCGTGGATGGACTGGATGCGCTCAGGGAAAAGCGTCGGCAGTTGGGTGATGGTGCGAGTTGCGCCCACCTTGCCGCGGCCTTCTAGCTCGATGGTGTCGACGGCGTCGGCGCTGTAACCCTCCAGCCGGGAGAGAATGCGCAGGCGTCGCGGTTTCAGGTCGCCATTTTCGACCGTGATCTCGACGAGAGGATCAATCGCCTCGTCGAGCAAGTGATAGATGGCGGTAGGAACGTGGGTCATGCGCAGCCTGACCCTGGCCTCCAGCTTGGTTGTCGCCATGCTGCGCGTGACGGCGGTGCGGATTCGCTCCCTGCGCGTCGCTTGAAGGGCGGATGTTTCCGCCGCCTGCAACGCAGCCTCCAGCCCGGCGATCTTCGCTTCGATGGCGCCGGCCTCAGCCAACAGCTCGGTGAGTCGATCGGGGTCGGTCGTCTGAAGCACAGCCTGCTGAACCAGCTTGGCGCGCAGACGCAACTCATATTTTCGCTGACGCAGGTCACCTAATTCGGAAGAATCCGGCATGGTTCCAACCTTTGGGCCGTCAACTCGAAGCCTTGCCGTCGGCAACCGGGTACATCTGCGCAATGAACTCCTTGTCGAGCGCAGACAGCTCGCTGTTGCTCCACGGAATTTCAAAGCCGCCGATGGTGAGCTCCTTCGGCACAGGATAGAGCATGATCGAGTGCGGGTCGAAGCGGGTGAAGGCATCGGCCTTGGAGCGCGCCAGCACATTGGCGCGAATGTAGTTTTCATTCCAGCCATTGGTGCGCTTGTAGTAGGCGATCACCTTTTGCTCGTCCCACGGAATTTCGGCCGCGGGCGACAGATGCTCATGCACGAGGCCGAGCGCGTGACCGAATTCATGCAACACCACGCGTCGATACTCCATCTCCGGTGTGCTCGGCGTCAACCAACCCAAATTCATCGTCGGTCGTCCGGCGAGCTGAGGCAGGCTGCAATCGGTGCCCATGTAGGACCACGAGCCTAAACGCGGGTTAAAGGCGATGCGGATTTCGGCATCTGGCCCTGCACCGAAGATGAATTCGACGTTGGCGTATCGGCACCACTCCAGCGCAATCTCTTCAACACGGCGGTGGACAAGCGGGTCGCCTTCCATGAAATGAACGCGCAACCGCATGCCGTTGGGCCAACGACGGAAGGTCTCCATCGCAGCTGCAAGCGTCTGCGGATCGGGCGGCTCGTCAGAGGTCTGTTCTAATGCCAACGGATAATTTGCGCTGTTTAGCTCGACTGCGTGCTGAAAGGCGAATGCTTTCAGGTGCGCCTCGGGCATCACAATTGTACAAAGCCCTTTCAGCGGCTCCGGTTCGTCGGCCAGGTGTCCTGCGTTGAATGCTTCCATGATGACCTCCTTTGCGGCCAGAAATTCTATACATAAAGTTTACGCTCTTTTAATGAA
>JANWYX010000388.1 GCA_025055055.1 Caldilinea sp. | reverse complement strand
CGGCTCCTGCCCGGCGGCGATCCGCTCTGCGTAAGTGTCGGCGATCCAGAAACGGCTGGAGTCCGGCGTGTGGATTTCGTCGATCAGCATCACCGAGCCGTCGGCGGCCAGCCCAAATTCATATTTGGTGTCCACGAGAATCAGCCCCCCTCGGCGTGCAAGCTCCTGGCCGCGTTTGAACAGCGCCAGCGCGGCTCTGGAGACTTGCTCCCAGACCTCGGCGGCGACCAATCCCTTTTCCACCACTTCGGCCTCGGTGATGCGTTCATCGTGGCCGCCGTCGCGCGCCTTCGTCGTCGGCGTGATGATCGGCTCGGGCAGGGGATCGTTTTTGTGCAGGCCATCCGGGAAGTCAATGCCGTAGATCGTGCGCGCGCCCAGGCTGTATTGATGCCACAATGCAGTGGAAGTCACGCCGGTGATATAGCCGCGTACAACCACCTCCACGGGCAGAGGCTCACACATGTGTGCGACGGTCACGTTGGGATCGGGCAGGGCAATCAAGTGATTGGCAATGATGTCCTGCGTCCGGGCGAACCACCAGGCGGAAAGCTGCGTCAGCACCTGGCCTTTGTAGGGAATCAGCCCCAGAATTCGATCGAATGCAGAGAGACGGTCGGTCGTCACCAGAATCAGGCGATCGCCGCAGCGCTCATCCTGAAAACGGTAGATATCGCGCACTTTGCCGCGCATCCGCTCGCCGAGGAAGGGCAGATCGACCCCCTCCAAGGCAAGCGGTAGGACGGCCTTCACCTGACTTTCGGTCAGCATAGGTCGCTTTGCGTTTGACAGTTCTACGGATGGTTACGCCGGAATTGGAGGCGTGTCAATCATGGCAATGGCCGCATCGATCTCCGCCTGACTCATTTCATGCTTTTGTAGACGACCTTCAAAATACGCTTCGTACGCAGCAAGGTCGAAGTGGCCGTGGCCGCATAGATTGAAGAGGATTGTCTTCGAGACTCCTTCTTCTTTGGCGCGTTTCGCCTCGCGGATCACCTGAGCGATGCCATGGTTCGCCTCCGGCGCCGGGATGATTCCTTCTGTCCTGGCGAAGAGCACACCCGCCTCGAACGTTTCAATCTGATCGATCGCGGACGCCTCGATGATGCCGTCTTTGAGCAATTGACTCACGATCACGCCTGCGCCATGATAGCGCAGCCCACCGGCGTGAATCTTCGCCGGCACAAAGGTATGCCCCAGCGTGTACATCGGCAGCAAGGGCGTCATGCCGACGGTGTCGCCGAAATCATAGCGGAAGACCCCGCGCGTGAGCTTGGGGCAGGAGGTCGGCTCGACGGCGATGGCGCGCACCGGTTTCCCTTCGGTCAATTTATAGCGCAGGAAGGGAAAGGAGATGCCGGCGAAGTTGGAGCCGCCGCCGAAGGGCGCAATTACGATGTCGGGGAAGTCGCCCGCCATCTCGAGCTGCTTGATCGCTTCCTGGCCGATCACCGTCTGATGCATCAACACATGGTTGAGCACGCTGCCCAACGAGTACTTGGCATCTTCGTTGGTGGCGGCCACCTCCACCGCCTCGGAGATGGCGATGCCCAGGCTGCCGGGTGAGTCGGGATCCTGCGCCAGAATTTGTCGCCCTGCGTTGGTGCGGTTGGAGGGCGAAGCATACACCTCGGCGCCCCAGGTGTTCATCATGATCTTACGATAGGGCTTCTGCTCGTAGGAAACGCGCACCATGTAGATTTCGCAGCCGACGCCGAACAGATTGCAGGCGAAGGCCAGCGCACTGCCCCACTGGCCGGCGCCGGTCTCGGTGGTAATGCGTTTGACACCCTCTTTCATGTTGTAATAGGCCTGGGGCACGGCGGTGTTGGGCTTGTGCGAGCCGGCGGGGCTGACGCCTTCGTATTTGTAATAAATCTTGGCCGGCGTATCGAGCGCTTTCTCCAGTCGGTGAGCGCGATAAAGCGGGGTCGGACGCCATAGCTTGTACACCTCGCGCACTTCTTCCGGAATTTCGACCCACGTTTCGGTGGTCACCTCCTGTTTGATCAGCTCCATCGGAAAGAGCGGCGCCAGATCGGCCGGCCCGATCGGTTGATGCGTGGCCGGATGCAGCGGCGGCAGGGGTTTGTTCGGCATGTCGGCGACGATGTTGTACCATTTTTCGGGAATATCGCGCTCGGATAAGGTGAATTTGGTTTGCTGGCTCATCGGTTGCTCCTGCTGGTGAGAATGAGATGGTGATGCGACGAGTTCACGGACGTAGCCGCCCCTTGCGCTCTGGCGCAGAGACCGAACGGGCGCATGCTATCCAGCGAGACATTGTACACACCCCGGCGTCGAACGACAAGCGCGCCTGCCACAAGGAGCTGCACTGTCAGCCAAAGCGAATCAATGAGCCCTCGTAAAGCGCCGGTTCTCATGTGATATACTGAACGTATGGCTTTTCTGAAGAAACCCTCTCCGGAAGATCTGACCGTCGCCTACAATCGCAGCCTTGAAGATGTCATTGCGCCGAATCTGCGCGTGCTTTTCGTGGGCATCAATCCCGGTCTCTACTCCGGTTGGACGGGCTGTCATTTTGCGCGGCCGGGCAACCGTTTCTGGCCGGTCTTGTATGCGGCCGGTTTCACCCCGCGTCTTCTGAAACCTTCTGAACAACATCTGCTGCTTGAGTACGGTTGCGGGATCACCAATTTCGTCAATCGCGCCACCGCTACAGCCGCCGAGCTGGGCGCCGAAGAGTTGATCGCCGGTGGGGAGCGGCTTTTTCAGGTCGTACGGCGTTTCCGGCCTCGGAGCGTCGCCGTCCTGGGCGTCACCGCCTATCGAACCGCCTTCCGGCGACCCAAGGCGCAGATCGGGCCACAGGCGGAGACGCTAGCCGACGTCCCTGTATGGGTGCTGCCCAATCCCAGCGGGCTTAACGCTCACTACTCCTTTGCGTCGTTGACGGCGCTCTTTCAACAATTTCGTCTGCAACTCGAAGAACTGTAGTCCTCTCCAGATTGAACCTGGCGGAGATCATCTCATGCTCTTCACCTTCGCCGTCCTGGCTATCACCATCCTGCTGTTTATCTTTTCTAAATTGCGCGCCGACCTGGTCGCCTTACTTTCGATGCTGGCGCTCTATCTCGGCGGCGTGCTCACCACCCAGCAGGCCCTGGCCGGCTTCGCCGATTCGACGACTGTGATGATCGCCGCACTGTTTGTGGTGGGCGAAGGATTGTCGCGAACGGGCGTCACCGCCTGGCTCGGGCAACACCTGATGGCCCAGGCAGGCGGCAGCCCGATGCGCCTGCTGGTGATTGCAATGACAGGCACGGCGTTGCTTTCGAGCGTGCTCAGCAACACAGGCACGGTGGCGGTGCTTCTGCCGGCAGTGACGGCGGCTGCCTGGAGGCTTCACATGGCGCCTTCGCGTTTTTTGTTGCCGATCGCCATCGCCGCCAACCTCGGTGGGCTGCTGACGCTGATCGGCACCCCGCCCAACATTGTGGTGACCGACGCGTTGGCGACCCGGGGAGCGCGGCCTTTTGGCTTTTTCGAGTTCGCCTGGGTCGGTGTTCCCCAGGTGACGGCGGCTATTCTCTTCATGGCTTTCTTCGGATTTCGACTGCTGCGCGATCGCCCCGGAGAGGGGCGCCCTGTCGATGTCGTTCAGCTCGTCTCCCGCCTCATCGAGGAGTATCGACTTGCCGAACAGCTTCATCGGGTGCGAGTGCGCCCGGGGTCGCCGCTGGTCGGTAAGACGCTGCGCGAAGCCGCCCTGGGCCGAGACTTCGGCGTATCGGTGGTTGTGGTGCAGCCAGACCACGTCCCACTGTCGGGCCATAGGGAGTCGGGGGAGGCAAGCGGGCTGCGCGCCCAATTGGAACGGATTCAACGCGCTCCCAGAGAAACGCCTGGCCCGGAGACGATCCTGCATGAAAACGACATTTTGGTGCTCGACGGGGAGCCGGATGCGGTTCAACGCGCCATGGAGGCGTTCGATCTGGAAAAGCTGCCGCTGGACGTCGAAGGTGAGGAATTGGCGAATCTTCTGCTTTCGCAGGATGTCGGCGTAGCGGAGGTGTTGGTGGCGCCCCGCTGCGACGATCAGAATCGCACCCTGGCGCGTGCCCAGTTCGCCGGTCGCTTCGGCGTGCAGGTCCTGGCGATGCGGCGCGGCGACCGGGTGCTTTCGCTCACCCACGACACGCTCCATGTCGGCGACAGCCTGCTGGTGCGCGGGCGTTGGAGCAACATCGGCGCCCTGGCGAGGGCAGGCCAGGGGTACGTGGTCGTGGGCGAGCCGGAGTCGCTGGCTCGTCAGGTCGTGGCGCTCAATCCCCGGTCGCTGACGGCGCTGGCGATCCTGGTCGGGATGATCCTCCTCATGGCGACGAGCGCCGTGTCTACGGTGATGGCCGTGCTGCTCGCAGCTATGGCGATGGCGCTGGCCGGCTGTTTGCCCATTTCGGCGATGTACCGCTCCGTTCAATGGCAGACTGTAGTGCTGATTGCCGCCATGCTGCCCATGAGCACAGCGCTGCAGGTTACAGGCGGCGCACAACTCGTCGCTGCTGCGCTGGTGACCACGCTGGGACAGCAGGGGCCGCTGGCGTTGATGGCGGGGGTCTTTCTCCTGACTGCCGGTTTTAGTCAGGTGATGAGCAACACGGCGACTACGGTGCTGGTGGCGCCGATCGCCTACAACGCTGCGCTCAGCCTGGGGGTTGCGCCGCAGCCCCTCCTGATGATGGTGGCGGTCGGTGCATCGGCGGCGCTGCTCACACCGATCGCATCGCCAACCAATGCATTAGTGTATGTTCCCGGCGGATACACATGGGGCGACTATGCGCGAGTCGGCCTCCCCCTGCTTTTGATGGTTATGGGGATCGGGTTGACTGTGGTCCCATCGGTATGGCCGCTTTAGCGTGGCCGCAAAGAACCGATTCTTTCGATCATTTGCGGCAAGAGACGCCCAGATTGACAAACGTTGCTTCCAAATCATATAATCCACCCAGAATAATTCTGAGCAATATGAGAAAAATTCAATGCGAACATTCTGTGGACTGACGACCGATGGCATGCTGGAATATCTGGCAGCCATTTACAAACTGGGGGGGCGACGCGGGCGCGCCTCCGACAAAGTGACGACCTCGGCGTTGGCGGAAAAAATGCACGTTTCGCCGGCTGCAGTCTCCAGCATGCTCAAACGATTGGAAGAATCGGGCTTTGTCGATCGCTCAAACAGCGAGGGGATCACCCTGACCGAACAGGGAGAGCTGGCGGCGCTGCAATTGATCCGAAGGCATCGCTTGCTGGAGGTCTTTCTGGTCAAAGTCATGGGGTACACCTGGGATCAGGTCGACGCTGAGGCGCACCGCCTGCAACACGCCATCAGCTCGGCGTTTGAAGATCGGATGGACGAGCTGTGCGGATATCCCACGCACTGTCCTCACGGCGATCCGATTCCGCGCAAAGACGGCGCCATGCCGGATGAGCACCTGGTGCCGCTCACCGAGCTGCAGCCGGGCCAGCAGGCTGTGTTGTGGCGCATCGGCAACACCGATGCACGCGTGCTACGTTATCTTTCTCAATTGAAGCTGGAGCCGGGCCGCATCGTAAAGTTCATCGAAGCAGCGCCTTTCAACGGGCCGGTGACGATTGAGGTGTGTGAAATGAACGGCGACGAAGAGCGAGTGAGACAAGTTCTGGGCAGTGAATTGGCAGCTCAACTTTTTGTCGTGATCGAGCCACCTGCCGAACCGGTGCAATGGGAAGCGGTGCGCGATGGCGCTCAAGCAATATGAGTCGGCCGGCGGCGTGGTCATCGACGATTGCGGCCGCATGCTTCTGCTCGACAGACCGACGCGCCGCGAGGTGCGCCTTCCCAAAGGTCACGTCGATCCGGGTGAGACGCCGGAAGAGACTGCGCTGCGAGAGACCCGAGAGGAGAGCGGATACGCCGATCTCGAGATTGTCGCCGACCTCGGCAGTCAGGTGGTCAAGTTCACGTTTCAGGGCGATGACTTCGTTCGCACGGAGCGCTATTTTTTGATGCGACTCCTCAGCGAGCGCACAACTCCTCGAAATCGCAAAGATGAAGCGCAATTTGCTCCCCTGTGGACTCCGATGGAAGAAGCAGTGCAGCGACTGAGCTTCGAGGCGGAGCAACGATTTGCCCAGCGCGCCATCGATGTCTATCGAAAGCTCAGAGAGCAGCAGGCGCCGTGACGGGAAGGATAAATTTCATAGCCGTTGACAAAAGAAAAAGAAGTCGACAAAAGAAAAGGGGCTGATTATTATCAGCCCCTTTTCAACGCACTGCATTTGCCCGATTAATTGCGGTATCGATAGGTGATGCGTCCGCGTGTCAGATCATAAGGACTCAATTCGACCTTGACGCGATCCCCCAACAGGACGCGAATATAATACTTGCGCATTTTCCCCGACAAATAGGCAAGTACCGTATGGCCATTTTCAAGCTCGACCTTGAACATGGCGTTCGGCAGGGCATCGACGATTTTGCCGTCGAGGGTGATGGTTTCTTCTGGCATGTGTTTCCTTACGAACGATTCAATCGTTGAGCCTTACGAATCGCTTTTTGTCGCTTGATGCGACGGATTTCGCTCTTGGATGTGAACCAGCGTTTCTGTCTGACGATGGGCAAAATGCGCGCTTCAGCTACCGCTTTACGAAAGCGTTTTAATAGCCCTTCCTGGGAT
>JANWYX010000361.1 GCA_025055055.1 Caldilinea sp. | reverse complement strand
AAAACGCCATCACCGTCGTCGTGGCGCTCGGCGGCTCCACCAACGCCGTCATGCACCTGATCGCAATGGCCCGGGCCGCCGATGTGCCGCTGACGATCGATGACTTCCAGGCGATCTCCAACCGCACGCCGCTTCTGGCCGACATGAAGCCCAGCGGCCCGTGGGTGATGGAAGATCTCTGGCAAGTCGGCGGCGTGCCTGCCGTGATGAAGCTGTTGCTCGAAAACGGCCTGCTGCATGGCGACTGCCTGACCGTGACCGGCAAGACGGTGGCCGAAAATCTCGCCGAGCTGCCCGGCCTCAAGGAAGGTCAGCAGATCGTCCATCCCATCTCGAACCCCATCAAGAAGACCGGCCACCTGCAGATTCTCTACGGCAATCTCGCGACCGAGGGCGCCGTCGCCAAGATCACCGGCAAAGAAGGCACTCGCTTCACCGGCCCGGCCAAGGTGTTCGACTCCGAGGAGCTCACCCTGAAGGCGATCGAGAATGGTCGCATCACCCACGGGGATGTCGTGGTGATTCGTTATGAGGGACCGAAAGGCGGTCCGGGGATGCGCGAGATGCTTTCCGTCACCTCGGCCATCATGGGGGCCGGGCTGGGCAAGAGTGTGGCGCTGATCACCGATGGGCGCTTCTCCGGCGGCACGCACGGCTTCGTCGTCGGTCATATTACGCCCGAAGCGCAGGTCGGCGGCAACCTCGCCCTGGTGCAGGACGGCGACCTGATCACGATCGACGCCGAAAACAATCGGCTGGAGCTGCACGTTTCCGACGAAGAGCTAGCGCGGCGCCGCAGCACCTGGCAGGCACCGCCCCCCAAGTTCACCAAAGGCGTGCTCTATAAATATTACAAGACAGTTTCCTCCGCTTCGGAGGGATGTGTGACCGACGCGTAAAAAGGGAACGTAGAAAGGGAACATTGTTTCCATCATCCGGGAAGTTTCAAAGCTTCCCGGATGATGGAAAAATTCCAGAGGCGCGGCTCCCGCTGCGTCTCTTTGCCTCCCGGCGACCTCCTTCATCTGCACGACATGTGCCGCGCCCCAGCGCCCTACCCTGTCCCAATTGAAACGTGACTTTTGCCCCTACTTCTGCCTGCCAACCTCGAGCTATGATCGATTTACAAGAATTTGCCGCAAGAATTTGCTTCGTATCCACCTGCTGAGTTTCAGGGCGCGCATTCTCTTGTGGTTCTGTTGCATCGTATCCGTTGCGCTATTTAGAGGGCGCCCGTTCTCCTCGACGCAACGCGTCTCATGCAGCGCAGACACGAGGAAATCATCGCCCGAAAGACGCAGCATCGGCGCTGACGCATCAACGAAGATGCGCAGCGAGGCGAAGTGATCGGGTCGCCGCCAGGTTTGTCGTCCGCCGACGCATTGCTCAAAGGAGAGCATACCATGCCCCAAGGCGCCGTCCTCATCCGAAGTGACCGTTGCAAAGGGTGCGGCCTCTGCATCCAGGCGTGTCCGCAACAGGTGCTCGCCTTCGCAGAGACGTTTAACGCGCGCGGCTATCGACCGGTGCAGCTCGATGAACGAGAGCGCTCCTGCACCGGTTGCGGCGTCTGCGCCATCGTCTGTCCCGACGTCGTTTTCACCGTCTATCGCCAACCGCTGCGCCAACCACTGCGTCGCGCGGAAAGGAGGTGAACATGGCGCGTGCACTGTGGAAAGGCAACGAGGCGCTGGCGGAGGCGGCCATCCGCGCCGGCGTCGACGCCTTCTTCGGCTACCCGATCACCCCGCAAACCGAGCTGCTCGAATACATGGCGCGACGCATGCCGGAGCTGGGCCGCGTCTTCTTGCAGGCGGAAAGTGAAATCGCCGCCATTAACATGGTCTACGGCGCCGCATGCGCAGGCGCGCGTGCGATGACCTCCTCCTCGTCGCCGGGGATCAGCCTGATGCAAGAAGGATTGAGCTATATCGCCGGCAGTGAGGTTCCCTGCGTGGTGGTGGACATCATGCGTGGGGGGCCGGGGCTGGGCAACATTCAGCCCAGTCAGGCGGACTATTTTCAGCTGACGCGCAGCGCCGGCCACGGCGACTTTCACCCGTTGGTGCTGGCGCCGGCCACATTGCAAGAGGCGGTCGATCTGATGTACGCCAGCTTCGATCTGGCGTTCCGATATCGCACGATCGTGATCATCGCAGGCGACGGCGCGCTGGGTCAGATGATGGAGCCGGTGGAGATGCCGCCGATGCGTCCTCCTGCTCAAGATCGGCCGGACTGGGCTGTTTTCGGCGCCAAGGGGCGACCGCCTCGCGCCATCACCTCGCTCTATCTTGACGCAGAAGAACTGGAACAGGTCAATCAGCGCCTGCAGGCCAAGCTGAAGGTCATTGCAGCCGGCGAACAACGCTGGGAATGCTACCTGACCGAAGATGCCGACTATCTGGTCGTGGCCTTCGGCACCGTGGCGCGCATTGCAAAATCGGCCGTGCGCGCCGCGCGGGCCATGGGTGTGCGCGCCGGCCTCTTCCGGCCGATCAGCTTGTGGCCGTATCCTTCTGGAATGCTCGGCACATTGATTGCGCAGATGCGCGGCGTGCTGGTGGTGGAAATGAACGCCGGTCAGATGCTGGAGGACGTGCGGATGGCTGTGTGTGGGCGGGTGCCGGTGCGCTTTCTGGGTCGCATGGGCGGCGTCATCCCCTTGCCCGATGAAATCGCCGCCGAGATCGTGCACATGGCTCGCACCCGCCAACGCGGCAATGGTCATGGAGCGCAGCGCCTGTTGCAATTCAAGGAGTGACGCAGTATGACGAGCTTGTCTTTGAGAGCCTCCCTGCGTGAAGTTTCGGTACCCCCGCAGATGGAAATCGTCTATGCACACCCTGCGGCGTTGGCGGATGTTCCCATGCACTATTGCCCCGGCTGCTCTCACGGTGCCATCCACCGCATGATCGCCGAAGTCGTCGACGAGCTAGCGATCCGAGAGCGCACGCTCTGTGTGGCGCCGGTGGGCTGTGCGGTCTTCGCCTACAAATATTTCAATTTCGACAGCTGCGAGGCGGCGCACGGCCGTGCGCCGGCAATGGCGACCGGCCTGAAACGCATCCTGCCCGATCGCATCATCTTCACCTATCAGGGTGACGGCGACCTCGCCAGCATCGGCGCCAACGAGATTCTACACGCCGCCCTGCGCGGAGAGCCGATCGGCGTGATCTTCGTCAACAACGCCGTCTACGGCATGACCGGCGGTCAGATGGCGCCGACGACCCCGGTAGGGATGAAGACGACTTCCTCCCCCTTAGGCCGCGATCCACTGACGCAAGGACGCCCCATCCATCTCACCGAAATGCTGGCGACAATTTCCGGGGTCGCCTACGCTGTGCGGCGCTCCATGCATTCGGTGGCGGAAATGCGCAAGACGAAAAAAGCCATCCGGCTGGCGTTCCAGGCGCAACTGCAAGGGCTGGGACTCAGCCTCGTCGAAATCCTGGCGGCCTGTCCGACCAACTGGCGACTGACGCCCGTCGAAGCGCTCGATTTTATTCGAGATCGGATGGCGTCGGAATATCCTGTGGGGGATTTTAAGGTGGATGAGAGGCTGAGGAATTGGAGCGGAGAATGTTGAAGCAGTCGACAAGCCTCGACTTCAGCCTCACTTAGGAGAGCCATGTATGGAGACGTCGATCATCATTTCCGGCTTTGGCGGGCAGGGCGCCTTGTTCGCCGGACAGGTGCTGGCGCACGCCGCCATGGAGAGCGGCAAAGAAGTGACATGGATTCCGTCTTACGGACCGGAGATGCGCGGAGGAACAGCGCATTGCACCGTGGTGATCGGCGATGAACCCATCGGTTCGCCGCTGGTGCGCAACCCACACTGCGTGATCGCCATGAACCTGCCTTCGGTCGACAAGTATGAGCCGCTTGTGGCGGCTGGCGGACGCCTTCTTTACGACAGCTCGCTGGTCAAACGGCCGTTGCATCGCACCGATATCCTGGGCGTAGCCATTCCGGCGCACGACATCGCCCTGCGCTGCGGCAGCCAGCAACTGGTCAACATCACCATGCTCGGCGCGCTGGTGACGCTCTGTCCGCTGGTGGAGCTGGCGGCCGTGGAGCAAGCGTTGCGCATCCACCTGCCCGAGCGCCATGCAGAGCTCTTGCGGCCCAACATCCTGGCGTTGCATGCAGGCGCTGCATACATTCGGGAGCAGCGCATCGCAACGAGCTGACTGCAAGGCGACCGCCTGTCGAGAAATTTTCGCCCTCCGTCGGACTTGCATCTATGAGAATCTTATGATATAGTTTGTCCGTAGTACGAGCTGCGTATCGCTTTGCGTGAAAAGCAGTGACGGAGTGGAGTTGAGTGAAGTCGGCAAAAGTGGGTGACCCCCACTTTTGTTGTTGTAAGGGGCAAAAGCGGAGAAAAGAGCAGAACAGGTATGTCGAAAGCATTGATCGCTGGCATCAACCAGGTGGCGACCGACAAAGGGCTGGATCGCGAAATTATTTTTGAAGCGATCGAGGCGGCGCTTGTCTCAGCCTATAAGCGCAACTATGGGCCGGCAGCCAATATCACGGCGAAGGTGGATCGTGTCACAGGGGAGATGCGCATCTACACGGAACGCGAAATCGTTGAAGAAGTGCTCAACGAACGCACGGAAATCACTCTAGACGAGGCAAGGCGTTATAACCCTAACGCCAAGCTGGGGGACGTGATTGCGGTGCCGAGCACACCAAGCGACTTTGGGCGCATTGCGGCGCAGACGGCCAAGCAAGTCATCTTGCAGCGAATTCGCGAGGCAGAGCGCGACACGGTCTATGAAAATTTCGCCCATCGTATTGGCGAGGTGATCACGGCGCAGGTGCGCAGCATCGACGCACAGTCCGGCGCAGTTTCGGTCATGCTCGACGACAAACACGAGTGCCTGATGCTGCGCGAGGATCAAATTCCGACGGAGAAACTGCGGCGGGGCGATTATATCAAAGTCTACGTCGCCGATGTCCAGAAAAACTCACGCGGGCCCGTGATTAAGATTTCGCGCACGCACCGCAACTTGTTGCGTCGCCTGATGGAGCAGGAGATCCCCGAGGTGCGCGAGGGAAAGGTTGAGATCAAGGCGATTGCGCGGGAACCCGGCTATCGCAGCAAAGTCGCGGTGCAGGCAACTGTGCCCGGTCTGGATGCGGTGGGCAGTTGCGTGGGCATGCGCGGACTGCGCATCCAGAACATTGTCAACGAGTTGGCGGGCGAGAAGATCGACGTTGTCGAATGGAACGCCAATCTGGCGCAGTACATCTCGAATGCGCTCAGCCCGGCCAAAGTTCAGGCAGTTCTCCTCGATGAAGAGGGACCGATCAAGACGGCCACAGTTGTGGTGCCTGACCGCCAGTTGAGCTTGGCCATCGGCAAGGAAGGACAGAATGCCCGGCTGGCGGCGAAACTGACCGGCTGGCGCATCGACATCAAGAGCGAGAGCGAAGCACGCGCAGAAGGGCTGGACCGCATTATCGCCGAACGCGCTCAGGAGGCCGCCATGCGCGCCACCGAAGATCTGTTGGCGAGAGCAGAACAGATCTTGCGCAGCGAAGGCGAAGAGCTGGAAGACCGGTTCCTCCAGGCTGTACAGGCGCTGCGCTCCGGCGACGAAGTTGAAATCACCGAGCTGCCTTCGGGAACCTTCAAGAGCTTCGAGGAAGTGCTTGCCGAACTCAACGCCGAGGAGAAAGAAAAAGAAGCGGAAGTTTTCTCGATCGAGGAGATGGACGAAAGAGCGTTGCGAGCAAAGGCTGCCGCACCAGAATGGCCTGAGCTTCCGATTGAAGAAATGACGCGTTCGGGCGAAATCGCATCTCCTGAGCTTCCTAGGGAGGGCAAAAGCGCCGCAGAGGCGGAAACCTATGGCGCTCCCCTTGGCTCCGAGAAACTGCCCGAGGTCATCACGGCGGATATGCTGCGGGCGCGCATGGCAGAGCGCAAAAAGTTCACCTTCAGCGAGGAAGATTTCGAGGTGCCGCCCGAGCTCTTGAAGGGCTACGAAGAGGACGACGATTTCTTTGAGCAGGGCAGCAAGGGCAAAGGCAAAGCCAAAGGTAAGAAGTCGGCTCCCAAACCAAAGGCGAAGAGCAAGAAACCCTCTTCTCGACGCCCTTGGGAGGATGAGGACGATTTCTAGACGTAGGACGCCAATTGTCGACGTGAAACGCTTGAGGTGCAGAAACTGATCTCGTCAATTGCCGTTTCGGTTTCTGCATCTCAACGCAATGTGCATTATAATTCAACGCTTAGGATCACTTACGGCTATGAAGCATACGCCGATCCGCACCTGCATCGGATGTCGTCAGACGCAGAGCAAACGTTCCTTGATCCGTCTGGTGCGCACAGCAGATGGGGTCGTCGTAGACCCGACGGGCAAGCGGGCCGGGCGTGGAGCGTACGTGCATGCAGAGCGCTCCTGCTGGGAAGCTGCATTCAAGGGCGGTCAGCTGGAGCGAGCGCTGCGCATCCGCATCGGCGCCGAAACTCGCAATATGCTCGTACAGGAGTTGAGTCGTCTGACAGGCATTGAAGCCGATGGCGTTGCGCAGGAGGGCCGCGGGCGTTCTGCAAGAGCCGAATAAGGGAAGTAATGATTGCAACGAACAAATTGGCGTGAGATTGCGACTATGAAACGCAAGACAACGGTGTCCTCAGAGGCAGACGAGTCATGACTGCTGGTAAAACAGCCATGATGCACGGCGGGTGGATGTATGAGGCGAACCGGGCGATGGACTGTTGCGAGGGTGTGTATGCAATCAACTAAATGATCGGCCGCTCTCGCCCATAACAGTTTTCCGCTTTCTCCTCATCTCCGTCCTCTCAACGGAAGTGCCCCTGCCTCAGCGACATTTGCGGATCGACGCACATCACCCATACGCTGCAACTTTGCTCACCGTCTTCGAGCACGGCGAAGGGACGCCTTCGCCGTAAAGTAGCGAAGCAAACGCCTATGGAGGCACATACTGTCAATATTTCATTTTCGATCGATAATCTGAAACCATCGATGCAATTTTTAACCCTGTGTTAGGGCAGGATGGGAGGTATAATGACAACCAAAAGCAAAACCCCGGGCAAAGACCGCGTGCCTGCACCACCACAACGAACAAAGCAGCGCATAGAAAAGGAACTCCCGGAAAAGGAACTGCCGGAAAAGGAGCGTCCTCTGCCGGGCGACGGGCGCGCCGGTCGCCCCTCGAAAGAGCGACCGACGCCGCGCAAAGAGGAAAGCCGCGCGACTGCGGCGACGCCCCCCAAAGAAGTTGAAGTCGGCGAAGCCATCACCGTGCGCGACCTGGCGGCGCTGATGCAGCGCAGCCCGATCGATCTCATCAAAATTCTGATGCAATACGGCATCATGGCGCCGATCACCCATACAATCGACCATGACACAGCGGTCATTCTGGGAGAGGAGCTCGGCGTCATCGTGAAATGGCCGCCGAAAGCCGTCGAGGAGGCGCCTGCAAGCGAGGGAGAAAAAGAGCCCGCAGGCATCACGCCGCCAAAGCAGCGCACCTACATCCAGGAAATTCTGGCCAAGCAGCCGCCGGAGCAGATGGTAGAGCGCCCTCCCGTGGTCGCCGTACTCGGCCATGTGGACCACGGGAAAACCACGCTGCTCGATCGCATTCGCCACACCAACGTGGCGGCCGGCGAGGCGGGTGGTATCACCCAGCGCACGGGCGCCTATCAGGTCACCGTCCAGGGCAAGAAGATCACCTTCCTGGACACACCTGGCCATGAAGCGTTCACCGCCATGCGCGCCCGCGGCGCCCAGGTGACCGACATCGTTGTGCTGGTGGTGGCCGCCGACGACGGCGTCATGCCGCAGACGCTGGAGGCGATCAGCCATGCGCGCGCCGCCAATGTGCCCATCATCGTGGCGATCAACAAGATCGACAAACCCAACGCCAACCCGCAGCGCGTGATGGAAGAGCTGGCCAAGCAGGGGCTGCAGCCTGAAGCATGGGGCGGCGACACGATCATGGTTCAGGTTAGCGCACTCAATAACCTGGGCATCGACGACCTACTCGACAACATTCTCGTGCTGGCGGAAGTCGAACAGTTCAAGGCCAACCCCAACGGCGAGTGCGTCGGCACCGTGATCGAAGCGGAGCTGGACAAGCACCGCGGCGTCACGGCGACCTTGCTCGTGCAAAACGGCACATTGCGCCGCGGAGACGTGGTCGTCGTCGGCAAGACGTGGGGACGCATCAAGGCCATGTTCGACTTCGAGGGCAAGCCGATCAAAGAGGCCGGCCCCAGCACGCCTACCATCGTGCTGGGGCTGCATGAGGTGCCGATGGCGGGCGACATTTTCGAGCGCGTCGCCAACGACCGCCTTGCGCGACAGATCGTTGAGGAGCGCAAACAGGCCGCTGCCGCACCCGCGCAAGAGATGCGACGCACCATGTCGCTGGACGAATTCTTCAAACGGCTGGAGGGCGGCGAAACCAAGACGCTCAATCTGATCGTGCGCGCCGACATGCAGGGCACGCTCGAACCGATCGTCAAGAGCCTCAACGACCTCAGCAACAAGGACGTCGAAATCAAAATCCTGCAGGCCAGCATCGGTGACATCTCGGAGTCCGACGTCATGTTGGCCGAAGCAAGCGATGCCGTAATCATCGGTTTCAGCGTCGGCATCGATCGCGCGGCGCAGGTGCGCGCCGAAAACTCCGGCGTTGAAATTCGCCTTTACGATGTCATCTACAAGATGTTGGAAGACATCGAAGACGCCATGAAAGGCATGCTCGAACCGGTCTACAAGGAGGTCGTGATCGGCCATGCCACCGTGCTGCAGCTCTTCAAGCTGCGCAAGGGCGTTGTGCTTGGATGCATGGTCAACGACGGCCTGGTCAAGCGTGGAGCCATTGCACGTGCGCTGCGCAACGGCGAAGTCGTCGTCAGCGATGTGCGTGTGGAGTCGTTGCGCCGCTTCACCGAGGATGTGGCCGAAGTGCGTCAGGGCTACGAGTGCGGCATCAACCTCACCCAAGGCGATGAGCTGCTTCAGGAGGGTGATGTGCTGGAGTTCAGCGAACGGGTGCGCGTCCGCTGAGCGAATGTGACCGGAATGGGATGTGATCGGAATGTAAAAAAGTTGGAGATGGAGAGCGGGAGGTGGGTGAAGCCCTCACCTCGCTTCCTGCTTTCAGAACGATAACGATAGGTGGTGCATTTATGTCAACAGAAATTCGTCAGCAACGCGTGGCAGAGTTAATTTTTGAAGAGCTGAGCATCATGTTGGCGGGTGAGCTGCAAGATCCGCGCATTAGCCTGGTGAGAGTGACGGATGTGCGCGTGAGCAAGGACCTGCGTAATGTGCGCGTCTTCGTCTGCCATGACGACGAATCCGTCTCTCGTCGCGACCTGCTCAAAGCGTTGCAGAACGCCACCTCTTACCTGCGTCGGCAGCTCGCCGAACGGCTCAGCCTGCGCGCGGTTCCGGAGTTGCTCTTTTCTTACGATGATTCGCAAGAGAAAGCCGCACGCGTACAGGAGCTGCTGCGCCGCATTGCCGCAGAGCGAGCTGCGCGCAGCGCCGACGAAAGCGCCTGAGCAAACCCAATTTGCATCGCTCCATTCAAGCAAATGCTCCAACAACACGAAGCACCCAAATGCTTCGTGTTGTTTTTTTGACAACCGTCCCCTTCGACCGATGTCATCCGCCCCTGTACAGTTTCTTCCACCTTTCCTAAAGTAACAACAGTCGTAACCGCGATCGGGAAGCGGGCTTGACTATATCGGCCGCTGTGCTTTCCACGAGGCCGGAAGGAAGAAAACTATGAAACGAATTACGGTGATTCATCTGGACAATGCAGAATACGACGAGATCGTGCAATTTTTGGGCCAGAAGGTCGAGATTCGACATCGCGGCTGCAACGGCGACCCCGAAACAGCGCGCGCGCTGATCGCCGAAAGCGATGAGAAGGTGGACGCCATCGGGCTGGAAGGTCTCCCTGCGCAATTGCAGCTCGGCTCCGTCGTGCGCAGCCATGAGATCGGCAAGACGCTGCTCGCCGCCGCCGCCAAGACGCCGGTTGTGGATGGCAGTGGTATTCGCGCCGGCCTGGAGCGCTGGGCGGTGATCCTGGCGGACCGGGCGCAGCCCGGCATTTTCGCAGAGAAGCGCGTGCTGATGACGCCCGGCCTCAACCATTCCGGCCTGGCGCAGGCGCTCTCGCGACACACGACTGCGATCCGCTACGCCGATCCGATCATCTACTTCGGCCTGCCGGCCGTCCCGTTGGTCGGCGCCCACAGCACACTGGAGCAGGCCGCCGGGCCGACGCTCGAACAGCTCAAGGACGCTCCCTTCCGCCGCCTGCTGCCGCAGCCGGGCGAGCCGGGCCATGCGCGCGCAGCAGAGCCGTTCCGCAACGCCGACGTGATCGCAGGCGACATCGGCGCCATCCGCCGCTATGCGCCGGAGCGGCTGGAGCACAAGACCGTCGTCGTGGAATGGGCAGAGCAGGCCGACCTCGACGACCTGCGCCGCCGCGGGGTGAGCATCGTTGTCACGCTGATGCCATCCCTCGATCCTGAGGACGATCTAGGACGTTGGTCGGCGGCCACGATCGAAGCGGCGCTGGTGGCGTTGCGCCGCAATCGCAACCAGCCGCTCAGCGAGGACACCTACCTTGACTTGATGGCCGACATTCACTGGTCGCCTGCCATCCGCTACTTGCAACCCGAGGAAGCGGGCATCAACCGCTTCGCTTTCGTGATCCACCCGCTCAACGTAGGCTTCATCCATAAACACCCCCTCTTTCGCTGGACAAGGTATCTGCCCGACGAGTTGGTGGAGGAAGTGGCGGCCTATTTGCCTGCCATGTACGTCTCGCGCATTACGGGCGGCGTCTCAGAGGCGACCGGCCAACGTATCGAAGGGCATCTCATCACATTGGGCGCCACCCCGCGCATGATGATGAAGCACGATGCAGCCTTCACGTATCGCCGGCTTAACCAGGCGGCGCGGCTGGCCGAACGCAAGGGCGCACGCATCATGGGGCTGGGCGCTTTCACCAGCGTGGTCGGCGACGCAGGCGTCACCGTCGCTCATGAGGCGGACATCGCCATCACCAGCGGCAACAGCCTGACCGTCGCCATGACACTGGAGGCGGCCAAACAGGCGGTGAAGTTGATGGGGGCCACCGACCTCACCAAGGGCAAAGTCATGATCGTCGGCGCCACGGGGTCGATCGCCTCGGTCTGCTCGCGGCTGGTAGCGCAGGCGATCAAGGACGTCGTGCTGGTCTCCATCGAGCCGGAGAAGTTGCTCGAGCTGAAGCGACTCATTCAGTCAGAGACGCCAGGCGCAAAGGTGACCATTGCCACCAAGGCCGGCGATCTCATTTCTGATTGCGACCTAGTGATCACGGCCACTTCTGCCTTTGGTCAGCGCGTGATCGACATCACGAAGTGCAAGCCCGGCGCGGTCATCTGCGATGTAGCGCGGCCGCCGGACATCAATCCGGCGGAGGCGGCGCTGCGGCCCGACGTGTTGGTGATCGAAAGCGGCGAGGTGATCATCCCCGGCGACGTCGATTTCGGCTACGATATCGGCCTGCCGCCCAAGACCTCTTACGCCTGCCTGGCCGAGACCGCTTGCCTCGCCATGGAGGGACGCTTCGAGGACTACACGCTTGGGCGTAACATCTCGATGGAGCGCGTCAAAGAGATCTATAAAATGGCGCAGAAACATGGCTTCAAGCTGGCGCCGCTCCGCTCCTTCGGCAAGTATGTGACGGAAGAAGACCTCGCCGCCAAACGTGCGCTTGCGGAGCAGTATCGCAACGACCCGACGCTCTTCGCCGCAGTGCAGGCGGAAGCGCAGCGCAAATTGCAGGACATCCCGGTGATGGCGAAGGGCGTCCGTCAATCCAACGGCTTCGACAAGCGCTGGTTGACCGTCGGCGCGGCAAGCGCAGCGATCGGCGCGCTGGCGTGGACACTCGCCGGCCGCGGGCGCAAATAGGTTGCCAAGGGGGCGGCTTGTAGCCAACATCCCCAACGAACCGCCGCTATCACAAAGGCGCAGCGACGAGCTGCGCTTCTTCAATTTATCCACAAAGCGCAGATCGAGATTACAATAAACTTCAAAAACAAAATCGATCCGACGAAAGGTTTCGCCATGTCCAGCGCGCATTCGCTTGAATCCATCGCTCGTCTGCCCATGCCGGCGGACAACGTCGCCATCGCCGTTCGTCGACTCGAAGCCGGCGAAGCGGTGATAATCGACGGCCGCACCGTCACCCTCTCGCACACAGTGCTGGAAGGTCATCGCTTTGCCGTGCGGCGTATCGAAACCGGGGAGCCACTGCTCTCCTGGCAATTGCCCTTCGGCGCAGCGCTGCGCTGCATCGAGCCGGGCGAATATGTGTGCAACGAGCGCACGCTGCACTCGCTGCGCAACCGCAGCGTGCAGGCGCAACTGCCGGACTCGGCGAATTTCGGTGATTATCGTAGCGCATATACGCTGGACACGGTGACTTTCCGGCCTGCGCCGCCCACTCCTCGACTCACGCCGGCGCCCGGCTTTGCCGGGTTTTGGCGCGGCTCTGCGCGCGGGGCAGGCACGCGCAACTACATCGTGCTGCTGGGAACCAGCTCCATCACCGGCGGCTTCGTGCGCGTGCTGGCGGAGCGGCTGAAGGACGCTGCCTCCGGCTGCGCCAACATCGACGGCATCGTGGCCGCGGCGCACACCGAAGGCAGCGTCCCCAACGCCAACAACCGCCTGCATGTGCTGCGCGCGCTGGCCGGTTTCATGGTGCACTCCAACGTCGGAGCCATCCTGGCCGTGGACGCCGGCTGGGAGCCGATCAACAATGTTGCGCTGCAGGCGTTTTTGGCCGAGCAAGGTTATCCAATCGACGAGACGCTGCATGCCTTCCTCTCTCTAGGACCTTCCTTCGAGGAGACGCTGGCACAGGCGGAACGCATCGTACGCAGCTGGATCGAACCGGTGAACGCCATGCAGCGCACACCGATTTCAGCTGCCCATCTCAAGGTCGCCTTGCAATGCGGCGGCTCGGACGCCTTTTCCGGCGTGTCGGCCAACCCGCTGATCGGCTGGGCCGCGCATCGCATCGTCGGCTACGGCGGCTGCGCCAACATCGCCGAGACGCCGGAGCTGATCGGCGCGGAGACTTACATGCTGGCCAAGGTGCGCGACCTGGAAACTGCGCAGCGCTATCTCTCCAT
>JANWYX010000290.1 GCA_025055055.1 Caldilinea sp. | reverse complement strand
GATCGCCGCCGCAAACAGAATCAGAGGCAAAAAAGAAAGACGACCGTGCAAATGTCCAAGGCGCATAAACGCAAAGCTCATGACCGATCGCATAATCGCATAACCGATCGCATAGATGGCTGACCAACGCCTTTCACGACGAATTTGTTCCCTCCGTGGCGTGTCCATAGCGTGTTGGTGAACGCACCGACTTCCCATACTAGCGCAAAGAAGCCTTCGTTCCAAACCCACACAGAACGCAACGCCGCATACTCGAACAAAACAGGAATTTTAAAACATATCGGCTGCGTCGCTTCCCCGGCGCATGGAATGCGTTGTACAATCACAGGGAAAGCGTATGCTGCAGAAAGCAGCGATGATTCTATCTCAAACGTTCCGAGAGTTAACCGACCATGCTTCAACGCCCAATTCTGCTTGACCTCCCCGACCAATTAGAAAGCGAACGGCTTTGGCTGCGAGCGCCGCGCCCTGGCGACGGCGCAACGATCAATCAGGCCGTGCGCGAGTCATTTGAGGCATTGCGGCCCTGGCTACCCTGGGCTACAACGCTGCCCACGGTCGCCGAGAGCGAAGAATTTGCGCGGCGCTCCGCAGTCAGCTATCTGACAAGGGAAGCGTTCACCTGGTTGCTGTGGAACAAGCAAACCGGCCGGCTGATCGGCGTCAGCAGCCTGCACGACATCAACTGGTCGGTGCCGTCTATGCAGATTGGCTATTGGGTGCGCACATCGATGGCCGGGCAGGGCTGCATCACAGAAGCAGTTCTCACCGTCTCCCATTTCGCTTTCGACGTTCTTGGCGCTCGCCGCGTGGAGATTCGCTGTGATGAACGCAACGAGCGCAGCGCAGCCGTGGCGCGCCGCGCCGGTTTTGTCCTGGAAGGCGTCCTGCACAATGAGCGCCGCCATCACATTTCTCACGAATTGTGCAATACGATGGTGTTTGCCGTGATCAAGGCTCCCTCGTAGGCACACCTTAAAGTCTGTGAAAACTGAAAGAATATCGAAAGGTTTGTCGCCGATGGATTTAAATATACTCGATGTGTCCCCCATTGATGAACAGGCGCCACTCTCGGCCGATGATTTTTCGATTTGCTTTTATGCGGGCTGACAGCATTATGAACCCAGTGTTATGAACAACGATCCATGACAAACTAAAAGACCAAAACCACAAACGCATAGATAGGAAGTAAACGGAGACAAAAATGTCATCGTCGCCTACATCGCAGCCTGTTTTGTCGTCGTTGAACCCGTCGTCCCATTCTCAGTTTCAACCTTCATCTCGATCCACCCCCCCTCCTAGACTGACTGCGCTTGTCTGTGGAGAAAGACACTCGTATCGCGCCTTGATGCTGCTCCGTATGCTCGGAGGAGAACAACGGCGCTTCCACGCGGCGGCGTTGGCGACCTCCAAGCTCGAGGAGCTTTCCAGTTGTGACTTTATTCTCCTGGACGCCTTCAGCATGACCACGCTCGAAATGCAGGAAGCTATCGCCTGGATCCGGAGCGCAACGCTTGCGCCCCTGGTTGTTCTGACCGTGCGCGATCCGGCATATGAGGCAGCGGCGTTCCAGTCCGGCGCCGACGCCGTCATTGCATTTAGCGAATCGCTGGAGGTGAGTCTGGCGCTCTGCAAAGCGACGATTCGCCGCTGCAGCAGACGATCGTGAGCCGTCGTCGGAAGCTCCCTGCGCCTTGCAAAGTTGAAAATTAAAGCGGCCCGCTGCGCCCTCAGGCGGCTGTTCGGTTCCAGAGCCTTCGCATCGCCGAAAATTCAACGGCTCTGAGCAAGCCGGGAGTGCTCAGAGCCGTTGATCGGCCCAACCCGCACCTAACGCGTGATGACCGGCAGGTAGAGGTTGGCCTGCCCGACAATGATGTGCAGGGGCAACTCGACTTCAGACGGGCCGTTGACGGCTCGAATGGGAACCGTATAGACGCCCTGCGGGGCGTCTGCGCCCGCAGTGATGAGCAACGTCAGCGGCTGATCGAAATCGGCGCGCCGGCCGGCTGCCTGCACGGTGAGCGAACCGTCGGCCGCAACACGCGACGCGCTCACGACGGCGTCGCGCGAGGTGGCCGGCGGGCTCGCCGGCGCAAGACGCCCGCGTGGGGAGACGTAACCGTCGCTTGCTCGGCGCATTGTTTCGTTGACGAACTCGACGTCCACCTCAGGCGGCAGATTCCACAGGTCCACCTCTACCATCACCTCATAAAAGACGTCAGGCGACATCGAAAGAACGAAGCTGTGCAGCGACTGCCCGCCCAACGGCACGTGGACGGAGCTGCCACTGAGGTGACGTAAACCGAGCGTTCCCAACGGCACAACGATCTCGCGGCTCTGCGACCATGCAACGCGGTTCGTGTCGTAGTCGATGGCGCCCACGCGCAGACGGTAGGTGCTGTCGGGCGCAACCTCGCGCCAGCCGGAGAAGCCCACCACGCCCAGGAAATTGTTCTGTGCATCGTACATTTCATAGACCGAATCGCCGACCGTGATCACCTGCGTAGACCGGATCGTCGACGAGCGGATCGGCTCGATTTCCACCACATAGCCGTCGGTGTCCGGATGAGAACTCGGCGTCCACTCGAAGTAGAGCGGATAAAAGTCCCCCAACACCCACTTGCCCCACTCGCCGTCTTCCGTCTCTTCGCAGTCCGGATCGCTCTCCGGCGGATCGCAGACATCGGGCTGCGTTCGCCACATGTAGATTTCAACCTGCAGTTCCGGCGTCACGACGGCTGTGACGAAATGGTTGAGGAAGGTGGCGGTGTGGTCGATACGGATCGGAACGGCGCCCACGTACTGCACCGCCGGGTCAAAGTTGGCGGCGGCGATGCGCACCTCGCGACCTCCTGCGGCCATTACCAACCCCGGCGACGCAGCATACTGGTTGACCGCCGGGCTAACACCGTCTTCCACCTGCGCCCAAATGTAATACTCGCCGCTGCTCAAGAAGGACAGGTCGAGCGCATGGACGATCGGCTGGCTGCCGTTGAGCTGATTCGGGGTTCTGATTTCGATGCTTTCCACTTCTTCGCCGTGAAATTGCGGGATCGTCTGCGGGACGGCGACGCCGTTGTTGTCGGTCATCGTGGCGGTCACCGTGATCGGCGCCTGCGCCACGAAGAAGGTGACCTTTGTCGGCGCATAGTCCGACTGCAGACGGAGTGAAAGATCCACCGTATGCGGGGTACCTGGGCGCTGCTGCGCTACGAAGTTGCTGATTATCGGCGGGTTGGCGGCGTTGAGCACGGCCACGCGCCAAGTTGGGATCGAAGTGTCGCCTACCAGCTTGACCTGCCACGTTCCCACCGGAGCCTGATCGATGAGAAACTCCTTGAAAGTGAGCGCCGTGTGCGCCACTTCCACCAACTCGTTGAGGTTGGCAATAGCGACGTCGTTGTTGCTCTCATCCTTCGCCACCTGGCTGCTGGCAACCAAAGCGCGATGATCGCCCTGCACCAGCGTCAGGGTACCCGTGAGCACGAGCGTGTTGCTTGCGTCTCGCACTTCGGCGTTGTAGACGCCGGCGGGCAGCTCAACATAGGCGGTTGCCTGTCCGGGCGTCGCCTGTCCGATCAGCTGGCTGTTGACGAAAAGACGCAGCGCATCGTTGCGGTTGCCCAGCACGTTGATAAAGCGCACCAATCCCTTGCCGTGGCCGCTGGGCGGAACGCGGCTGTCACCGAAGACGGTAGCGGTCAATTGGTTGGCGCTGTTATAATGGAGTAACACGGTTGAATCCGTGCCCGTGATGGCATTGACCGAAGCGGATACAGCAGGCAGACCGGTCGGACTGGTCGGCTCAATCGTCACCATGCGCGCGCCGGGCGTCACCGCCACGTAGGGGGACGCATAAATCAGGTTCATCCCTGCATTGACGCCGTCTACCTTGAGCGTGACCGTGACAGGCGTGAGCACAGCCGAGGCAAAGCGCACGCGCGCGTCGTTGGCTCCGGCGGCAGCGGTGAAGGTGTAGCGCTCGCTGTAGGCGATCGTCAGTCCTTCGGGTGAGGAGCCGTAATTGGCGAGCGTAATCTCCGTGCCGTTGGGCGTGAAGAGACTGGGCGTCAACGGCTCGGTCATGCTGATGCTGAAGATGGTGTCGGTCTGCGTGATCACCTGCGTGGTCGTGATTGCATCCAGTGCAGCCGCCGCCTGCACGCCGCCTTGTGCGACGGCGGCGTTGCGCATGGCCGAGAGCTCGGCCGGCGAGCGATTGATCACGCCCACAGGCGTCTTCAGCGCCAGCGTCTGGGCGTCGATCTGTCTGGCTACGACCTGCACGCCGGAGGCGGTCACGACGGCGTCGCCTGTGCCGGCAGCCTGCACGGCCATCGCCTGCAGCACGCCGGGTGCATCGAGCACATAGCCGTTGACGTCGCCGAGCGTCATGCGACCGTTGGTCAGGTCGAGGAAGACGCCGGTGGAGTAGAACAAGAAATGGACGGCGCCTTTGATGCCCCACAGATTATTTTTGAAGCGACCGATGTCGGCCTGTCCGCCGCCCAGCCAGAGTTCGTTGGGCGGAATGCTGAGACAGCTATAGCAGTAGTTGACGCCGCAAGGATAGGAAATCTGGCGCCAACCGAAAAACCAAATCCAACCGGTGCACATACGCACGCCACAGGGGAGCCAACTGCAGGACTGGTAAATCTCGCCCTGCTTGATGTACCATCCGGCGCGACCGGAGCCGGTGACGTAGACGGGGCCGCTGCTATAGGCATAGAAGGTCTGCCCAGATCCCCAGACGCGCACCTCTCCCTCGAAGCGCATGGGGACGCCGGCGACGCCGCCGATGCCGCCCACATAGGCGCGGAAGCCCTGCGAGGCAGAATAGCTGATCTCGGCGTTGGCCGCCTCCAAAATGAAAAACTTGAGCGCTGCGCGCAGCCCTAATCCAAGCTCCGGCGCGAACTGCATGCGTGCATCGCCGTCGACGCGAATCGCCGAGCCGAGCACCGGAAGCGAAAGGGTGCTGGTCTCGATGGTGACGCCGATGTTGATGGCAGTGTCATGCGTTGTGACCGTGATGTTGCCGCGCACGCCCGTCAGCCAGATCGTGCCGCCGGCGTAGCCCTGGTCCAGGTTGATGCCGGGGAAGTAGCGCAAGCTCAGTCCCACTTCGCTGAGGCAGGCCGGGCCGAAGAAGCAGCCGTCCGGTGCGTTGGGCGCATCTGGGCCTACGATCTGGCTGACCGGGATCGGAACGCGCTCGCCATTGTCGACGGGCATGACCTGAATCACCATAGCGCCGGCGGTGTTGACGAAGATAGAAAATTTCGCCGAGATGGCGACCGAGCCGGAGAGATCCTTCCCGGTGATCTGATTGGACGGCGCGCCCTCCAGCTTCATGTAAGGCAACCACAGCTTGCCTTCGACCGAGAACTTATAGCCGTTGGCTTCGGAGATCAGGTCGCCGTAGAGGCCGAGCAGGCTCAGCCCGCTGGGCACCTTGAAGGGGGGCAAGTTGAAGGCATTGCGCACGCCTGCAGACACCAGCTCGTCGGAGAGACGGAGGCCGTTGCGGTCGATCTTTGGGGTAATTTGAATCGGGACGCTGCCGCCGCCAAGCTGCGTCGGCGCCGTCAGCGTGGCGTCGCCCAACGTCACTTTGTCCGGGTAAACGCGTGCGGCGGTGGAGCGTAACCCCAATCCGGCTACATTCAGGTTGATCGGATCGACCGAAGTGCTGATAAACTGATCCCAACCGTCGACGTCGCCGCGCACGGCGACGCGAATGTCATTGCCCGGCAGCCTGATCCGCAATTGCCCTTGCAGACCGCAGACGCCGCCGTTCGTTGCATCGACAGGGGTCATGCTTTCGAGACTTACCAAAAGATTATTGGGCGGATTCTCGAAAAGCGCAAAGCTGCCGCCGTTACACTTGGAAGTGGGAGAAAAGGGCGATTGCGCAGCGCTGAGGCTTGCCGGAGCGATCTCTCCATTCATCGGCGCTGCAAGCGTCGTCTGCACCGTCAATAGGAACAAACATATCGCCCAAAACAGAACGAGCCAGCATCGCAACATCTGCGTTCTGGACCAGACCATCTTGGATTGCGCAATACAGATCGAAAGAGAGCTTTGGTGCATGGTGTCTCCTTTGTTGAAATATGACCCAGAAGCATGTCTGTACGACGCATCACCTTACATCTTCGTAATCTTTGCGCGCCAGCGATAGGATAATAGCGAAATTGCGCTACGAAAACGCTACAGGCAAACAGAAAATTCTAAAATTTCTGTAGGTTTCTCTTCTTGTGGAAAGATGCACTGGCAACTCTATCTCTTCGGTGGATTCCAATTTGCAGTCGACGGACACATCGCAGATGAATTTGAGGCGGACAGTGCGCGTGCGCTCTGTGCCTATCTCTTCATGCACAGGGGTGAAATGCTGCGCCGCGAACGGTTGGCCGCGCTCTTTTGGCCCGACCAGCCGCAGGCCGGCGCATTGCGCAATTTGCGCACCGCACTCAGCCGGATGCGTCGCGGCCTTGGTTCGCTGAGCGACGCCCTACAGAGCGACCACCAGACGGTGATCTTTCTGCCGCCGTCCGAAGCGTGGGTGGATGCGCTGGCGGCGACTGCGCTCATCGCCGACGTGGAAACACACTCGCATCGCCGGTTGACGGGCTGCCCCTTTTGCATCGAGAAATTGCAGCAGCTTGCCGAGCTGTATCGGGGAGAATTTCTGGCAGGCTTCAGCCAGGAAAGTGAATTGTTCGAGGAATGGGCAACCACGCAGCGCGAAGTGTATCACAGGGCCGCGATTCAGGCGTTTGACGCCTTGGCCGACTATCATCTGCTGCGTCAGGAATGGGTGAACGCCCAACGCTGGGCACAGCGTGCGCTGCAATTGGAACCCTGGCGAGAGGAGAGTCATCGCCATCTGATGCTGGCTCTGGCCGGTCAGGGCCAACGCAGCGCTGCACTGCGACAATTTCATCTTTGCCTGGAGATTTTGCGCCGCGAGTTCGGTGCGCCTCCTCAGCCGGAAACGATCGCGCTCCATGAACAAATCCTGCATCCGGACAATGCGGTTGTAGGAATGGACAGAATTTCTTCTCCGATGCAACTGACGCCAACCGGCGCGCACTGGCTCGATGATCTACCGTTGATCGGTCGCAAGCAAGAACTTGCAACCTTGCTGGATCTTCTGGTTTCTCCGGCAACGCGCCTGGTCTCCGTAGTGGGTGAAGGGGGTGTCGGCAAAACGCGGTTGGCCGTGCGTGCAGCGCGCCACGCTGCGCTATGTTTCAAGAATGGCGCGTTTTATGTCAGCTTAAACCCCGAAGAGGATCCTGCGCAGCGCCTCCAACCAATAGAGGCCACTGCGCGCGTGGCCCAACGCATCGCCCTGGCCTGCGCCATTCCTCTTGACGAAAAAGAAAATTATGTCGAAAGCGTGCTGGCGTTTTTACGGAAGCGCAGCGCGCTGCTACTGCTCGATAGTTTCGAGCAGCACGAGGAAGCGACGCCTTTCCTCCTAACGCTTCTCGAGAATGCATCCGGATGTGCGTTGTTGGTGACGGCGCATCGACCGCTGAGTGTGCGACAGGAGCGCGTGCTGCGGCTGGAAGGATTGGACGTCGCCCTCGACGCCGATGTACAGGTCAACGCTCCGGACGGCCTCGCCCTCTTCGACACACTGGCCCGGCGGCGCGGCATCGTCGATGTATTGGACAAAACGCATCAGTCTGCAGTGGCGCAAATCTGCCAGGCGGTAGGCGGCCTGCCCTTGGGCATCGAGCTGGCGGTCGCCTGCTTGCCTCATATCGACCGCTTACAAAGTAGCTCCTGGTCCCCAGAGGAACTGGCACAGCTGTTGGAACGCGCTGACGAACCGGACGCTCAGACGATGATGGATTTGCCTCCCCGTCATCGTGGACTGCGCGCACTCTTTCGGACGGCGTGGCGGCTTCTCGATCCAACTCTCCGGCAGACGCTGGCGAACGTGGCCATCTTTCGCTCGGCCTTCTCCGCAGAGGCGGCGGCCGCTGTGCTGGGCGTCAAAAAAAACGAGGAAGCGGGGCGCCTCCTTTCGAAGTTAGTCGAGCGTTCGCTCTTACAGCCGGGCCTTGAGGGACGCTTTCAATTGCATGACCGCATTCACCGCTTCGCCGCAGAGCAATTCGCTGCTTCCCAAACGCGGCCGATCATTCGTGAACGGTACACTGCCTACTTTCTACAAAAGTTGGCGTCGGTGAATGCGGCGTTGGACGGTAAAGACTCCGCCGTCGCCCAGCAAGGATTGGCGCTCGAACTGGAGGATTTGCTGGCGGCCTGGCGCAATGCTGCAGAAGATCATCGATGGGAGATGCTCGCAGCCGCAGCGCCCGCCTTTGCGCGATTTCACGCCTTGCGCGGGTTGTACCATGAAGGCGAGCGCCGGCTGAGCGAAGCCGTGCAACACTTGCGCAGGGCGCACTTTGAAGCAACTTCTTCACGGCGCAGCCGTTCGGCTACAGACGAGCGTGAAGCGTATCACCCCACCGAGCTGGTCAGGCCCAACGGTGACGCCATCTCGATCGCTCCGTTCGAGTGGAAGCGCGGCGAAGCGAGGATTCTTGCGCATGCGCTGGCGCGGCTGCTCATCGCCTGGAGCCGCCTGTTGGCGCGCCTAAATCAACGTGAGACCGCCGAAGTTGCGCTGCTGGAGGCGCTGGAGCTGGCGGACGCGCCGGACGTGCGCGCAGATGCACTGGTCGAGCTGGGCTGGTGCGTCTTCCGTCTCGGCCGCGCCTCGGATGCAATCCAACCGCTGCGCGAGGCGTTGCAGCTCGCCGATCGTCTCGAAGACGCTCGACGCCGCGCCTATGCGCTCAACGCGCTGGCGGCGCTGCATCACCATCGCGGAGAAGGTGAACAGACGCGCAATCTTCTAGAAGAAGCGTTGTCCTTGGCGCGTCAAGAAGGCGACCTCACGATGGCCGCCATCATTCTCGGCAATCTGAGCATCTATAACGGCGAGATGGGCGACCACGCTCAAGAGCTTGCCTTGCTCGAAGAAGCGCTGACGATCCATCGAGCTCAGCGCAATGCCCACATGGAGGCGAACACCCTGTATACGCTGGGCGTGCACTACGACGCATGCGGACAGTACACCGAAGCGCAAACGCATTACCGTCAAGCGCTGATGCTGGCCGAATCGCTTGGCGACACTTTCGCCTTGCTGGAAATTTGGATCAACGTCGGCATTTCGCGCGATCAAATGGGCGACTACGCCGGCGCGTTGGCAGCGACGCAGCATGCGCTGACCCTTGAACGCGAGGTTAACCATCCGCAGTCGCGCTGCACGCTGTGGGCCAACTTGAGCCTGCACTATCACCATCTCGGCGACCAGCTCCAGGCGCTGCTCTATGCGCAGAAAGCGGTCGAGCTTGCGAATGCAATCGAAATGCCGTCGATGGCGGCTTATGGTCACGATTTTCGAGGACATGCATTGCTGGCGCTAGGTCGCAACGACGAGGCGGAAGAAGCCTATCGGCAGGCGTTGCACCTGCGCGAACAAAGCGGGCTATCCATCCTGGGTTTGGAATCGCGCGCAGGGCTGGCGCGCGTGGCGCTGGCGCGCGGCGATGTCAAGGCCGCCGCAGCATGGGCGGAGCCGGTCGCCGAACACATTTTAAATGCCGAGTTGGAAGGATTGGAAGAGCCGTTGCGCGCCTACTGGACGGTCTATCGGGTCATGGGCGCGGCAAACGATCCTCGACAAGAACTTATCCTTCAGCACGCAACAACGCTGCTTCGATCCCGCGCAGAACGCATTACGGACGCAGAGAGCCGGCATCTTTACCTCGCTCAAGTGGAAGCGCACAGACAATTGCTGCATGCATTGAACGTAAAGAAAAAACGGTAATGGAATTTGGAAATACTTTCGTCGAAATTGCGATCATTCTGGCCATGGCCACTGCGCTTGGCTTCATCGGTCAGTGGTTGCGTCAACCGTTGTTGATCATGTTTCTGGTCACAGGCATTCTCGCCGGCTCATCTTTCTTCGGCGTCATCACCAGCTACGAAGAGATCGAGCTGCTGGCGCATATCGGCGTTGCCATCTTGCTCTTCATCGTCGGATTAAAACTAGACCTCAACCTGATCCGCACGATCGGCCCTGTGGCGCTGGCGACGGGGTTGGGGCAAATCATCTTCACCTCGGCCATTGGCTTTGTGATTGCGCTGGCGCTGGGAATGTCGGGCATCAGCGCAGCCTACGTCGCCGTGGCGCTGACCTTTTCCAGCACCATCATTATCGTCAAGCTCCTCTCTGACAAGCGCGAGGTGGATTCGCTGCACGGACAGATTGCCATCGGCTTCCTCATCGTCCAGGACATCGCCGCTATCCTGGCGCTGGTGGCGTTGACAACCTTCGGCTCCACCGTCTCTGCAGAGGATGTGCTCGTCGGCGAGGCGCTGCTGTTGTTGGCGAAAGGCGTCGGCCTGCTGGTCGGCGTCGCCCTCCTGATGCGCCATGTGCTGCCAGGGCTGACGCGACGCATGGCCGGCTCTTCGGAGATGCTGGTGCTCTTCGCCATCGCCTGGGCGGTCTTTCTCGGTGCGGCCAGCGAATGGCTTGGCTATACGAAAGAAGTCGGTGCGTTTTTGGGCGGCGTCTCGTTGGCCTCCACCGTCTACCGCGACGCCATCGGCTCGCGGCTGGTCACGCTGCGCGACTTTCTGCTGCTCTTTTTCTTCATCGACCTCGGCGCCAGGCTCGACTGGTCCACCGTCGGCGCGCAGTTGGTCGACGCCCTGATCTTCTCGCTCTTCGTCTTGATCGGTAACCCGCTGATCGTGCTGATCATCATGGGCGTCATGGGCTATCGACGGCGCACCAGTTTTCTGGCCGGGTTGACTGTGGCCCAGATCAGCGAGTTTTCCTTGATCGTCGCTTCGTTGGGACTGAGCCTCGGTCACATCTCCCCGGAGACGATGGGGCTTATCACGCTTGTAGGTGTGGTGACGATCTTCCTGTCCACCTACATGATCCTTTATTCGGGTCAGCTCTATAATCTGCTCTCCGAACCGCTCAAAATCTTTGAGCGCCGCAACCCCTACCGGGAAGCCGCCATCGACACGTTGAGCTTCAAACTGCCGGAGGTCGACATTATCCTGATCGGTTTGGGTAATTACGGCAGTGCGCTGGCCGAGCAGCTGTTGCGCCGGCGCAAGACGCTTGTGGGCGTGGACTTTGCCCCCGATGCGCTGCAGAAATGGCGGAGGCGCGGGGTGCAGGTGCTCTACGGCGACATCGAAGACCCGGAGCTGTTGGGGCATCTGCCCCTCAATCAAGCCCGCTGGGTTGTCAACTCCATTCGTTCGCGCGATCTAACCCTGGCGCTGATCCATCACCTGCGCGACGCGCGCTTCGACGGCGGCGTGGCGGTGACCGCGCTCAATCAAGAGGAGGCAGACCTTTTTAAAGCCGCCGGCGCCGACATTGTCTTCCGTCCCTTCGTGGACGCAGCCGAGCAGGCCGCCGACGCCTTGACGCACGCCATGGAGTTCCTGCCCGATCACGTCAACTGGCCGATCACCTTCCGAGAGGTGCGCATCCGCAGCGAATCGGCGGTCGTCGGCCACACGCTGCGCAATCTTCCTCTGCGCACGGAAACCGGTGTCTCCGTGCTGGCGGTGAGTCGCGCCGGCCGCGTTTACTACGATCCCGGCCCTGACTTTCAGATATTTCCAGGCGATCGCGTCGTGCTAATGGGGCCGGAGGAAGCGCTGGAAGACGCCGAGCTAATCCTAAACGAGCCGGAGCCGCACGTCGAAGAGGAGTTCACCAACCATTTCGTGTTGGCCGAAGTATGCGTGGGAGAAAACTCGTCTCTGGCCGGGCGCACGCTAGCGGAATTGCAATTCCGCCAGAAACACGGGGTCACCGTGGTGGGCATACGCCGCAACGGCAAGAACATCACGACCATCACGCCCTCACAACAACTTATGGCGGGCGATTGTTTGATCGTGGTGGGCTTCGCAGATCGCGTAAAACAACTGAAAATGCAAGAGCCGCTGTAGGAGCGTGGCGCCGACGGGGGATGAAACGTGCGCCACGCAACACTTCTAATGCTGCGCCAGCTTCTTGCGCATACGCACATATTGGGCGTAGTCGATTGGCTTGCGGCGACGAATGTAGTCCCGCGTCGTTGGCGCGCGCTGCTGCACGTCGAGGATGCGCTCGCTCACGCGCAAGTCGAAGGCGTCCGAGCCGGCGCCGCTGCCGTAGCTGACCACCAGGATGCGCTGGCCGGGCCGCGCCTCGTCCAGCACGGCGGACAGCCCGATCAACGCAGAGCCAGCGTAGGTGTTGCCGATCTCGGCGACAAGCAGGCCGGTCTTCCACTGCGCCGGCTTAAAACCCAGTTCCTCCAGCGCACGCACCGGAAACTTGGGATTCGGCTGGTGCACAATCACGTGGTCGTAATCTTCCGGCCTGCTCTCCATCACCCGCATCATCTCCTCCGCCGCAGGGATGACGTGACCAAAGTAGCCGGGGTCGCCGCTGAAACGTTCGGCGTGGCTGGGATAGTGGGTGGTCGGCCGACGCCAGAAGTCCGTCGTGTCAGAGACGTAGCTCAAGCTCCGCAGGATGACGGCGACTGCTTCCGCTTCCGGGCCGACGATGAAAGCTGCGCCGCCTGCACCCGCCGTATATTCGAGCGCGTCGCCGGGGCGTCCCTGTGCGGTGTCCATACCGATGGCAAGCGTATAGTCGGCCATGCCGCTGCCGACGAAGCCGATGGCCGCCTGCAAGGCCTCGGTGCCCGCTTTACAGGCAAACTGCCAATCGGCGGCAAGGGTGGCCGGCGTGGCGCCGATCGCTTCGGCTACGATTGTGCCCGTGGGCTTGACGGCGTAGGGATGGCTCTCGCTACCCACCCACACTGCCGCTAACCGATGCGGCTCGATGCCGGCGCGTGCCAGAGCATTGCGCGCCGCCTCGACGCTCATCGTCGCCGTGTCTTCATCCAAGCCGGGCACCGCCTTTTCTCGCACCGGACTTTTGGCGTTGCCGTCGGTCCACACCCGGCTGATTTCGCTGCCGGGCAGCCGATAGCGCGGCACGTAGGCGCCGTAGCCGACGATGCCCACCGGTCGAATTGGTCGATTCAACATAGTTTTACGTCCCCTTCAACAATTCTCGCGCCCGTTCGACGCGAATCTGTCCTTCCGCCGCCAGTTGCGCAGCGATGCGGTCGATGTCATCGCCGGTGGCGCCGGCGGCGATCGCCACCTGCCGCGCGTGCAGCGCCATGTGCCCGCGCTGAATGCCTTCGGTCGCCAGGGCGCGAATGGCTGCCAGATTTTGCGCCAGCCCGACAGCGACCATGATTTCAGCCAGCTCCCTCGCGCTGGAGACGCCGAGAATTTTCAGCGCCGCCTGCGCCGTGGGATGTGCGCGCGTGGCGCCGCCCACAACGCCGACGGCCAGCGGCATCTCCAACCGTCCGTAGAGCGCCAACTTTCGCTGCGCACCTTCAGTTTGCCCCCCCGACGCAGCATTGTCAGTAATCACCCTCCACTCGGTGAGGGCGCGATATTGGCCGTCGCGGGCGGCGTAGGCGTGAGCGCCCGCCTCGATGGCGCGCCAGTCGTTGCCGGTGGCAATGGCGACGGCGTCGATGCCGTTGAGGATGCCTTTGTTGTGCGTGGCGGCGCGATAGGGATCGGCCAGCGCAAAGGCGTTGGCGTGCACGATGGCTGTGATCACCTCTTCGCCGGACGCGTGGATCGAGCTGAAAGTCTCGGCGGGGATGGTCACCTCCGCCCAAGCGCGGCGCCGGTCGCTCAGATTGCTGAGGATGCGCAGTAGCGCGCGGCCGCCCGTGAGGCGCTCTAACAGTGGGGCGATCGCCTCCGCCGCCGTATTGACGGCATTGGCGCCCATGGCGTCGAGCGCATCGAAGAGCAGATGCACGATCAGCATCGGCTCGGTGAAAGTTTGCGGCAAAAAGCGCACCTCGATGTCAATCGGTCCGCCGCCGCGCGCCGCAATCGTCGGGCTGGTGTTGGCGGCGGCGAGCAGATCGGCTTTGGCGGCCAGGATGTTGGCGCGCGCCTGCTCGAAGTCGGCGACGCCCAGCAACTGCACCTGCGCAATCATGATCGAACGCGTGCTGCCGGTGTGGAAGCCGCCGCCGCTGCGCGCCAGCTTGGCGGCGTAGCTCACTCCCGCCACCACCGACGGCTCCTCGACGACCATCGGCACGAGCACCTCGCGTCCGTTGATGATAAAGTTTGCACCGATGCCCAGCGGCAGGTTGTAGATGCCGATCACGTTCTCGATCATTTTGTCGGCCTGTGTCACAGAAAGGCCGCTGTGCAAGGCGCTGACTTCCTCGGCGCTCAGGTTCGCCCATTGTGCAATGATGCTCGTGCGCTCGGCGACGCTCTTCTGGTAAAACCCGCTCAGGCGCGAGGTGCGGACAGATGGGGATTGGTCAGCCATGCCGGATTTCTCAACCTCGTGTGCGACAGATCTTTTCAATCCACTGCTTCGGCGTCGAGCAGCCCTTCCGGCAGCCGCACGGTCATGACGCCGGCTGCCAGGTCGACGTTCAGCACGACCTCTGGAATGGCCGGCAGCAGAATTTCGCGCGCGGCTCCCTGCTCGCCATGCACAACATAGACGTCATTGGCGCCGGTGACCAGAACATCGACCAGTTCTCCCAACCGCTCGCCGCTCTCTTCTCTCACTTCCAGGCCGATCAGGTCGTGAATCCAGTAGGCGCCTTCCTCCAGCTCAGCGGCTTCCTCTTCGGCGACGAAGAGCCAAAGGCCGCGCAGCTGCTCCGCCGCCGTGCGGTCCACAACCCCTTCAAATCGAATCAGCAGGAACTTTTTATGGGGGCGCACGCTGGCGATCTCGACTTCGACCAGATCATCGCCTAAGCGCAGACGCTCGCCGGGCGCAAAGCGTTCGGGGAAATCGGTGTAGGATTCCAGTTTGACTTCTCCGCGCAGGCCATGCACGCCGACGATATGTCCAACCGCCAGGAAACCGTCCGGCACAAAGACCTCCTGATTGTAAACGCGGTAAGTCTGGCCGTGGCGCCGCGGCGAACGTTTCGGTGGCGTGGAGCGAATGGAGTCAGACATTGAATTTTTTTCTTTGCCATCCAAAATCATCAACACAGATTCCGCAACATGGACGAAAAATGGGCTGCCGGCGGCAGCCCTCGCATCTACTTTCAACCGACAACCGAAGTGCATCGCCGGTCGTCTCATTCCATCTTTCGTTCGAGACGCCTGTGTCAAGACGCTTGCGCCGAGACGCCGGAGCGAGGGCAATTCGAGAAAGGCGCCGCTCGCCTGGGCATTCAGCCGTGGTCAAGCGATCCAGCAAGTGGTCAAGCGTCAGTCAATTTCGAGCAGCACCGGCTTGCGATGGTTGCGCGCCGCCACCTCTAGCAGCGCGCGCATGGCGTTGGCAACGCGCCCATTGCGACCGACGACGCGACCGACATCCTGCTGTGCCACGCGCAGCTTGATGATCGTCTCGCGCCGCGTCTCCTTGGTGTAGACACGCACGCGGTCGGGCTGTTCAACCAGCGACTCGGCAAGATAGCGGATCAACTCTTCCATAGTCGGGTCTTCGTCTTCAGGCCGATGCCGTTTCCGCCGCAGCTTCACCTACCGGCGGCGGTAGAACCGGTTTTCCCTTTTCGTCAATCAAATTGTAGCGGCGCAGGATGCGGAAGACGCCGTCGCTGGGCTGTGCGCCCTGCTTGAGCCAGTAGACGGTGCGCTCCATCTTCAGCTCGACCGTTTCCGGGTCGGTGTGCGGATTGTAAGTGCCGATGCTCTCGATAAAACGCCCATCTCGGGGCGAACGCTTGTCGGCCACCACAATGCGATAAAACGGCATCTTCTTGGCGCCCATGCGGCGCAACCGAATTCGGATCATGGTTGTGTGTTCTCCTTAGCAATCAATTCCAGTCGCAATCTATTGTACAATTCTCGGACAAATTCTATTGCTCGTGCAAATGGCCGGCCCCCGTTTCATCCCCCAACTGAGGAACGCACGCAGGACGGAGCGTGAATTTGGAAGTGGAATCGCGGTCAAGCCATTGTCCGACGCTTCCGGTGCAGCCCCTCAATTCATGAGCGCCCTCCAAAGAGATCGCCCAAACCGGGAGGAAACAGGCCGCCCCGTTGCCCGGGAAGGCTGCGGCTTTTCTTGCCTTTGTTCTTCTTGCCTCCCCCCATGACGCCCAGTTGTTTCATCATTTTCTGCATTTCGCGGAATTGTTTCACCAGCATGTTGACATCCTGAACAGTCGTTCCGCTGCCTGCGGCGATGCGGCGACGCCGGCTGGCGTTGAGGATGTCCGGGTTGCGCCGCTCCTGAATCGTCATGCTGTTGATGATCGCCTCCGTCTTTTTCAGGCTGTTCTGCGCCATCATCGGGTCGATCTCTTTTGCAAAGCGATTCACGCCGGGAATCATGGCCAGAATGTCGGTCAACGGACCAAGTCGCTTGACCTGTTTGAGCTGCTCCAGGAAGTCCTCGAAATCGAACTGTCCTTCGACCAGTCGCTTTTCCATGGCGGCAGCGGCGTCGGCGCTGATGGTCTCCTGGGCGCGTTCGATCAGCGTGAGAACATCGCCCATGCCCAGGATGCGTCCCGCCAATCGCTCTGGGTCGAAGGGTTCGAGGTCGGGCAGTTTTTCGCCTGTGCCCAGGAACTTGATCGGCACACCGGTGACCTGGCGCACGCTCAATGCAGCGCCGCCGCGCGCGTCGCCGTCGATCTTGGTCATGATCAACCCGGTCAGCGGCACGCGGGCGTTGAAGCCTTCGGCGACGTTAACCGCCTCCTGGCCGGTCATGGCGTCGACAACGAGCAGAATGTCGGCGGGGCGCGTCACCATGCGCACCTGCTCCAGCTCCTGCATCAACGTTTCATCGATCTGCAGGCGGCCGGCGGTGTCGATGATCACGACATTGTATGCTTTTTCGCGCGCCAGCTTAAGGGCGTCCTTAGCGATCGTCGAGGCGGGCGTCTGCGAGCCTGCGCTGTAGACGGGAACGTCGATCTGCGCGCCCAGCACTTCGAGTTGTTTGATGGCTGCCGGTCGATAGATGTCGGCGGCCACGAGCAGCGGCCGCTGGCCGTTCTTCTTGAGACGCAGTGCCAACTTGGCCGCCATCGTCGTCTTCCCGGCGCCCTGCAAGCCGACCAGCATGATCACATGAGGCGGAGGCCCCGATGTGTTCAGCGGCGCCGGTTTGCCGAGCAGCTCGATCAGCTCCTCGTGCACGATCTTGACGACCTGTTGCGCCGGCGTAAGGCTCTGCATCACTTCGACGCCAACAGCGCGCGCCTTGATGCGTTCGACAAACTCTTTGACCACCTTATAGTTGACGTCCGCCTCCAACAACGCCAGCCGCACCTCGCGCATGGCGGCGTTGACGTCCGCTTCGGACAACTTGCCTTTGGTGGCTAACTTATCGAAGATGCTTTGCAGTTTATCGGTTAAGCTTTCGAACACGGCGACTCTTTTCGCTCACAAGTCGGTCGTTGCCATTTTCGGTGCACTGCACTTCCCCTGCGCAAATGCACTGTGCTGTCATGCAAAATACACCATATTGTACCGACAAGACGAGGGCCGGTCAAACTTTTCCGGCTGTGCTGTTCGATTCGTGTCCAAAGGGTTTTCATTTCACCAGGCGTAAACTGAGGCGAGTGGCCAACGCCTTCGCCTGTTCAATTTCCTCCATTCCCAACGGGCTGGCCGGCGCCCCTCGCATCGAAGCAGGAGGCAAATATTGCGTCAACAGGCTGACCTCCAGCGCAGGCCGCTCGGCCAGCCATGCCAGCGCCGGCGCGGTGCAGCAGTTAAAGTGCCCGGGCATCAACAGATGGCGCACAATCACGCGGCTCTTCTGCCTCAGCACGCGGTCGATGCAGTGCGTGACCACGCGCCAGTAGTCCGGCATGCCACCCAGCGCTTCGCCGCAGCTGTGCGGGCCGCTCGCCGGGCCAAATTTCAGGTCGGGCAGATAGACGTCGATCCAGCCGTCGAGCAGGTCGAGCGCTTCGTCGGTCAGATAGAAGTTGCTGTTGAAGACGGCGGGAACGGTGCGGCGCTCTCCCAACAGCGCAAGCGTCTCTACGATCAGCGGGATATGCGGAGCAGGCTCTCCGCCGATAAAACAGACGGAGCGGGCGCCTTCGGCCTGGCGCCGGACGATGCGCTGCGCCAGGATTTCGGCGTTCACGGGGACGCCATAGGTGGGGCGAAAGGCGAAGCGGGCGGCGACGCAGAACGTGCAACGCGCCGTGCAGCCGCTGAAGAAGATGGCGTGCGCCGGGCGCAACGGCTCCTCTTCGCCCCAATGCATCATTTCGCTGGCGATATAGCTGACCGCCCCCACGCGACAGACGCCGCCGGCGGTGCTGCGCAACGCTCCGCAGTGAAATGGGCAAAGATGACAATCCGCCAGATGTGTTGTTCCTCGGGTGGAAGCGTTCATATACCCAACAGGTTGCGCAGCCGCTCGAGCGCGCTAAAACGTTGTATGCGCACCACGCGAGCACCCTCGGCGCAACGTTCGACCACGACGATCGCCAGAGCTTTCATAGCGCCCTCCCCTATGTAAATCTCGTAGCGACGATTGCTGACCATCCGCCAGCGATAGTGGTGAATCAGGTCGTTCGCCTCCGGCGTAGGCGGCCAGGCGAGCGAATGGCGCTCCAGCGGCCTACCTTCGATGTCGGCTCCAGCGCAGGTGGCGCACACCCCTACATCGTTGACGCACGCGCTGCAATATTCTTGGCCGCATTGGACGCAGCCTGCAACGTGCGCACGACAGTGGAGAGCACCGCAGATAGCGCAGGTGGGATCGCAGCGCGGACAGACCAAGCCCCGGCAGACGACGCATTGCTCTAGATCGCGCACGCAGATCCGATGGCCGCAGCCCGGCATCTGTATGCTGTGTTCGGCGCAGACGCGACGGCTGCAGACGACACAGCGTCCTACGCAGTCGCGACATCCGCTGCGACCACAGACGTCGCACGTCGCAACCTCATACGTCAATACGTGGCAGCTCGGGCATTCCTGTAGACATTCATGACAATATGGGCGACGATCGCCGGGCTCGACCTGATAGTAGCCAGGGCCAACCACTCGGCCGCAGCGCGCGCAGGTCGCCAGACAGTTCAGACAGAAGCGCTGTCCGCTGGCAGTGCACACTCCGATCTGTGCGGTGAACTGTTGACAACCCGGGCAACGCACCGAACAGCGCGGGCAGATCAGCCGCTGTTGGCCTTGCGCATCGGCCACGCAGTCGGCGCGCAGATGGCTCTTGCACTGCTGCACCTCGCACTCTGCGCATTCCGCCTGACAGGCGTGACAAACTTCATCTCCGCAGAGCGGGCACACGCCGAGGTGGTTGCGACAGGCGCGTTTGCCGCAGGCCCAACACATGCGCCCACAATGCTCGCAATTGTGACCGCCGCAGACCGGACAAGGGGCCAGCCCGCAGCTTGCACAGAACAGGTCGTTGCATCCTGCGCAGATCGACAGGCAACCTTCACAGGTCAGATGGCCGTGATGATCCAGGGTCAGCGTGGTTGTTTCTGCGCCGCAGGCATAACAAAGGGGGCGCCGCAGCGCGCCGCTGTAGCGATCCAGCTCGATCACCACTGTTTTTTCATGCACACCATTGCTTATGGTAATTTCGGAAGCGGCAACCGGAAGTTCGATCACTCTGTAGGCGATCAACTCCACGTCGACATAAAGGCGATGATTTTCGAGCTCTTCCGCAATCTTGCGCTGCAGGTCGGCTTCCAACGCTCGACGGCGTTCGCCTTCTGGGTCGCGCGCGGGAAAAGCCTCGTCGATCTGCTGCTGGTAATAGGTGAGCAGCCGATTGAGGACTTTATAGAGGCGCGGCAGAATTTCCGCCTCATACTCGACGCAGCGCATATCGGCGTGATAGACGGCGTACGTCCGTGCGCGCTCGGCCAGCCGAACGAGCTGGGTCAGCGCCGGCAATCGGATCGGAGTCGTCTCGCCTGCTGTATCGCCCTCCGTTGGCGCAGCTTCTGCCTCGCGCAGCAGCCGATCCAAGTCGATGGTCCCGTTCTGGCGTCCGCTTGCGGCTTTGGCTTCGTCGTCTCTCTGGGAAAGGAGACGCCCCTCTTCATCCATCCAGGTTGTGTAGATCTCCTGGCGCTTGTCGTCGGCGCGGTAGGTGATGCGCCATGTGAAGGCAAAGAGCAATCGCATCCGCTCCTGAAGCCGCAGACGCGTAATGGCGGCATTGGTGGGGCGGACGGCGGACATCAACGCCTGGCTGTCTGCATGGCGCACAGGCGCGCGCTGCACGGCCACTGCGCTTTTCTGCTCCAGATAGGCCATCATGCGGTCAAAGACGCGGCTTCCCGGCGCCACCAGCTCCACGCCTTCTCCGGCTTCGGCCAAATGAGAGGCACGGAATGCCAGACGGAGTGAAGCGGCGCCGAAATGCTCACGCAGTTCTGAAGAGAGCTCAATCTGAAGCAGTTGGGCGACGGAGTTGCGCCGTTTGCCGCGCGGGCTCCGCAACGGTAGGGCTTGGACGCTCGCCCCAAAATAGGAAAAGAACGCCTCGGTAAATTCCATTAATGCCCCGTCGCTCTGCACCGACGCAGCATCAAGCGTTGCAGCCGTCATGACCACCATTATACCCGGCGGAATGTGCGCCCAAAAGTGCAAAAGTTTCTGTTTATGCAAAGTTATGCTACACTGGTAAGACGGTACGTGGAGACGTTGCCCGGAGGCCGAACCGACAAACCGGAGCGCCCCATGAAGTGGAGGGCGAAGCTTTCGCCGACAACACGGTTGCGTGGAGACGTTGCCCGGAGGCGGCGCCAAACGTCTCAACCGGTTGATCGATGGAAAGAATGAAACAGGGGAGTGAGTCGCATGCAAGAAGAAGTGCAACGATATCTACTGTGTCTCGATTTCGAGGAGAACGCCTCTGAGAACACAATTGCGGCTTATCGCAACGATCTCAGCCAGTTGCTCACTTTCCTGATGCACTACCAATCGGTGGACGGCGAGCGCATCGATGATTGGAAGCAGGTGACGCCGGGCGTCATGCAGGAATATGTTCTGCATCTGCGCGCGCGCGATTACGCGTCGTCGACTGTGGCGCGCAAGGTGGCTGCCATCAAAAGTTTCTTCGAGTATCTACATTCGCGCAGGGTGATAGAGAACGATCCGGCGGCTTTGTTGGAATCGCCCAAGGTCAAAAAACATGTTCCTCACACGATTTCATCTGAAGATGTGGAACGGTTGTTGGCTGCGCCGAGGCGTTATGAGACGGCGCAGGCGATTCGCGACAGCGCTTTGCTGGAGACGCTCTACGCCACCGGCATGCGCGTCACCGAGCTGGTGAACCTCGACGTCTCCGACCTTGACCTGGAAACGGGGCAGCTCATTTGCAGCGCCAACAGCAAGCGCCGTCGCGTTGCGCATCTCAACGAGAGCGTCCGCGAGACATTGCGTCGTTATGTAGAACAAGGGCGTCCGGCGTTGATGGTCCGCAACAACGAGCCTGCGCTCTTTCTCAATCATCGCGGCCAGCGCTTGACCCGACAGGGCCTCTGGTTGATTATCAAGCGCTATGTGGCCGAGGTCGGCATCGAGGGGCAGGTGACGCCTCACACGTTGCGACACAGCTTCGCCGCCCATCTTCTCAGCACCGGCGCCGGTCTGCGCGAGGTGCAGGAACGCCTGGGACATGCCAGCCTGAGCACGACGCAGGTCTATAAACAGATGGCAGACGAGAGCGCGGCGGAGATCGTGATCGATGGCAAGCCGCTGAGACGCGATGAAGATTGACCTTTCCGGCCGCATTGCAATTGTAACCGGCGCCAGCCGCCGCGCCGGCATCGGCGCTGCCATCGCCCGCAAGCTGGCGGCCGCCGGCGCAAATCTCCTGATCACGTACTTTTTGCCCTACGACCGACACACATACGGAGAGCAGGTGGAAGGCGACGTTGAGCAGCTTCTGAGCGAGCTGCGGGCGCTGGGCGTGCGCGCCTATGGCCTGGAGGCCAATCTCGGCCAGCCTGAGGTCCCACGCCATATTTTCGACGCGGTGCACAGCCTGCTGGGCGCACCGTCGATCCTGGTCAACAACGCCTGTCATTCCGAGTCGGGAAGCATCGAGCAGCTCGACGCACAGCAGCTCGATCGTCATTACGCCGTCAATGTGCGTGGTTCGGTGCTGATGTGTCAAGAGTTTTTGCGTCGCTGGCGCGGTTCGCGCGGGGGCCGCATCATCAGCCTCACCTCCGGGCAGTGCGCCGGGCCGATGCCGGGCGAGTTAGCCTATGC
>JANWYX010000283.1 GCA_025055055.1 Caldilinea sp. | reverse complement strand
AGCGAAGGGGAGTGGGTCGTCTGCTCGAAAAGCGATTCATTGATCTGCAACATCTTGAAATTTTGCCCTATCGAATGATTGTTTTCAACCTCACCTCGCTGAACTCTAGCAAAATTATCGATGTCATGATAACATTTTCCTATACTTTTTTTAACGATTGTTGAACGTTCGAGGGTTTAACTGATGGCGACAAATATTTCCGACTTCGAGAACGGAATTAAACTCATGAACGGAGAGACGACCGAAATCGAAGCGAAATTTCAAATCGCCGATGCCAATACATTTCATACGCTGGTGAAACGTAACGGCGCCCTGCCCGGCTACCGTTTCGGGGAAGTCACCTGTAAACAGGTGACCGATATTTATCTGGATACACCCGATTATCGGCTGTTGCGCGTTGGCTATCAGTTGCGGGCGCGATGGGTTGATGACCGCTGGCTGGCGACGCTCAAGTCGCGCGAAGTCGGCGATGATGAGGGCATTCATCGTCGCCTGGAGATCGAAGAGCCGCTTGATGGCGAGTCGCCGCCGCGCAAAGTCGGCGAGCTGCCGCCTTCGATCGTCGAAACTCTGGGCGAGGTCGTAGATGCAGAACGTTCGCTGATTGTGCTCTGTGTGCTCGAGCAAACGCGCCAAATGCGTCCTGTGTTGCCGGCGACGGCCGGCAGGCGGCGCAAGGAAGACGCCGTGCTTGCGTGGCTCAGCCTGGACGAAGTGTGCATCCGGCAGAGCGTCGAAGGCCCTGTGCTGGCGCGCACCTATGAAATGGAGGTCGAGCTGGCGCCCGATGTCGATGTAGCCGAGTTGCAGGTCTTCGCCGACCGACTGAGCGGCGCCTATCAGTTGACGCCGAACCGAGAGAGCAAGCTGGAGCGCGCCCTGGTCATCCTCAGTCGGCATCCCGTCGATTCGCCGGAAAGCTGGCAGGGGCTGCAGTCGGACATGCACATGGGGGAAGCGTGTCGGATCATCTGGCAAGAGCAGTTCATGAAATTGCTGCTTAATGAAGCGGGCGTCCGCGCCGGTGTGGACCCCGAATTCGTACATGACGCACGCGTGGCGATTCGTCGCGCTCGGGCGGCTGCGCACATGTACGAGAGCTACTTTAAGCCGAAAGCGATCCGCTCCCATCTCAAGAATTTGCGCCATACTGCGCGTCTGTTGGGTGCCGTGCGGGATTTGGATGTCGCCATTGAGAAGCTCGAAAAATATCGGCAAAAAGCGAAGAAGAAAAGTCAGGCGGACCTTCAGGCGACCCTCGAGCAGTGGCGTATTCAGCGCGATGACGCCCGTCGCACACTGCTCGAATGGCTGGACAGCCCCAAATATAGCGAATTTATCGTGGAATTTTTGCATTTTTGTCGCACGCCAGGGCTTGGCCTGGCCGACATGCAGCCGCAGCCTGGGCAGGAAGTGACGCCGTTCCAGGTGCGTCACGTGGCGCCGATGATGCTGGTTGCCAACTTCGAGCGCGTGCGCGCCTATGAGGTTTGGTTTGAACAGCCTGAACCGGTCCCGGTTGAAACATTGCACCGCCTGCGCATCGAATGCAAATATCTGCGCTACAACCTAGAATTTATGGCCGGTCTGCTCGGCTCAGAGGGCGCTGCCATCATTGCGCTGCTGCGTAAATTGCAGGATGACTTAGGCGATCTCAACGACGCGGCTGTCAGCATGCAGCTTCTGAACAGCAATTCTCAAAACGGTGACGCCCCCACCGTTACGCACTATCAACGCGCGCAACAAAAACAGATTGAAAGGTTGCGCAAACGCCTGGGCGAGGATTTTGCCAATTTCGTGGCCGAGGAAAATCGCACGCGCCTTTTCTCGGCTATTGCACGACTCTGATCGGTTTCAGATTCCCACGCCATCTGTTAACAAAACGATCACCTTGCGTTCATACGCAGAGTGATCGTTTTTTACATGAATCGGTTTCACTATTGCGCGAAAAGATTTGTTTCCCCATCTTGAAATAAAAAGGAGCGCAATTGATGAAACGGTTCATGCTCTTCGTCGTGGCGGCCCTGTGGATGCTCGCCGGCTGTACGACGGTGCAGCCCACCGGTGCACCGTCGAGCGCAGCGGAGCAAACGGATCAATCCTCTGCCACCTCCGGCGAGATTACCGTCTACACAGCGTTAGAAGACGACCAAATCAGCGTTTATCTTCCTGCCTTCAATGAACGGTATCCCGATATCAAGGTGAACATTGTCCGCGATTCAACGGGCATCATCACAGCCCGCCTGCTCGCCGAAAAGGACAACCCGCAGGCCGACGTCGTGTGGGGCCTGGCCGCCACCAGCCTGCTTGTCGCCGACCGGCAAGGCATGTTGGAGCCGTACGCGCCGGCCGGCCTGGAGCGCATCCGCCCGGAATTTCGCGACCCGGCCGACCCGCCGCATTGGGTGGGCATTGACGCCTGGTTTTCCGCCTTCTGCGTCAATACGGTCGAGCTGGAGGCGAGGGGTCTGCCCATTCCGACCTCCTGGGCCGACCTAATCAAGCCGGAATACAAGGGGCTGATTGCCATGCCCAACCCGGCCTCTTCGGGGACCGGTTTTCTCTCCGTCTCCGCCATCTTGCAGATGATGGGCGAAGAAGAAGGCTGGGCGTATCTCGACAAGCTGCACGAGAACATGGCCGTCTACACGCACTCCGGCTCTAAGCCCTGCCGCATGGCGGGCGCCGGCGAGGTGGCGATCGGGATTTCATTCGACTACCGCGCCATCAAGCAGAAAGCATCAGGCGAGCCGATCGAGCCGGTTTTCCCGGCCGAAGGCTCTGGCTGGGAGATCGAGGCAAACGCGCTGGTCAAGAAGGACGCGATCTCGCCTGCCGCCAAAACGTTCCTCGACTGGGCCATCAGCGACGAGGCGATGCGGCTTTACGCCAACAGCTTTCCCATTACCGCCGCAGTCACCGACGTGCCGATCCCGGAAGGGTATCCCGAGAACCCAATCGCGCAGCTGATCAAAAACGACTTTGTGACCATGGCGATGGAGCGCGAGCGCATTTTGGCGCAGTGGGCGGAGCGCTACGACGGCAAGAGCGAGCCGCGCTGAACGGGGTGAAGCTTCGTGGGCGCTCCCCCGGTTGCAACTCGGGAGCTTGGGAGCGGCTGCAAAAATAGGGACTTTCCACCTTCCAGGAAGCTTCGAGCCTCCTGGAAGGTGACTTTACTTCATGGGTGTGTGTTCTAATCTTTTAGCCTGACAAGATCGTATGGGCGATCCGCCTCCCTATCTTCAACTGCAACAGATTCACAAACGCTTCGGCAAAACGGTGGCGCTCGAGAACATTTCACTTGATGTGCAGGCGGGCGAGTTTCTCTTCTTGCTGGGGCCGAGCGGTTGTGGCAAGACCACGCTGTTGCGCATCATCGCCGGGCTGGAGGAGCCGACCTCTGGACGCATCGTGCAGGCGGGCCGCGATGTCACGCGACTACCTGCCTCGCATCGCGATTTTGGCATCGTTTTTCAGTCCTACGCGCTCTTTCCTAACCTGACTGTGGCGGACAACATTGCCTACGGCCTGAAAAACCAGAAGCTGCCCAAAGCGCAGATTGCTGCGCGCGTTCAGGAACTGCTCCGTCTTGTCGGGCTGCAGGGACTCGACCGTCGTTATCCTGCGCAGCTTTCCGGCGGGCAACAGCAACGCGTGGCGCTGGCGCGCGCGCTGGCCCTGTCGCCCGGGTTGTTGCTGCTCGACGAGCCGCTTTCGGCGCTTGACGCGCGCGTGCGCGCCAATTTGCGCGGGGAGATCACAGCGCTGCAGCGGCGGCTCGGCGTCACGGCGATCATGGTCTCCCACGATCAGGAGGAGGCGCTGACGATGGCCGATCGCATCGTCGTCATGGATCACGGACGCATCGTCCAGATCGGCGCGCCGTTGGAGATCTATCAGCATCCCGCCACGCCCTTTGTCGCCGATTTTGTGGGGCAGATGAACTTCCTGCCCGGCCTGGTCAGCGGCGAGGGCGTCGGCGTCTTTCGCACCGGCCCGTTTGCGTTGCGCGTACAGGGATGGCAGAACCATCTGCCGCCGGGCAGCGAAGTGATGCTGGCTGTACGCCCCGAGGAGCTGCGCATCGAGCGTGAGCACACCGGCTTGGGCAACGTGCTGTTGACGGAAGTGCGCTCGGTGGAGTTCATGGGGCCGCATTATCGTCTGCTGTTGCACTACCGACGCCACAACGACGAACAACAACCTGTCAGCCTGATCGTCCATCTGCCCAGACACGCCACTATGCACCATGATCTGCGCGTCGGCGCCGCCGTGCCTGTCCACGCCCCTGCGGATGCGTTGCGCGTCTTCCGCCTGCCGCCAGGAGCCGCCTCATGACGATGCGGACCGCAGAGGAGCGCACGTTGCTTCTGCCCCACGGTCGGGTGCGTCCGGTGGTCACAGCAGAGGAGTGGCTGCGCCGTCTCCTGTTGCTCCTTGTCGTTGGCTTTTTGTTGGTCGGCGTTCTGCTGCCACTCGTTCCGCTGGTAGCGCGCAGCCTTTCCGATCCAGAAGGGCGTTTCGTAGGGCCGGAGAATTACGTGCGCTACTTCAGCAGCCCTGGCCTCGTCTCTTCGTTCGTCAACAGTCTGACGATCGCTACGGCGACAACGCTGCTGGCGGTCGGACTGGCCTTCGGCTACGCCTGGGCGATCGCGCGCACCTGCATGCCGGGCAAGGGTCTTTTTCGCGCCATTGCCCTGTTGCCGCTCTTTGCGCCGCCGCTGGCGCTTGCGATCGGCCTGGTCTACCTCTTCGGCAACAAAGGGCTGGTGACGACCGGTTTTTTCGGTTTCTTCGAGCGCACGCTAGGGCTGCCGCTGGCGTACAACATCCACCTCTATGGTATCAACGGCATCATTCTCGGCGAGCTGCTTTACTGTTTTCCGCAAGCCTTTCTCATCCTTATGGTGGCGGCGTCGCTGGCGGACGCTCGTCTCTACGAGGCGAGTATGGCGCTGAAGGCGTCGCCGCTGCGCACCTTCTGGGTGGTGACGTTGCCGGGCATGCGCTATGGGTTGATCAGCGCCATCTTCGTCTGTTTCACGCTTGCCTTCACCGACTTCGGCGTGCCCAAGGTAGTCGGCGGCAACTTCAACGTGCTGGCGACCGACATCTACAAGCAGGTGATCGGCCAGCAGAACTTCGTGATGGGCGCCACGATCAGCATCCTGCTGCTGGCACCAACCGGGATCGCCTTCGTCATCGACCGCATTGCCCAGCGGCGGCAGATGGCGGTGCTCACCTCGCGTTCTGTGCCGCTGCGTCCGCGACCCCATCGGCTCATCGATACGATTGCGTTGGTTTATTGCTCGCTGATCGCCGCCGCCATTCTTATCGTCATCGGCGCAGTCGTCTATGCCTCCTTCGTCGACGTCTGGCCCTATCGGCTCGGCCTAACCTTGCGCCACTACGATTTTCGCCACGTCGGCGGCGGAGGGTGGGCCGCCTACACCAACAGCTTGTGGATGTCCTTCTATTCAGCGTTCTTCGGCGTGACGATCGTTTTTCTCGGCGCCTACATCATCGAAAAGAGCCGCACCTGGCCGCCCCTGCGCCACTTCGCCTACTTTCTCTCCATGATCTCGGTGGCGCTGCCCGGGTTGGTGATCGGCATCGCCTATATCTTCTTTTTCAACCCAAAGAGCTGGACGATTGCGGGCTTCGCCATTCCTAATCCGTTCGCCTTTCTCTACGGGACGATGGCAATCCTGGTATTGGCGAACATTGTTCATTTTTACACCGTCAGCTTCATGACCGCCACCACGGCGCTGAAACAGATCGATTCGGAGTTCGAGTCCGTCTCGGCTTCGATGCGCGTGCCGTTCTATCGCACGTTCGCCCGCATCACGCTGCCGCTTTCCCTGCCCGCCGTGGCGGAGATCGCCATGTATCTCTTCGTCAACTCGATGGTGACGGTCTCCGCCGTGATCTTTCTCTATTCGCCGCAGCTTCGGCTGGCCTCCGTGGCGATCGTTCACATGGATGAAGCAGGCGACACCGCCGCCGCCGCCGCGATGTCCGTGTTGATCATCGCCGCCTGTCTGATTGCGCGGCTGGTGTATACTGTCGTTGTCCATCAACTTAATCGACGCACACAGGCTTGGCGTCTGCCATGATTCGGTTGGAAATTCGGTATGACGATTTCATCATGGAAAGATAAAGCGCTTTTCACCCCTGGCCCCCTCACCACCAGTCGCACGGTCAAACAGGCGATGCTGCGCGATCTCGGCTCTCGCGACCGGGAATTCATTGCGCTGGTCGCCGACGTGCGTAGACGGTTGGTCGAACTGGCCGATGCAGATCCCGTCCTGTACACCGCTGTTCTGATGCAGGGCAGCGGCACCTTCGCCATCGAGTCGGTCATCGGCTCGGCGATCCCACCAAATGGGCGACTTCTCGTGCTCGTCAACGGCGCCTATGGGGAGCGCATGGTGCAGATCG
>JANWYX010000245.1:12500-19620 GCA_025055055.1 Caldilinea sp. | reverse complement strand
TACGCCGAGGGTTTTTCTTATTTTTCCGACGATCCCACCGCCTGCGTCAACTGTCACATTATGCGCGAGCAGTTTGACGGCTGGAATCGCTCCACCCACAAGGCGGTGGCGACCTGCAACGATTGTCACACGCCTCACGGGTTCATCGACAAATGGATCGTGAAGGGCGTCAACGGTTTCAACCATAGCCTCGCCTTTACGCTCGACACCTATCCTGAGCACCTGCACATTCGCGAATTCAACGCTCGCATCGCCGAGCAGAACTGCCGAGACTGTCACGCTACAATGGTGAGCGCCATCGAACATTTCGTCTCAGACGAGCCGCTGCAATGTGTGCGCTGTCACGGCAATGTCGGGCACGGCAATGTGGCGCACGGCCCGTGAGCGATTACGCCGCCGAGACGCAGAGCGCACAGGGGTTGAGTGGCGTACGATGGGGCGCTCCTGAGGGTTTCGGCGCTAAGTGTTCATCATGAAGCCAAACCATAGAAGCGACCGAATCGATCGGCAAAGGGGAGAGTGTCTATGACCGAGCAAGCACCCAAACAAAGCAAAGGCCGCTTGTGGCTTTATATCGGACTATTTTTGGTGGCGGCGGTGGCGACGATTGTGGTTGTTGCGCTGTTGATGAGCATTCAGGGAAGAAAGGACGAAGCCAGGCTCTACCCCGCCAAAGTGGTGGAGATGCCCGACAACGAGATCGACCCGGCGGTGTGGGGGCTGAATTTCCCGATCCAATATGATTCTTTTAAGCGTACGGAGGAAAATTACGGCCCGACGACCTACGGCGGCTCCGAGCCGTATAGCAAACTCGAGCGTTACCCGGCGATGGTGCGCCTCTGGGCGGGCATGCCCTTCAGCGTCGATCACAAGGAGGAGCGCGGCCATTTTTACTCGCAGATCGATCAGCGCAATACGCAGCGCGTGCAGGTGGCGAATCAACCGGGCGCCTGCATCAACTGTCACGCCGCCGAGGCGCCCTTGTTGATCGCCGAGATGGGATGGGAGGCCTTCAACAGCACGCCCTATAATGACCTCAAAGATCGTTTGCATTTGGGATCATCTTGCGCCGATTGCCATGACCCGCAGACGATGGCGCTGCGCATCACGCGGCCGGCGCTGGTCAACGCACTGGCGAAACGCGGCATCGACGTCACCCAGGCCAGTCGCCAGGAGATGCGCTCGTACGTCTGCGCCCAGTGCCATGTGGAGTACTATTTCGCCGGCGAAAAGAAGGAGCTCGTCTTCCCCTGGGAAAAGGGGCTGAACGTCGACGACATCGAGCGCTACTACAACGAATACGGCTTCAAGGATTGGACGCATAAAGAGACCGGCGCGCCGATGATCAAGATTCAGCATCCGGAATATGAGCTCTTCACGACGGGCCTGCACTACCAGTCAGGCGTCTCCTGCGCCGACTGTCATATGCCCTACGTACGCGTGGGCAGCGTGAAGGTCTCCGACCACTGGATCCGCAGCCCCAAGGTCAACGTGGCCACCGCCTGCCAGACTTGCCACAAATTCTCGGAGGCGGAACTGGTCCAGCGCATCGAGACGATCCAAACGCGCACGGCGCAGTTGCTGCGTAGCAGCGAGGAAGCGCTGCTTGCCGCCATCGACGCCATCGTCGCTGCACGCGCGGCGGGCGCTACCGATGAGGAGTTGAATACGGCCCTGCAGCTCCATCGCTCCTCCCAGATGCGCTGGGACTTCATTTCGTCGGAGAACAGCACCGGCTTCCACAGTCCGCAGGAATCGGCGCGGGTGCTGGCGGACTCGATCAATCTGGCGCGTCAGGCCGAGCTGGAGGCGTTCAAGGTCTTGACGGCCAAGCAGGGTTCGCAGGCCGCCGGCGCTGTGCAACCGGTCAGCAGCCGATAGTCAGATAGCCCGGCGAATCGCCTCGACCGTCTCCGGATTCTCCAGGCTGCTGAGGTCGCCGGGTGGCTCGCCGAGATAGGCGGCGCGTATCACGCGGTGCATCACTTTCGCGTTGCGGGTCTTAGGAAGGGCGGAGACAAAGAGCACTGTGCGCGGCTTGAGCGGCTTGCCCAGCTCGGCCGTCACCAGCTCGATCAGCTCCGCCCTTAACGTTTCGCTCGGCTGCACGCCTTCTCGGAGCACGCAAAAGCCAACCACCTCCTGATCCTTAAGCGGATGGGGCGCGCCGATCGCCGCCGACTCTTTCACCGCCGGGTGGCTATTCAGGATCGCCTCCACTTCGGCGGGGCCCAGCCGTTTGCCGGCCACCTTGATCGTGTCGTCGCTGCGGCCGAGAATGTACCAGAGGCCATCTTCGTCGATCGCTGCAAAGTCGCCATGCACCCAAAGGCCGGGCAGCTTGCGCCAGTACGTCTCCAAATACCGCTCGCGGTCGCGCCAAAAACCACGCGTCATACCGATCCACGGCTGGCGGATCACCAGCTCCCCGACAGCCCCGCGCACCGGATTTCCCTGCTCATCGACCACATCGGCGTCCATGCCCACTACCGGACCGCTGAAGGCGCAGGGCTTGAGCGGACGGAAGAAGTCGCCGCACAGGATGCCTCCGCTGATCTCGGTGCCGCCGGAGTAGTTGAGGATCGGTCTCTCGCGCTTGAGCACCGTCTCGAAGGTCCACAGCCAACTTTCCGGGTCCCAAGGGCTGCCGGTGGAGCAGACCGCGCGCAGCGAGGAGAGGTCATGGCGCTCGACCGGCGCCGCGCCGTGGGGACGGAGACTTCGGATCAAAGTCGGTGAGACGCCGAGATGGGTGATGCGATGGCGCTCCACCAGCGCCCATAGGCGGTCGACGTCGGGAAAGTCGGGTGCGCCGTCGTAGAAGACCATCGTCGCGCCGTTAAGCAGCGCGCCGAAGACCAGCCACGGCCCCATCATCCAGCCCATGTCTGTGAACCAGAAGATCGCATCCTCCGCTTTGAGGTCCATGCTGTGGCGCATATCCTGCGCCGCCTTGATCGGGAAGCCACAGTGGGTGTGCACCGCGCCTTTGGGCCGGCCGGTGGTGCCGCTGGTGTAGATGAGCATCAACACATCTTCGGCGTCGGTCGCTTCGGTCGGCGCTTCTGCAGGCTGGCAGGGAACCAAATCATGCCACCAGTGATCGCGACCGGGCGTCCAGGGGAGGTTAGCGAGTCCTATGCGCCGGACGACGAGCACATGCTGCACGCCGGCGACTTCGGCGCAAGCCGCGTCGACGACGGGCTTCATGGCGATCTGCGCGCCGCGCCGATACAGCCCATCGGCGGCGATCACGGCTTTGGCGTCGGCGTCGGTCAGTCGCGTGACGACCGCGCTGTGTCCGTAGCCGCTGAAAAGCGGAAGGACGATTCCGCCGATTTTCACGACGGCAAGAAACGCAATCGCCAGCTCCGGAATCATCGGCATGTAGAGGCCGACGGCGTCCCCTTTGCCTAGTCCAAGCGAGCGAAGGGCGTTGGCGCAGCGGTTGACCTCGCCGTACAGTTCGGCGTAGGTGAAGGCGCGCACTGCGCCCTCTTCGCCTTCCCAACGCAGTGCAATGCGATCACGCGTAGGCGTCCTTTGCCATTTGTCCAGGCAGTTGTGGATAATGTTCAGCCTGCCGCCCACGCACCAGCGCGGAAACTCGACCCCCTCGCTCAGGTCGACGATTTGCGAGTACGGCTCATAGAACTCGATGCCCAGATCGGCCAGCGCCGCCTCCCAGAACCAGGTGATGTCGTTGCGGGCGCGGGCATGCAATTCCTCATATCCATCGATACCATGACGGCGCATAAATTGTTGCAGATTGCTGGCTACAATCCAGTCAGGATGTGGTCGCCAGACGATCTCTTGGCCGAAAGGAAAGCTTGGGTTGCTGGACATATCGCTTTGCAAGGGAGGGAAATGTCGGCGCTTTGAGCATTTTGATTGTAGCCCTGCGAGACGCAGAAAGCAAACTGCGAAATAGAGCTGCAGAAAAAGCGCCGGTCAACCCTCGTGGACGCGCAATATGTTCGGCTCACCGTGTCATCTCTGAGCCTCTACAGGGTATAGACGCACCCCGGGACGGACGCCACAACGATCCCCCGTCTCTTTGCATTGATTTTTGTTCACACCCTTCCGGTCGGCCGAAACACCGCTGTCGCTTGCGCCGAAAGATGTGTTCTCCGCTTTCCCGGCAGCCGTCTGCGATTCGCCGCTTCTCGGTCAACAGCACCCCAAGCTCGCCGGGGAGCTGTTTCGGCTTCATCCGGAGCGGTGACAACGGGCAAGGCGCCGACCTGCTGCGCAACGGAGGCGCAATCGTGGCAGGAGGCCCCTCCGGCGGTTCGGCGCAGGACTGCCCGGACGCGGTCGGGTTGTACGAATATAAACCGGTTGTCTATGGGGTTTCTATGGGGTTTTTCTATGGGGTTGGGGTGACAGAGCAGGTGTTAACGGTGAATGTCCGGGGATAATAGCTGCACCGACACGGAGCGTCTGAACTCGGCGCTGCCTTTGCATTGTCGGTTAAACTCGTAACTTCTGACGTGAAACAACACCTTTGTAAAATTTGACTTCTGCATCCTCTCCGTGGTATTTTACGAATGCGCCGTTCGTTGTGGCTGGCCCCAATCCAGCCGTCGGGGGACAACGAACGGCGCTTTTTTGCCTACTTTGATTTACGCTAAAAATTGCAGCTGCTCCAGTCGTTGGAAAGATTGGCCGCCTTCGTGCTGATTGAAGGGGTAAATGCGGATGTCTTTGGGGCCGTGATAATGATTATAGGCTGCAAAGACGGTCGAAGGCGGGCAGATGTCGTCCATCAACGCCACGGAGAAAAGCGCGCGCGCCGCGGCACGCGCGGCGAAGTTGACGCCGTCGAAATACGAGAGCGTGCGAAAGACCGTCTCCACCTGGTTGCGGTGCACCTTGCAGAAACGCACGATCTCCTGATAGGGGTGTGTATCGACCAGCTCGGTGGCGCGTCGAAAGTGGCAGAGGAATGGCACGTCGGGCATGGCGGCGTTGATGACGTTGTCGAGCAGTTTGGGCGCCAGGCCGGCGACGGCGAGAGCAATGCCTCCTCCCTGCGAGCCGCCTGTCACCGCCAGTCGCGCCGGATCGACGTCAGGGTGGGCTAGCGCCGTCTCCACTGCGCGCACTGCGTCGGTGAAGACCCGGCGATAGTAGTAGGTCTCGGGCGACAGGATGCCGCGCGTCATAAAGCCCGGAAACTGAGGATTGGCGCCGTCTTCCGGGTCCGGCGTATCTCCGCGTAGCCAGGCGCTCCCCTGGCCGCGCGTGTCCATCACCAGATGGGCATAGCCTGCGCTGCTCCAGGTCAGCCAGTCGATGGGAAAGCCGCGTCCGCCGCCGTAGCCGATGTATTCCACCACGGTGGGAAGTTTGCCTTCACGATGGCGGGGCAACAGCAGCCATCCTTTGATGCGATGTCCACCATAGCCGCTGAACGTCACGTCGAAGGTTTCCACGGTACGCAGTCCATAATCGACCGGCGTGAAAACCGGGTCGAGCGGATGGCGCCGCGCCTCCGCCAATGTCCGCTCCCAAAAAGCGTCGAAATCGCGCGGCTCGTCCCGTTCCGGCAGATACGTCTTCAGTTCGGCAAGCGGTTTATCAAAGAAGGCCATAGATTTGCTCCGTTGCAAAGGATAAAAGATGATTTGATTCATGCACAGAGAGCGCAAAGCGTAAGGGACGATGCTCCTCGCTTCGTGTCCGTTCGTGCGCCCTCATAGATCAACTCATTTTTTTCTGAGATCGGAATCGCTTCGGCCCGTAGCCGAGCAGCTGCGGCTCTCCCCAGACCGCCCAATTCCAGCGATTGTCACCCAGACCATCGGTGACGAACTGAATAACCGCCTCTTGGCCTGCAAGGGTGGGTAAGTCGATGATGTAGCGCTCCCACTTGCTGGTCTGTTTCGTCGTGCTCCACAGGCGCACGCCATTGACATAAATGCGAAAAGCGCACAGGTTGTCGCCTTCCATCAAGGCGCCGTCGCGGATGCCGACGGCGAAGCGCAGTTTCAGGGCGTTGATGTCGGGTGGAATTTGCACGGTGTACTCACAGACTGCGGCGCCGGCGACCGGTGGATGCTCCCAGATCGCCATCTGCTGAACGAGGCCGCACGATGCCATGCCGACTTTAATTTCCATCATCTGCGGCGTACGCGTGGCGACCTTGCGTGCTGCAGGGAACGCCTCGATGAAATCGAACTGCCATAGCAGCGCCTGATCCGGGTCGGTGACGCGCTCGTCTTCGACCAGGCTATGCCACAGCTCCTCCTGCCACTTGAGATAGGAGATGTACTGCGAGAGCTGCGTTAGCGACTGTTCGTTCAGATCGGAGATGCGTCGCACGATGGCGTCGATGGTTTCCTGGCGGGTATCATAGTTCGTCATAACGCTAAAGTATATCACAGGAGAGTCGTCAATGGGCCAGCGGGATCGGCGCGCCGGTGGGCGCAACGCTGTAGATGCGCTCCCGATGGGCACAATTTTGGATTTCTTCCACACGGGCGATGTGGTGTGCATCTAACCAGGCGGCCAGCTCCGCGCGGATGAGCGAGATCGCCGAGGGGCCGCGATAGTAGATGGCGCTGCCCACGCCGACCACAGTTGCGCCGGCCATCAGCATTTCAACGGCGTCCACGCCGGTGGTCACCCCGCCCGTGCCGATGATGGGCGTCTCCGGGCAGGCTTTGCGCGCATCGTAGACACATTTGAGGGCGATCGGTTTGAGCGCCGGCCCGCTCAGACCGCCGCTGCGATTGGACAGGATCGGTTGGCCGCTTTCGGCGTCGATCACCATGCCCGGCATGGTGTTGATGACACAGAGCGCGTCGGCGCCTGCGGCCACCACCGCCCGGGCGATGCGTCCAATGCTTGGGACGTTCGGCGCCAGCTTGACGATGACCGGAATCCCCGCTTCCTGCACGGTGTCTTTCACATGGCCGGTCACCTCGGCGGCGGCATCGGGATCGCCCGCATACGGTTCGCCGAATTCGCTGTGCACATTCGGGCAGGAGATGTTGACCTCGATGAGGTCTGGCGCGGCCTCCGCCACGATGCCGGCGACCTCGCCAAATTCTTCCGGCGGCCCCGCAAAGATGCTGGCGATCAGGGCGACGCCCATCGGTCGAAGCTTGGCTTT
>JANWYX010000245.1:0-7500 GCA_025055055.1 Caldilinea sp. | reverse complement strand
CAGAAAACGGACGTTTGTGCCGGGTCCGCAACCCAAATCAAACGCCAATCCTGCGTCGGGCAATCTCCCCGAGCGCCAGAAGCTCTGCACCTCCGGCGGTGTTTGCTGTGTGTCCCATGGGGTTTCGCCGGACGCATAGCGCTCCTCCCACCGACTGCGCCAGCTTAGGGAATCGTAGCCTCGCCCATTCATGGACCTGTCTTCATTCACTGCGGCTGTCGAAATGCAAAGGCCCATCTGATTTTTCAAGGATATACGCCATCAAAGGCAGTCGACGCGGCGAGCCTTCCATTTCATAGAGGACCTCGCCGATTGTCTCGGCGCCCATACGATGGTAAAAGCCCTCGGCGTGCGGGTCGCTTTCAATCTCTATCACCCTGACGCCTAACGCCTGCGCGCGCACCACGGCATGGGTGAAAAGGCGGCGTCCCACGCCGGCGCCAAACGACTGCGGCTGCACCCAAAGGTGGTCCAGCGTGCGTTTTTCTCCTTCGCCCCCGAGCGCATAAAAGCCTAGGATCACATTGTCGGCATCTACGGCGACGTAAACCTCGTGCGCCTCGATGTAGGCCTCGGTGATGGTCAGCTGGTTGCGCCACAGCTCGATCCACTGCGCAGGATAGCCCCAGTAGCTCTTGGCGGCGTGGGCGATCTGCGTGAGCCGCACGGCGTGCTCCGGCGCCGCCCGCACGATCCTGATCGTCATAAACACTTGGATGTCATGCTGGAGCCAACGTTTGCCTCTTGCATTCGCTTAGCCTTGATTATGTAGGATCGACAAATTTGACCCGGCGGTGCATCATGTCTGGCTCAATCGCCGTATTCGATGATGTAGTCCTGGATGGCGGCCTGTACCACGCGCAGCGCATGCTCCCGACCGTACACTCGATCCACCGACAGCGCCAGCTCCTGCCCTGGGATCATCTTGTAGGTGGCGAAATAGTGGCGTAGCCGTTCGACGAGCACCTCCGGCAGATCGCTGATGTCGCGCGCTTTGCCCCAAACGTTGTCATTTTCGAGCACGGCGATGATCTTGTCGTCCGCCTCGCCGTTGTCGTTGACGTCCAGCCCGCCCACGACGCGCGCCGTCACGATCACCTCGCCGCGGTTGATGGGGCGTTCACTCAAGACGCAGATGTCGAGCGGATCGCCGTCCCCCCGCCTGGCATTGAGGGCAAGCTCGGCCACATTTTCGTCGCAGTAGGTGCGTGGGATAAAACCATACAGCGCAGGTGGCTGCGAAGAGCTGCGTTGCGGACGGTCCACGCGGATGTAACCGGTGCGTTTGTCGATTTCGTATTTGATGAGGTCGAACGGCGTGATCTCAATAAATGCATGAACGACTTCGGGTGGGTTGGGGCCGACCTCCAGGCCATGCCAGGGGTGCGGACGCCAGCGATAAAAGGGTGGCGGGAATTTGTTGCCGGGCATAAAAGCTTGCTCCTTCATGGTTGTGATACGTTGATGCGCAACATTATGCCAGAGGCCGAACGCGCTATCAAAGCCATTATAAGTTGTACATCGGAAACGCAAATGCCTTCGCCGTTTGCACCAGGGTGCGGAATAGAGTATCGTGAATTGTTGATTGTCTTGCGCGCACAAAGGTGCAGGCGATGCGTTTGCACAGCGCCGGGAAATAGAGAGTCTGTTTAAGAAAGCATTATGAAAGCAGGTTTGCTCATCATGGAGCGTGTTTCCTCGTTGCTTACTCGACCGATCATCCACTCCGGCGCGCCGTCCACGCGGCTGTGGGTGGCAAAGCTGTATTATTTCGCTTTCTTTGCGGCCATCGGCGCGCTGGCTCCATTTTTTAACATCCATTTGAGCAATCAGGGGTTAAGCGGTGCGCAGATCGGCCTGCTCGGCAGCATCCCGCCGATCATTGCGTTGCTGGCCAATCCTTTTTGGGGGGCAATCGCCGATCGTTGGCAGATCCATCAGCAGGTGCTGGCGCTCTGCGCCCTCGGCGCGGGTCTGCTCACCCTACCGTTTTTGTGGGTGAGCGGCTTTTGGCCGCTTCTCCTGCTGGTGATTCTGATGATTTTCTTTCGAGCGCCGGTTCCTTCGTTGCTCGACAGCGCCGTGATCGATATGGCGGCGCGGACGGGCGCCGGCTACGGTCGTCAACGATTGTTTGGCAGCATCGGCTTTGTAGCCTTCAGCTATGGCCTCGGCCGGTTGCTATCTCCCCGCGATATGGACGCCATCTTTTGGCTGCATGGGCTGCTGCTCGCCGTCGTCTGCGCCGGATTGAGTTTGCTCCTGCCGATCGAACGGCTGGCCTCGCGGCCGAAGCTGCTCTCCGGCCTGGCGCAGCTTTGGCGACAGCCGGGATACCCCAATTTCCTGCTGATGAACGTGTTGATGGGCGCGGGCGCGGCCAGCTTTATTGGCTTTATCGGCCTGCATCTGCTGGCGCTGGGTGGCTCCGAGGCGGAGGTGGGAATGGTCTACGCGCTTAACGCGGTCACCGAAATCCCGATTCTGTTCATCGGATCGCTGCTGCTGGCGCGGGTGCGCACAAAGGCATTGATCGCGATCGGGCTAGTGGGGTTCGCCGCTGTGTACATCGTGATGGCGCTCTCGCCGGCGCCGATCTACATCCTGAGCGTGGCGCCGCTGTTGGGCGTACTCTATGCCTCCTTTTGGATGGCGGTAGTCGATTATGCGGCGCAGTCGGCGCCGGCAGGGCTGCGCGCGACCGGTCAGGCGCTGGTCGGTGCCGCACAAGGCGGGCTGGGGTGGGCCATCGGCGCCATTGTCGGCGGCCTGTTGTGGGACGTCTCCGGCGGCTCTGCAGTGTTGTGGGGCGCAGCCGCGCTGATGCTGCTGGCTGCCCTTGTCTACGTTCAGGCCAGCCCTTTGAGCTTTAGGATGCGGCGATAGGATTGCTCGATGCGCGCCTCGTCGATGACTCCCTCGTCGAGCATGCGCATGACCGTCGCCACAAAGCGCTCGGAGACTGCACCGACATAGGTGACGTTGTTGGCGACGGCAATGATATCCACACCGGCCAGAATCGCCAGCTCGAAGGCCTTTTCTAGGCTGTAATGGTCGGTGACGGCCCGCATCTGCATGTCGTCGCTGATGACGACGCCGTCATAGCCGAGCGTCTGGCGCAGCAAACCGGTCACGACGGCCGGAGAGAGCGTGGCGGGCAGCTCTGGGTCGAGCCGGGCGTTGAAGACGTGGGCGGTCATGACCGCATCTACTTTGCCTTTGTTGATCAGCTCGCGATAGGGCAGCAGCTCGTCCTCGCGCCAGCTCTCGGTGACGTCGGTGAAGCCGAGGTGCGTGTCTCCTAATGCGCTGCCGTGGCCCGGGAAGTGCTTGAGCGTGCAGCGGACGCCGTGCGCATGATGGCCGTCGATGAAGGCTTCTGCATGGGCAGCTACGACGACTGGGTCTGCCGAGAAGCTGCGCCCCGGGCGGGCAATGATGGGACTGTTGGGGTTGAGACGCACGTCGACCACCGGCGCCAGGTTGAGGGTGACGCCCGCTTCCGCCAGCGTCTGCGCCATCTTGCCCGCCTCCGCTCGTGTGAACTCCGGGTCGTTGCGTTCTCCCAGCGTAGCTGCGGAGAGGGTGGGGGGAAAGCCGTACTTCTCGTTAAGGCGCGCCACCTTGCCCCCTTCTTGGTCGACGCTGATGAGCAGCGGCAGAGTCGCCAGCGCCTGCAATTCAGCAGTCAGTGCGGCGACCTGCTGCGGCGATGTAATGTTGCGCGGCCATCGTCCCCCTATGTCGACGTCGAAGAGCACGACGCCGCCGATGTGGTGCTCGGTCAGAGCGCGTACAAGAGCCGGGTCTTGTCGCGCCGTTGTCCCGCGAAAGCCGATCATCAGCATCTGCCCAATCTTGACCGTCAGCGCAACGTCAGGTTTGACCAGCGTGGGGCGAATTGTTTCGGAAGGCATCGGTGGCTTTTTTCCTCTCTGGCCGACCATCGCCACGAGGGCTGCAAGCTCTTGGCCCGACATCGCCGAAGTGATGGGAGCCGAAGTGATGGGAGCAGTGCAGCCCGCCAGCAACAGCCCGCCCACACCGAAAATGCAACGACGCAAAAAACGACGTCGTGCACGCAGAGCCTTTGCCGAGTTGAAGGTTTGCATAGCCATGCGCTGTTGAATCCGCCTGCACCTATGGATGTAGACGGAAATGGATGGCGACATCGCTGCGCAGCGGAAGCCGTTGCCGTTTGATTCCTCAGTCCATTCCCGTCTGAACGCAATGTTGTTCCAAAAAGAAAGGTTCGCTATGCAGCGAACCTTTCTTTTTAGGTGGAGATGGCGGGAGTTGAACCCGCGTCCGAGACATTCGCCCTGAGACCTCTACAGGCTTAGTTGCACTTTTGTTTCTCGTCTGACCGACTCCGTGCAACAGGATTCAGCGTCAGACCAGCCGATTGTTCTTAGACGGCGGCCTCGGCTTCCGCCGTCGCAGCGTTCCAGTGATGACGGCTTACGCTCGACCTGGTCGCACCGTCGAAGCGGGCCGTGACCTTACTCTGAAGGTCAGTGTGTTGGCCTGCGATTAGGCAGCCAGGGCCACCGAGGTGGCCGGGGCGCCGAACGCGAAGGCCTTGCCAGTGTTCTTGGCATTTGTAGGTTTGCGCCTGTTTTTACGTAGTCGACGCTCTACGGCCTGCCATCTCAGAACAGCCTGCCTCGTCGAGACCGTTCATCCCCGTGGCGATCTTATTATAGCACAAAATTGTTATCGAACAAATATGTCATGCGATGAAAAAGTTTTATGCGATATGGAGGACAAAAAGCGGCGTTGCGGAAAGGGTCTGGAGGTATAGAAGAGGCGCGATAAGGCTTGTCGCGCCTCTGTATACTCTTGAGTCGCATGCCGGAGGATCCACGAATGACGGAAGATGAACGAAGAAGCGTTTGTTTTCCTTCGAGTTCTTCACGCCCTTCGTGGATCACGTCCTTCGTGGAGCAAATGGTGTTTCTACTGCGCAGCAGGAAAGGTGACGTGGATCGACACGTCGCTGGCCTCGATCACCGGCAGCAAGGCTTCAAGCAGGCCAACCAGGGCATCTGCGTCCAGGCCGGCGCCCTGGAGCATGCCGGCGTCGGCGGCCAACTTCACCAAATTGAGCAGCTCGCCTTCGCCCCAGCCTAGCACAGGTAGCTCTTTGTCGTTCAACGCAACGTGAATGCCTTCGGCGTCGGTCCGCACCGTGGCGGTGCGCACGCCGGCGGCCACGGCATTTTTCACCAGCTCTGCATCCAGCTTGAGCTGGCCGAAGGGTGCGCCGGTCAGCGCCTGCCATTCGGCGTCGGTGATGCCCTGCACGGTGTAGTTGCCTTCAATGTCATAGACGACCGGGATGCGGATCACCGGCGCCTTGCCCAGCTGCGCCAGCACCGCCTCACGCGCCGCCGTTGCCGCTGTCGCAGGCTCGGCCTGGAGCGGAATGACGTCCGCCCCTTGCGCAAGCGGGAAGCGCAACGTCACGCCCACACCGACGTCGGAGAGGATGGGCAACACTGCTTTCACCACAGATGGCACGGCGGGGCCGAGCAAGTCCACCAGCTCGCCTAAATTCGCCAGCCGTTCCTCATCCCAGTGCAGACTGGGAAGCGCCGCGCCGTTGACCAAAATGCGCAGACCGTTGGGGACGGTGCTGATCTGAATGTGTTGGATATTGGCCTCCATGAGCTGGGCGACGAGATCGCTGCCGAGGCTAAAATCGGCCAGCCCCGGCGCCAGAGAGGCGAAGCTGGAGAGCGGCGCGCCGGCGATGCTGGGCGCGCCGTTGGCGTCGATGTCGATGGTCAACGCCGGCAAGTCCAGCGCCAAGGCAGCCTCCGCCGCAGCCGCGGCGGTTTCACCGGCGCCAGGACGAGCGCTGCAGCCCCACAACCATAGGACGGTGAGCAACGCCAGCGAGACCAGGAGCAGGAAGCGCTTTACAGCCATATCAATTCCTCCTGTGATTGGATTGGGATGGGCAAAATCAACGGTCATGGTGGATTCTACTTTGGCCCGGACGCTCTGTCAAACAACCGCACGCGCGCCCTACTTTCTCAAGGCTTTCAAAATGGGTATACTATCCCGGAAACGTTTTCGTCGTCTAAACCTAGAAAGAATGCTCTGTGTCCGGTTCATCTGTTCATTCTATCCATTCATACTTGGAGGCGTTGCCCGAGGCGACGCGCACCCTGATCCGATCGATGCCCAAAGCCGAGCTGCACATTCACCTGGAAGGGAGCGTAGACCCTGCCACGCTCCTGGAGCTGGCGCGCCGGCACGACCGTTTGAGCTCGTTGCCCTCGGCTGAACCTGCAGCGTTGCAACGATGGTTTTCTTTTGTCGATTTCCCTCACTTTATTCAAGTGTATTTGACGATTTCCGACCTGTTGCGCACGGCGGAGGATTTCGCCCTCGTCGCCTATCGCTGCGGTCAGGACATGGCAGCGCAGCGGATCCGTTACCGGGAGATCACGGTGACGCCCTTTACGCACATTGACTACCAGCGCAAGGGGCTTTCCATCGAGGCGCTACTGGAAGGATTGCAGGCAGGGCGCATGGCTGCACGCGCCGACTTCGGCGTGGAGATGCGCTGGATTTTCGACGTTCCCAGGAATCTGAGCTTTCCGCCCACCGGCGGCTACGATCCTTTCCCGGCCGAACGCACGCTGGAATACGCCCTCAGGGGCCGAGATGCAGGCGTCATCGGTTTCGGATTAGGCGGCGACGAGGTGGGCGCGCCGCCTGAACCGTTTGCACACGCCTTTGCACGCGCCCACGCCGAAGGGCTGCTGTGCGTGCCGCACGCGGGTGAGACGGAGGGTCCGGCCAGCGTATGGGGCGCCATCAAAGCGCTGCGCGCCCATCGCATCGGTCACGGCGTACGTGCGATTGAGGACCCCCGCCTGGTCGATGTGCTGCGCGAACGTCAGATTCCCCTCGAAGTCAACGTTATCAGCAATCTGCAGCTCCACGTTTACAATCGCATCGACGAACATCCGTTTCCGCACCTGGATCGCATGGGCGTCAAGGTCACGGTGAACAGCGATGACCCTCCGCTTTTCAACACCACGCTGTGTACGGAGTATGAGCTGGTAGCGAGCGCTTTCGGCTACGGTCATAAGGAACTGATGCGCATCGCCCGCACCGCCTTCGAGGTCAGCGCTGCACCGGATGCGCTCAAAGCGCAGCTGCTGGCCGAGTTCGACGCCTGGGCGACGGCGCACGGGTGAGGGCAAGCGATCGTCGAATCCAATCGAACGGGGGGCGGATCAATGCATCCACCCCCCGTTCGACTCTTTTGTGAAAGCGTTGATCTGTCGGCTTGTGGCGCTTCGGGCCGCCGCTCCCAGTCGGATCGGAGTATGCCGACTATTCGCTTGGCGGTAGGATCACCTTGTCGATGACGTGGATGACGCCGTTGCTGGCCTCGATGTCGGCAGCGATCACCGTCGCATCGTTGACCTTCACGACGCCGTCGGCGATGGAGAAGGTCACAGGACTGCCCTGCACAGT
>JANWYX010000379.1 GCA_025055055.1 Caldilinea sp. | reverse complement strand
GTTCGACGCCGTCTCTCAGTTGACCGGCCTTCCGATGCGTTATCGATACGTCGACCAGCCGCGCAAGGGCGATCATATTTGCTACATCTCCGATCTGTCGCACATGCGACGACAACTTCCCGGCTGGGACATCACGCGCTCGCTGAGCAACATCTTCGATGAATTGGTCGCCGGTTGGCAGGAGCGCCTGAAGCAGTGAACTCATCCATGCACGTCGCACTGGGGTACCGCTGGTTTCCCACCGCCGCCGGTTATCACCTCGAACGCGCACTGATTGCGCTCGGCGTTGACGTTCGCTTCGTCGGCGTCAGCGAGCACGGCCGCGCCGGCTGCGGAGAGACCACCTCTCTCCTCCGTGTCCTCGAGACGATGGGCGAGCCGCCGGATTTCTTCCTGTGGATCGATCCTGCCGGCCGTTATTTCCCGCTCGACCTCGAAGCCTCGCCTATCCCAACGGCGTGCTATCTGATCGACGTCCACCTGGGAAGCTGGCGCTTCGAGGCCGCCCGCTTTTTCGACGTCGTCTTTGTGGCGCAGCGGGATTATGTCGCGCCGTTGCAGGCGCATGTCGGCCACAGTCAGGTGCACTGGTTGCCGTTGGCCGCTGCGGACGATGTACACTTTGACCATGGCATGGAGCGCATCTACGAGGTGGCCTTCGTCGGCAACCTTGCGCGCGCCCATGCGAAAACGTCGCGACGGCGGCGGTTGCACCTCCTGAGCGAACACTTTGCGATGAACGACTGGTCTCGCCCCTACACGCCGTCGGAGGTCGGCGCCGTGTACAGCCGCTCCAAAATCGTCTTCAACACCAGCATCGCAGGCGACGTCACGATGCGTATCTTTGAAGGAGCCGCCTGCGGCGCCCTAGTTTTGACCGACGCCATTCGCAACGGACTCGATGAGCTCTATCGCCCCGGCGAAGAGATTGCGATCTTTACGGACGATGATGATCTGCTGGAGAAGGTGCGCTACTACCTGACGCATGAAGAGGAGCGAACGGCTGTCGCCCGCGCAGGCCAGGCGCGCACGCTGGCAGAGCATACCTACCGCCATCGCGCGCAACGGCTTCTGGAGCTCATGCGTGCGCCGGATTTGCATCGAAGCGCCCCCCTGCGCATGGCGTCGATGGCTGAACGCAACGCCGCGCGGCGCAAAATCTACACGCATCTACACATGCTCGACGCCATCTTCGACCTGGAAAAAGCCGCCGGCGCGTCTCCGCTGCTGCGCCTGTGGCGCGCTCTCCCCTGCCTGGCGCGGAGGACGTTGCGATGAAGGTCCTGTTGATTGCCCGCTATCGCGACGCCACCATGCAGCGCAAGGTGGAGCATCTGGCCCAAGCGCGGGACATCGAGCTTTGTCACATCCTACCGGCGCGCTGGCGCGACGACCTGCTCGACGTGCGACAGGTCAGCGCCCAGGGCCGCTACACTCAGATCGCAACGCCGATGATCGGCAAGCCCTCCGACCCCCATCGCGCCTTCTATCGCACGCTGACCTTTCATCTGCCCCGCTTTCGGCCCGACATCATCCACGCCGAAGAAGAGCCGGACAGCCTCAGCGCCCTGCAGATCGCCTGGGCGCGACGCCTCTGGGCGCCTAGGGCGCGGCTTCTGCTGCACACCTGGCAAAACCTCGACCGCCCGAAAGCGGCCGGTGTGCGATGGGTGATGCGACAGACGCTGCACGCAGCCGACCTGATCTTTTGCGCCAACAGCGAAGCGGTTGCACTGTTGCGGCGCTACGGCTTTACGGGCGAGACGCCTGTGATCCCGGCCATCGGCGTCGATACGGAGGTCTTTCGCCCCTGCCCAGACGAGAGCGTTGCCCCTCAGAAGGTCGGGATGCAGCCGGTCTACACCATCGCCTATGTCGGGCGCCTTGTTCCCGAAAAGGGCGTGGATGTCCTCCTGCAGGCCGTCGCCGCCTTGGGCAATCGTAATCTGGACCGTCCCGTGCACCTTCACCTGGTCGGCGACGGCCCTCTGCGCAACGAATTACAGACGCTTGCAGAGCAGCTCGCCATCGACGATCGGGTGGAGTTTGTTGGGCCGCGGACGCCCCCCCAGATCGCCGACATGCTGCGCCGCTTCGACGTCGTGGCCCTGCCCAGCCGCACCACCCCGGTCTGGAAGGAGCAGCTGGGCCGCGCGCTGCTGGAGGCGATGGCCTGCGGTGTTCCCGTGGTCGGCTCCGACTCCGGCGCCATCCCAGAGGTGGTCGGCGACGCAGGGCTGATCGTCCCCGAGGGCGATGCCCCTGCGCTGGCGGCCGCACTTGCACGGCTGCTCGCATCGCCCGAACTGCGCCGGGAGTTGGGCCGCCGCGGACGTGCGCGCGTCGAGGTGCGCTATAGCCAACGTCATCTCGCCGAACAAACACTGGCCGTCTATCGTAGAGTGCTGGCCTGATCATGGCATCGCCGCCGGTTTCTGTCATCGTGTTAAGCTACAACACGCGCGATTTGACGCTGACCTGCCTGGAGCATTTCGCTCCGGAGGCGCTGGCGGCCGGCTGGCAAGTGATCGTGGTGGACAACGGCTCTCAGGATGAGACGGCTTCGGCGGTCAACCAAAAGTTTCCCCAGGTGGAAGTTGTGCGCAGCGAAGAGAACCGCGGCTTCGCCGCCGGCAACAATCTTGGGCTGGCGCAGGCGCAAGGAGAAGTGATTCTTTTGATGAACAGCGACGTGCTGGCGTCGTTTGGCGTCCTGTCGGCGCTGACCGCCTTTCTCGATACAAACCCGCAAGTTGGCGCGCTTTCTCCCCGGCTCTGCACACACGAGGGAGCGCCTCAAGCGTTTGCGTATGGCAGCGATCCAACGTTGGGCTATTTGCTTCGGCGCGGCTTGCATCGCCTGCTAGGCCGCGGCCCTCTCCATGACTGGACAATCGAGACGCCGATCGAGGTGGACTGGGTTTCCGGCGCATGTCTGTGCGTGCGACGTGAAACGCTCGAACAGGTCGGCTTGCTCGATGAGCGTTTTTTTCTCTATTTCGAGGACAACGATTGGTGTCTGCGCATGCGCCAGGCCGGGTGGAAAGTGATGTATGTTCCGACAGTCGCCGTCATCCATCTCGGCGGACGCAGCGAGCCGGAGCGACGCGCGGCCGGTCGCCACTACCGGGAGAGCCTGCGCCATTTCTATCAAAAACACTACGCCCCGCCTGCGACCTGGCTGTTATCAGCTGCGTTGGGGGTGTACGACGTGCTGCTCCGCTTGAGCAGGCGCGCATAACAGGCGCAGTCCGCTGCTGCACATTCTTGAATTCCCTAAGACCTTGCGCACTGCCGAAAATGTGCGGCTACGAGCGCACGGGTGTTGTGAAAGGAGGCGCTCGGCAGCTTGTCGCCTCCGGCGCAATGTGGCTCTATCTCAAAACCTGCAGCTCGTCGCCGCAGCCACCTCCGAGCATACGCAATTTTTATTGTGCATCGAGGTTTCCCTCTGCACCTGTACAGAGGTTCCCTCATCAATGTTCGCAGGTTGAAGTTATGCCCGTCGTTTCCAGATAGATCGCCGTGATTGAGATCACAGCGATGTAGACAACTCCAACACAATCATTCGCAACAGTTGATGATATGTAATGGATCGCAACATTGTTTTTCAAGAGCTCCATGCGCATTAGCGCACTTTGACTGAGGGAGATTACATCATGAGAAATTGGCTTTTTCTGAAAATTTTCGCAGTTTTACTTTTGACTTCGACGATGACGATCCATATGCCGGCTCGTCCAGCGCGCGCCGAATCGTTCGTGGTCAACACGCTGAATGATGTGTTGGATGGGAATTGCAACGCCGCACATTGCTCATTGCGCGAAGCCATTCGCGCCGCCAACGCCACCGCCGCCGATGACATCATCACGTTCAGCGTGAGTGGGACGATTGCCCCTTTCGGCGCCTTGCCGGCGATCGCAGATGTGAGCACTGCGGGCGCGCTGACAATTGTCGGTGGCGGCAACATCACCGTCAGCGGTGAAAATGCCGGACGGGTGTTTTGGGTGAACAGCGGTGGAAATCTCACCTTGCAAAACCTGACGATTTCGGATGGGGGCGCACCTGGGGATGGCGGCGGCGTGGCGAATTTCGGTGTATTGACGGTGAACACGGTCACGTTCTCGAACAATCGCGCGGCGGCCGGCGGCGGCATCGCCAACTTCAGCGGCGCCACGCTCAATGTCATCAATAGCATCTTCTCGAGAAATGTTGCGGCCGGCGGCGGTGGTGGAGTGGCAAACTATGCCGGCGGCATGGCGACGGTGGAGCGGAGCGTCTTTATCGAAAACAGCGCAGACAACAACGGCGGCGGCTTATGGAACGCCGGCTCGCTGACGGTGAACACCAGCCTCATCTCCGCCAACAGAGCTCTCGACGGTGCCGGCATTGCCAACTTCGGCGCGCTGTCGATGCGGGAGACGACGATCGCACGCAACATCACATTTATCGGCGGCAAAGGTGGCGCCATGTACACCAATGCCACGGCAACGGTTCTCGGCAGCCTCATCGATGCAAATGACGCAGGCTATGGAGGCGGCATTTACGCCTTCGACAGCAGCAGCGTGGCGATTTTCAAGAGCACCTTCACCTCCAATCGTGCAACATTGAGCGGCGGCGGTCTCTACAACACGGGGTCGAGCGATGTGCTGGTGGGCAACAGCACCTTCGCCGACAATCAGGCCGGATTTGCCGGAGGCGGCGTCGCCAATCTTGCGTCTCTCACCGTCGTCAACAGCACATTAGCGGGCAACAGCGCCACCAACGGCGGCGGTGTCAACGCCGGCGGCGACACGACGCTTCAGAACACGATCATCGCCGACAGTCTCAGCGGCGGCGACTGCTTGGGTGCACTGAGCGGCGTAAGCTATAACAATCTCATCAGAGACACCGAGAACGCCTGCGGTCTAACGAACGGCGTAAACGGCAATCTTATCGGGCAGGACCCCAATCTCGCCGCGTTAACCGGCGCACCGGCTTACTTCCCGCTGAACTCCAATAGCCCGGCGATAGACAGAGGCGACAATATCGCCTGCGCCGTCACGCCGGTGAACAACGAGTCGCAGAACGGCGTGACGCGTCCTGTTGACGGCAACGGCGATGCTGCCGCCGTATGCGACATCGGTTCATACGAGTCATACGAGATGGGAGACTCCACCCCGCCCACCATCCTTGCCATCACCCGCGCCCACCCGAATCCGACCAATGCCGCCAGCGTTAATTTCGTCGTCACCTTCTCCGAAGACGTGACCGGCGTCGATGCAGACGACTTCAGCTTGACCACCACCGGCTCTGTCACGGGCGCCGGCGTGACAGGCGTAACTCCGGTCAGCGCCGGCGTGTACACCGTCGCCGTCAACACCGGTGCAGGCAGCGGCACGATTCGTCTGGATGCACACGTCGGCGCCACGATCACAGATCTGACAGGCAACGCGTTGAGCATGCTGCCCTACACAGGCGGCGAAGCATACACTGTCAACAGGACGCTCAAACTCTTTTTGCCACTGACCCAGCGTCCATCCTGAGAGATTCGCAGGCGCCTTATCCGTTGCGTAGTTCTCTTCCCGAAAGGCGTGACGCTCGGCAGCGCCGATTAATCTGATCCACCTGAGCGGGGGGCGGATGGTTTCGGTTTCTTCTGCGGCGCGGCTATAATCGATGGCAGACGAAGCCGTAGCGCCGTCTGCGCAGGCGGACGGCGCGCCGTAGGCTTTGTAGAAGAGAGTACCATCGCCAATGCTAAAATTAAACCGACCAACATGATGACGGATTCCACTCATCCACTCTCTCGCATCCGCGCCGTCCTGTTTGACATGGACGGCGTGATTTACGTCGGCAATCGTCCGTTGCCCGGCGTGCAAGAGCTGCTCGACTATCTTGACGCCACGGACCGGCGTTGGATGCTGGTCACCAACAATGCCGCGTTCACTTCGCAGCAGTTCAGCGACAAGGTGGCGGCAATGGGGCTGCGCGTGCCACCGGAGCGCATCCTGGGCAGTGCCGAGGCGACGGCCAGCTGGCTGCGCCATCAGGTTGAGAAAGGTTGGCCGGAGGGCAAAGTGATCGTCAACGGTCAGGATGGGCTGCGCGCGGCGTTGACTGCGGCCGGCTTCGAGCTGACGAGCGATCCCTTCGAGGCCGCCTACGCCGTATCGGGCGCCAACTTCAAGCTCACCTACGACGATCTGGCCAATGTGACGCTGGCGATCCGCAACGGCGCACGCTTTATCGGTACCAACAGCGACCGCACCTACCCCACCGAGCGAGGGCAGGTGCCAGGCGCCGGCGCCATCCTAGCGCTCTTTATTGCGGCCACGGACCGTGAGCCGATCGTGATCGGCAAGCCCAACGCGCCGATGTTCGAGGAAGCGATGCGTCGGCTGGGCGTGGCGCCGGAGGAGACAATGATGGTGGGCGACCGCTACGAGACGGACATCGTCGGCGCGCTGAAGCTGGGCATGCTGACGGTCGGCGTGCTCACCGGCGTCGACACGCGCGCCGCGTTCGAGGCGCAGAGCGCGCCGCCTCATCTGATCGTGGAAGGGTTGCCGGAGCTGCTGGCGTGCTTTCAGCGCGCAGATGCAGCCCAGGGCGCACGCGCTGTGAGCTCATCGTCATAAAGGAACAATGCGGAAGCGCGTTGCGTCTGCGCCGATCGTCCATTGCGTGCGTTCAAGCGCGCTCGTTCGAACGGAAAGTGGCCTGCGCCTGATCGACTTCCCGAAAGAGAGCAGTCGGTATGTCAACGCACAGGTCGACGACTATTGGACCGGCTGGCGGCGCACTTTTCGCTGGCGGCCTCCATTGCGGTTGAGCCTGCGTGCGCGGTTTTCTCACGAAGCCGACGCCCTGCGCGGGACGGCGGGCTTCGGCTTTTGGAACGATCCGTTCTTGATGACGGGCCTACGCCGGCCGGCATTGCCGCGTGCGCTCTGGTTCTTCTTCGCCTCGCCCCCTTCGGACATGGCCCTGACGCTTGACGTTCCCGGCCGGGGCTGGAAGGCGGCGGTCATCGATGCAGGGAAACCCACCGGCCTGCGCTGGCTCCCGCCGGCGCCTGTGCTCGTTCCCGCCATGCGCATCTCCTGGGTACACGCGCGACTCTGGCCTCGCATCCAGCGCGACTTGGGGATCGCCGAAGCCTCGATCCCTTTCAGTATGACGGCGTGGCGTCACTACGAAATCCTTTGGGGCGTGCGTCGCACGACCTTTTGGGTGGACGGAGAGCCTGTGTTGCAGGATGCGCCCTCTCCGCGCGGGCCGATGGGGTTGGTGATCTGGATCGACAACCAGTACTTGGTGGTGCATCCTTCCGGTCGCTTCAGACATGGAGTTCTGGCGTTGTCGGAAGCGCAGTGGCTGGAAGTGGCCGAAGTGGAAATTCAGACAGACGTTGGAGAGTGAACTGCAGCCTGCAGGCTCCGCATCTCCTCTCACGGCTGCGCCGGCCGGTCTCGCCAGGGAGTGAGACGTTGTTCTCCCCAGACGATGGCGAAGTACGTCGCCGCGCCGGCAAGCGAGAGAATCCAGATCGCCGCAAACATGTAGGGCAGGTTCAGGTTGCTGTAGGCCAGCCACATGATGCGCCCCAGCCCTCCCGAAGCGCCGGTCCACTCGGCGATCACAGCGCCGACCAGCGCAAGAGGCGCGGCCACGCGCAGCGCAGCAAAGAGATAGGGCAGTGCCGTCCAGAAGCGCAAATGCACGAGCGTTTGCCAGGGCGTCGCGCGGTAGGTGCGCATCAGGTCCACCATTTCGCTTTCGGCGCTTTGCAGGCCGACGATGGCGTTGACCAACACCGGAAAAAAGGTGAGCAACGCCGTGATGATCACTTTAGGCGTCACACCAAACCCAAGCCAAATGGTGAGTAGCGGCGCAATGGCGGCCAGCGGCGTCGACTTCACGAGGATCGCCAGCGCCATGACTCCTCGCTCCGCGCCGGGACGCAGCGTAACGAGCACCGCCACCGTCAGCGCCACGGCCAACCCTAAAACCAACCCCGCCAGCGCCTCGCCCAACGTCACCAACGCGGCGATGGCGAAATAGCCGGGCTGGGCGACCAGCGTCTGTACAATGCGCGAGGGCGCAGGCAGAATATAGACCGGCGTCGCCGTCATGCGCACACCGATTTCCCACAGCAAACAGACCAACAGCACGGTCAGCGCAGCGGTACGCGTGCCCCTATCGTTCCTCAGTCCGTCCAACATCGGCCAACATCCCCTGCCACCCGCGCAACGACTGCGGTGCAATCCAAAATGAACATTTGACCTGCGGCGCCAGCAGCGCCGCCGCGCTACGCCCCAGATAACGTCGGCTGAGACGCGCCAGAAGCTCTTTTAGACGGGGGTCGTCGCCTGGAAAGGCGGGTTGCGCCGACCCACGCACCAGCACGCGACGCAGGGGCGGCCACGGCTCGTCGATCGTCAGCGATACCTGTGGATTTTCCAGCACATACTCTGCCCAGCGCGAGCCGCGCCACGCCGGGATGTGAAAGAGACGCCGGCCTTCGTCCCATTCATACCAGACGGGGACTACATGCGGCTTGCCGTTGCGCCCTACGCAAGCCAGCCGCGCTACCCACGGCGCAGCGAGCACTCCGGCGATCTGCTCCGACGTCAACGGCGCCATGACCTGCATCTCGACGTCTTCGCCTTCTCGCCAGGGGGCGTACAGCGGCGCGCCCAGACGGCCGGATATGCGGGCGGCCAGTCCGGCCAAAAGCGGAAGCAGGGCGCGCTGCTCGTCTCTGCGACCTTTCCAGCGAAACGCCGGTGCGCTCCAAAGCAAGGCAGCGATCGGGCGTACGCCATCGCGACAGAGCGGCAGCGCGATATCGAGCGCATCGCTGCGTTCTGTCATGCAATAGCCAACGGCGCGAACCTCGGCGGCGGGCGCTTCGTGCAACACTCGACCTGCTGCGCTTTCAGGCGGCAACCGCTCTCCTTCTGCAAAGAGGCTGCGCACGCCGGCGCTGCCCTCCACCTGGCCGAGCACCTCTGCTTCGCCGGTCGGCAATGGAATCGCCACCGCCAGCGTTTCCTCAAGGTGCGCCGGCGCAGCCTCCTGATAGAAGGCGGTGAGCAGGTCGGCGTGGCGCCGGCGCGGCGACGCTGCGCGCCACGTCAACAGCCGCGGCCCGGCGTAGTAGCGGCCACCGCGCTCCTTCTGCGCAACGTAGCCTAACGCCTTCAGCGCAGCCAGGAGGGTGAATAGGGTGCTGCGCGAGCCATCCACCGCCGACAGCATCTCCTGGAGCTTTAAGCCCTGTGGATGCGCCAGCAGGCATTCCAACACCTCGATGGTGCGCCGAACGGCAGGCGCAAGTGACCCTTCGCTCATCACATCGCCAAAACAACCTAAAATAGTCCAAAATAAAAGACTATCGTCCATTATTTCGGACGAAGCGGGTTGTTGTCAATTCCGGAAA
>JANWYX010000130.1 GCA_025055055.1 Caldilinea sp. | reverse complement strand
GGATCGCCGGCGGCTTAACACTCGCTGTAGCCGCATACGGCGCACTTGCGGCAGCCTTCGACGTTTAAGAAGCTCGCCTCGCCGCACTCCGGACAGATATCGCCGATGGGCTTGGCGGCGATCGGCAGCGCCAGCTGCTCGGCCTGCGGCTTCTCCTCGGCTGGAGGCAACTCGCTTAGATGCTCGGCCAATACCTGGGCAATGCCGTCGGGCAGCGAACGTACGCGATGGGCGCCGAAGCCCAACGGTCGCCCGCCGCCGATGCCCGCCAGCTCATCGATCACCCAACGCAGACGCTCGGAAGGAGGCAACGCGCCCGGCATGCGCAGGATCAGGCTGATCAGCCGCCCCATCGCCTCGCTCACCGCCATCACCTCCGTGCCGGCCTTACCGACGTTCAAAAAGACCTCGAACGGTTCGTTGTGTTCGTCGCTGTTCACGGTGATGTAGGCCGTGCCCAGCGGCGTCTCCTTGCGATAGGTGGCCCCGTGGAGTTTGGCGGGGCGCGGTCGCTTGATCATGGCGTGGCGAAACTCAAGCACCCCGTGCCCCGCATCGCCCTCCGCCTGCCCATTGACGTAATGGCCGTTGGCGGCGAGCGCTGTGTCGGTTCCGCCCGCCGGCTCTTCCTTCTTTTTCTGTTTCGTGGCTTTCGTCTCCAGCACCACTTGCTCTCGGCTGCCGGTGACGTAGACGGTCAATCCCTTGCAGCCGGTCTCCCACGCCAACATGTACGCCTTGGCCACGTCCTCTTCGGTGGCGCCCTCCGGGAAGTTGCAGGTCTTGGAAATGCTGTTGTCGGTGAAAGCCTGGATGGCGGCCTGCATCAGGACGTGTTCCTCCGCCGTGATGTCGCTGCTGACGACGAAGGTGTGGCGAATGTGCTCGGGCAGTTCGTCCAGCGCCTGACAGGAGCCATAGGTGGCGACGTAATGCTTGATGCGCGTCTTGTCCGCTGCGCTTAGGTCGGTGGCGTCCAGCGCCTGCTCAAAGAGCGGGCTGGTGTAGACCAGCTCGACGTCGTTGTCGCCGTCCTTGAAGTGGCGAATATAGCCGAGCGCAAATACCGGCTCGCAGCCGTAGCCCTCGCAACCGACGACGGTGGCAATCGTGCCGGTCGGCGCCACGGTCGTCTGCGCCGCATTGCGGATGCCGTGCTCTTCCAGGCCGCGCACGATGCGCTGCCAGTCCAGCGCCGGGCGCCCCCAGTTGCGCGTGAAGGGGCGCAGCGGTTTGGGCGGCTGCCATGCCATGCCGCCGGGGCGATTCTTATCGTAGATGCTTCCCTCGAACGCCGGGAAACGACCGCGCTCCGCTGCCAACTCGATGCTGCGCTGCATGGCGTGATAGCGCACAAACTCCATGACCTGTGCGGCAAACTCTTGTCCTTCCTCGCTGCCGTAGCGTACGCCGAGCTTGTACATCAAATCGCCCAGCCCCATGATGCCTAGGCCGATGCGCCGCGCCCGGTAGGCGGCCTCCGCCACCTGCGGCACCGCCGGCACGTAGGCGTTGGCGCTGACGACGTTGTCGAGGAAGTGGGTGCTCTCGCGGATCGTGCGTTCAAGCAGCGCCCAATTGACGACACACGCGCCACTGGCGTCGGTCGTCACGTGGTTGGCCAGGTTGATCGATCCCAGGCAGCAGTTTTCGTATGGGCCGAGCCACTGCTCGCCACACGGATTCGTCGCCTCTAATTCATAAAGATGCGGCACCGGATTGGAGCGATTGGCGGTGTCGATGAACAGTGCGCCCGGCTCACCGTTGTGATGGGCGAATTTGACGATCTTGGCGAAGAGATCGCGAGCGCGCACGGTCTTCCAGACTTTGCCGTCGCGCGGGTTGCGCAGATCGAAGTCCTTGTCGTCGCGCACGGCGCGCATGAACTCATCGGTGATCGCCACAGAGATGTTGAAGTTGCTGATCTTGCCTTCTTCCGCCTTGCATTCGATGAACTCTTCGATGTCTGGGTGATCGACGCGCAGCACGCCCATGTTGGCCCCACGGCGGCTCCCCCCCTGTGCGATCTCGCCGAAGGCCTGGTCGTACACGCGCAGAAAGCCGACCGGACCGGTGGCGCGACCGGCGGAGGTGTGCACAATGTCATTCTTGGGCCGCAGCCGGCTGAACGAGAAGCCGTTGCCGCCGCCGGTCTGTTGGATCAGCGCAGCGACGCGCAACGTGCTGAAGATGCCGTCCTGCTCCTTGCCCATGTCATCGGCGATGGGCAACACGAAACAGGCGGCAAGCTGGCCGAGCGGTGTGCCTGCGCCGGTGAAGGTGGGGCTGTTGGGAAAGAAGCGCCGCTCCGCTAGGAGATCATAGAACGTCTTTGTCATGGCTTCGACGTCGCCGCCGTGCTGACGCTCCACCTGGGCGATGTGATAGGCGACGCGGTAAAACATCCCCGCCGGCGTCTCCAGATACGATCCATCGTAATCGCGACGCAGATAGCGCTTTTGTAGCACTTTAATGCTGTTTTCACTGAGCCGAATAGCGGCGTCGTTGACGTATTCTGGGCAAGTGATGAACTGGCGCCGGCCCTTGACCGTCTCGATGACGGTGTAGGCTCGTTGCGCCTGCGCAGCCTCGGGGATATCCGTTTCCGAGATATCCGTTGAGGCAGGGAGCTGTTGGGACATATACGTCGTCTCCTTCTGATGCATCATTTCGAACCAAACCTGAACAAAGCGAAAGACAAAATAGCAAATCCCGGCAACCTCCGCCGCTCTTGCAAGCCAATCGCCCTTGATCGGAGCGCCCGCTGCGGCGCCGACGTCGCCCGGCTGTATCTTTATGAAGTTTTACATCGCTGCAGATTGCGCCGATTCGGATAGCGTTACCGATCGCCCCATCAACCGGTCGATTTCGTTGCGCAGTTCATTCAAATCATTGATGTCGAGATAGACGCTGGCGAAACGGATATACGCCACCTGATCGACGTGTGCAAGTTGATCTAGCACCATGCTGCCGATCAACTTGCTCGGCACCTCGGTGCGACCCATGGCCTGGAGAGCTTCTGTAATTTGATCGACCATGGCTTCCATGGCTTCACGCGTGATGGGACGTTTGGTGGCTGCGATCTGGATGCCCGACAAGATTTTCTGACGATCAAAAGGCTCGCGGCGCCCATCGCTTTTGATGACCAGCAGATTGGCTGCAACATGTTCGTAAGTTGTAAAGCGCTGTCCACATTGCTCGCACTGACGCCTTCGGCGAATGGCGTCGCCCGTTGTTCGAGTATCTATGACGCGATGGGCGTCGTGGCCACAATGTGGACATTTCATATTTCCCTACAATATTTTGTATGGAAACAACAAAAATATACGATATATTGTGTATTACTGCAACAGTATAGCATACATTAGACACGGTTGCAAATGGCGCACGCGTGTTCTACCAGAGGAAGCCGATCTGGCGGATTCAACAGCACAAAATTTTAAGGCTGCATCGTCCAAGGACGACAAGAGAGACGACAAGAGAAAAGAGTGATAAGGAGCCTGTAAGGTTTTGCCATACGGCGTCCGCGCCGTTATCTGATATAATAACACTGCGACCGAACTCGTTCCGCCGATATCAGGAGCCGTCATGTCCTTCGCTTCTTCCCCTGAATTTGACGAGAGGCGTTTCAGCCGAATCGCTGCGCTCACTTCTGAATTGGATGCATTCGCCGGCGATTACGCCCGTGCCGAGCGGCTGCCGGGCCTGACCTATGGAATTGTGGCCGGCGGAAAACTGGTGCACGCCGCCGGAGTAGGGCTGGCGGATGGGGAGGCGCACATCCTCGCCGGTCCGGACGCGCTCTTCCGCATTGCGTCGATGACGAAGAGCGTTACTGCAGTCGCCATCCTGCAGCTGCGCGACGCCGGGTTGTTGGCGCTCGACGATGCGGTCGAGCGCTATGCACCGGAGCTCGGGAGGCTCTGTGCTCCGACGGCAGACTCTCCGCGCCTCACGTTGCGACATCTACTGACGATGACCGCCGGCTGGCCAGAGGACAACCCTTGGGGCGATCGTCAGCTGGCCCTGGACGATGCTGCGTTTTCAAGGCTGCTGGCGCAAGGGGTCTCGTTCGCAGCTGCGCCCGGCGTTCAATTCGAATACTCGAACTTGGCCTACATGGTGTTGGGACGGGTGGTGCGTCAGGTAAGCGGGCTGCCGTTTCAAGAATATGTCGTCCGGCGTATCCTTCGCCCTTTGGGCATAGCCGACGCATGTTGGAACCGCGCCGACGCCGGGCGCCCTGTCGCCCGCGGCTACCGGATGATGAACGGCGCACCTGTCGAAGAGCCGCTGGCCTGGATGTCCTGTGAGGGCGATGCCGCTGCGTTCGCCGGCCTCTACATGTCGGTGACCGACCTGGCGCGCTGGGTGGCGTTGATGCTCTCGGCGTGGCCTGCGCGCGACGAGGAAGAGCATCCTGTGTTGCGACGCAGTTCCCTACGGGAAATGCAACAATGCTTTGCGTTACGCGCTCCGAAGGCCGCTCCCTTTAAGCTCGGTGATCTACCTCCCTGCGAGGGAGGCGGATATGGGTACGGGCTTTTTGTGATGGAGACCTCCGATCTCGGTCGCGTGATCGGACATGGAGGCGGGCTGCCCGGCTTCGGTTCCCACATGGCGTGGCTTCCCGAACGAGATGTCGGAGTGGTGGCGCTCGCCAACGTCACCTATGCTCCGGCGGCGCCCTTTGCCATGACGTTGTTGCGGCGGCTTGTGAAGGAAGCACAGCTTCGACCACGTCCTACGCAACCTGCGGCGGCGCTGCTCAAGGCGCAGGCGGAAGTGAGCTGCCTGCTGCAACAGTGGGACGACGCGCTGGCCGATCGTCTGGTGGCAGAGAACTTTTTCCTCGATACGCCGCGCGAGGAATGGCGTCGCCGGGTGGAGACGCTGCACAGCCGACACGGCGTGCTGCAGCTCGACGGCGCGCTTTGCGTCAACAATCCACTGCGCGGGGAATGGCGCATGAGGGGCGAGCGCGGCTGGTGCAACGTTTGGGTGACGCTGGCGCCGACGGTTCCCCCGCGCGTGCAGTATCTAACCGTCGAGTCGGTTCTGCCGCCAAACGAGACCATGCAGAAAACGTTGGAGCAGCTGCTGGAGGTCATCGCAGCGCCGACGATGCGCCGCATTTCCAGGCTGGCGGCGTCAGGCGTGGATCGCCGCGCCCTTCTCGACCATCTGCGCCTGGCGAACCTGCTCTATGGCCCGTGTTCGCTGGAGGCGATCGTCGGGGGCGACGGCGTGGAACGCACCGCGGCGCAGTTGCACAGCCCGAGGGGCCGTCTGGAGGCTGAACTTGTCATTGAGCCTCGCACGGGCAAGGTGCGTTCCCTAGAGCTGCGGGCGATGCGGTGAGATATTGGGATGGGCAGCCGTCCGGTCGATGTCAGCGCAGGGTCAGCGATCGGCTACAAGAACGGCCTATACTTGTGAGCGTAAAACATATGGATGGCGCCGTCTACAAACAATTGGGAGGCGAGCATGGTGATGAACGAATACTGGATGTGGGGATGGATCGCTCTGGCGATTATTTTCATGATCGCCGAACTGTTCACGTCGGGTTTCTTTTTGTTTTGTTTCGGCGTAGGCGCGGGCGTAGCGGCTTTCTCTGCCTATCTAGGGCTGGACCCCTTCCTGCAAATTTTTGTGTTCATCCTGGCTTCGGGCGTCGCCGTGCTGTTGACCCGTCCCATCGCCAAGCGGCTGACCGAACACACTCCGAACTTTGTGGCGAGCGACCGGGTCCTCAACAGGCCAGGGGTGGTGCTCATTGAGATCAACCCGCCGCTGGGAACCGGCATGGTGCGCGTCGACGCCGAGGAGTGGCGAGCGGTGTCGGAGGACGGCGGCGTGATCCCGAAGGGCGCCATCATTCGCGTGCTGCGCATCGACGGCACGCGTCTCGTCGTCCGGCCGGACCCGGCGCACACTTTGGCCGAGGATTGACGCATTGCGAAACGTTTCGTTTGGGTTCTATAGACAGGAGGCAACATGGAATTCGCACTGGTGGTAACTGTTCTAGGTCTGCTCTTGCTGCTGGTCTTCTTGCTGGCTGCAATGGGCATTCGCATCGTGGCGCCGTACGAGAAGGGCGTGGTGGAACGATTGGGCCGCTATCTGCGCACTGCGCAGCCGGGGTTGAACTTCATCATCCCCTTCATCGACGTCATGCGCAAGGTGGACATGCGCGAGCAGGTGGTCGATGTGCAGCCCCAAGAAGTGATCACCAAAGACAACGTGGTCGTGACCGTAGATGCGATCGTCTACTATGAGGCCACCGATCCGGTGAAGTTAACCTACAATGTGGCCGATTTCTACAACGCCGCCACTAAGCTGGCGCAGACCAATCTGCGCAACGTGATCGGCGAGACGGAGCTGGATGAGGCGCTGACCTCGCGCGAGATGATCAACGCCAAGCTGCGCGCCGTGCTCGACGACGCCACCGACAAGTGGGGCGTGCGCGTGGTGCGCGTCGAGATCAAGCGCATCGACCCGCCGGCCGACGTCACTGCGGCTATGCACCGGCAGATGAAGGCCGAGCGCGACAAGCGCGCCCAAATCCTCGAGGCCGAAGGCACGCGCGCTGCCCGCATCCTGCAGGCGGAGGGTGAAGCGGAGGCGGTTCGTCGTGTGGCGGACGCCGAACGCTACAAGCTCGAAGTCGAGGCGGCCGGCCAGGCTAACGCCATCACCACGGTCTTCAACGCCATCCGCAACGCCAACGCCGACGAGCGCGTGATTGCCATCCAATATTTGGAGGCGCTCAAAGTTGTCGCCAACGGCCAAGCATCGAAGCTCTTCATCCCCTACGAGGCGACCGCCATTCTCGGCGCGCTGGGCACCATGCAGAACATCTTCGCCGGACAGTCGGAAAACGGCGCCGGGCCCGGAGAGGGTCAGAAGACGACGGCGACCCCTGCACGGCCGCCGCAGCCGCCGCTGCGATAGGATCCGTCCCCAACGCAAGGCTGCAAGCTGCGCCTGCTTGAACTCTTTGCACTCGGGAGGCGCAGCTCGTAGCCACACATCCTCCAATTCACGGAGTGTCGGCCACATAGATAACCATACGCAGCACACATGAACCTTTCATACTAACTATGAACGCTTCAAGCGACATTCTCATCGTGGGCGGGGGCGTCTTCGGCGTCACCGCTGCCCTGGAACTGCGACGTCGAGACTACAGCGTAACGTTGATCGATTCGGGCCCCATCCCGCATCCGCTCGCCGCATCCACGGACGTCAGTAAAGTAGTGCGCATGGAGTACGGCGCCGATCGTCAGTATCTGCATATGGCAGACCGTTCGATCGACGGCCTTTTGGCCTGGAACGAGGAGTTTGCAGAAACTTTTTACCACAACACCGGCGTGTTGATGATGGCGAGTCGGCCGATGCAGCCGGGGGAGTATCTGTACGAGAGTTATCACGCGCTGATCGCAGAAGGTCACCGGCCGGAGCGCATGGACAGCGAAAAATTGCGCAGCCGCTTTCCAGCCTGGAATGCGGACCGCTACGTGGACGGCTTCTTCTCCGCGCGCGGCGGCTATGTGGAAAGCGGGCGGCTGATGGCGGCGCTGCAACGCAAGGCGCAGAGGGAAGGTGTCCGCATCCAAGAGGGACAGACTGCAGAGCGCTTCCTGAGCGAAAGGAATCGGGTGATCGGCGTGCGCACGCGCGAAGGAGAGACCTTCACGGCGGACGCAACGCTCGTCGCCACCGGCGCCTGGACGCATCATCTGCTGCCGGAGCTGGCGAGCGTAATCAAGGCGACCGGCCATCCGATCTTTCACCTCAAACCCAACGACCCGACACTCTTCGCCGTCCCCAACCTGGTCACCTTCACCGCCGACGTCGAATACACGGGCTGGTATGGCTTTCCGCTGCTGCGCGAGGGCGTGATCAAGGTGGCGAATCACGGCGTTGGCGTCGTCCTTCACGCCGAAAAAGATGAACGCATAGTCTACCCGGAGGACTTCGCTCATTTGCGCGCATTTCTGGCCGAAACTTTTCCGGCGTTGCTTGATGCCGCAATCGTCTACACACGGCGCTGTCTCTACAGTGACACGCTAGACGGCCATTTCTGGATTGACCACCACCCAGAAAAGCGGGGCTTGATCGTGGCCGCCGGCGACTCGGGCCACGGCTTTAAGTTTGCGCCGGTGCTCGGCCCGTTGACCGCGGATGTGGTGGAGCGCAAACCCAACGCGTGGGCGGAGCGCTTCCGCTGGCGCACCTTCGGCGCAGACGTTGCTTTTCAGGAGGCGTCGCGCTATCAGGCAAAGGAGAGATAACGATGGAGTATCGACAGCTTGGCGGTTCCGGCTTTAAGGTCCCCGTATTGAGCTTGGGCACGGGAACCTTCGGCGGCCGCGGAGAGTTTTTCGGCGCATGGGGAGCCACGGACGTCGCCGAGGCCAAACGACTGGTGGACATCTGCCTGGAGGCCGGCCTCACCATGTTCGATTCGGCGGACATCTACTCCGCCGGCGCTGCAGAGGAGATTTTGGGGCAGGCGATTCGCGGGCGTCGCGATCAAGTGATCATCTCCACCAAAGGGACATTCCGCAGCGGGCCGGGGCCGAACGACGTCGGCTCCTCGCGCTATCATTTGATCCGCTCGGTGGAGGGCAGTTTGCGCCGTCTGGGAACGGATTTCATCGACCTGTACCAGCTCCACGGCTTCGACGCCGTGACGCCCGTTGAAGAGGTGCTGCAGACACTCGACGACCTGGTGCGCGCCGGCAA
>JANWYX010000426.1 GCA_025055055.1 Caldilinea sp. | reverse complement strand
TTTACCGGGCCAGACGTCGCGCGCCGGGCGATTGGCGGCGACAGTGGTTGCGCGCGGCGCAAGGATGGGTCTACATCGAGATCGCCGTGATTCTGCTCGGCGGTGTGCTCATGATTCCGCTTTTTTTCAGCGCAGTGGATTTCGGGTTCGGACGATAAAACGACATGGCTCTAGTCCGTTGGGCGTGGGTGGTCGTATTGACCCTGATCCTCGCCATTACGCCGCCCAGAAGCGTCGAAGCCAATGCAGAAGCCGGTAACGATCCGCCGGCGCCGCCGACCCCCGACGCGCCATCAGAAGGCGCCGTCGCATCCATCTCCTTCGCCGATCAGGCCGATCTGCAATGGCTGGTTGCCCATTACGACGTTTGGCGCGTCGATCATGCGACGCAGCAGGTGACGGCATGGTTGACAGGCAGGCAATTGCTTCAGTTGCAAGAGCAGGGGCGCACAATCAGGGTGGACGAGGAGGCGACGCGCGCTCTCTATACGTCAATCATCTCCGCACAAAGCGCAACCAACGAAAGCGGCATCCCCGGTTTTCCCTGCTATCGCACGGTCGAGGAGACACATGCCGATATGGCGCAGCTCGCCGCCGCCTTCCCGACGCTCGTGCGCGCGGTCAGACTGGGTGAGAGTTGGCGCTACGCGCAGAGTACAGGCGCAGAAGGCTATGAACTCCGCGGGCTGGTGCTCACCAACCAGGAAAGGCCTGGCCCCAAGCCCGTTTTCTTTCTAATGGGCGCCATCCACGCCCGCGAATACACGACGGCGGAGGCGGCTCTGCGCTTCGCCGAACAGACCGTGCATGCCTACGGAGAGGATCCCGACGCCACTTGGTTACTCGACTACACCGAGATCCACGTGGCGCCGCAGACCAATCCCGACGGACGCAAGAAGGCGGAGGCGGGGTTGCTATGGCGCAAAAACACAAATAATAATTTCTGTACGTACGAAGAGTGGGATTACCACTATGGCGTCGACCTTAACCGCAACAGCAGCTTCAAGTGGGCGCAGTGCACCGGCTCGAATTGCTCCAGCGCAGACCCCTGCTCCGTGATTTATCGCGGCGTTGCCCCAACCTCGGAGCCGGAAACACAGGCGCTGGAAAGCTATATGCGTTCGATCTTCACCGATGTACGCGGCCCCGGAGATGACGACCCTGCGCCCGAGGATGCGTCGGGACTGATGATCTCGTTGCACAGCTTCTTTCCCAAAATCCTCTTCCCGTGGGGATGGAAGTCGACGCCGGCGCCGAACGGAGAGGCGTTGCAGACGTTGGCGCGCAAGTTCGGCTATTACACAGGCTATCCCGCCTGCCAATCCGGCTCTCCGGGCTGCCTCTACATGACCGACGGCACGACCGACGACTTCGCCTACGGCGAGCTAGGCGTGGCCGCCTTCACCTTCGAGCTCGGCTGGTCCTTTTTCGAGTCGTGCGATGTGTTCGAGTCCTCGATCCTCACGCCCACGCTGTCCAGCCTGACCTACGCGGCCAAGGCTGCCGTCCGCCCCTATGTTGCGCCCGCCGGCCCAGAAGTGATCGGCATCACGCTCTCCGTCACTACGCCCGTTGCGGCCGGCGCAGTCGTCACGCTGACCGCCACCGCCGACGACACGCGCTTCTATTCCGGCGGCTACGGCGAGGAACCGATGCAAGTCATTCAGGCGATGCGCTACACGGTGAATGCGCCGAGCTGGAGCATCGACGTGATCGCCCACCCCATGACCTCGACCACCGGCGTCTTTACGACGTCGGTGGAGACGGCCTTTGCGCCCATCGACACGACGGGCTGGGCGCCGGGGCGCCATCTGCTCTTCGTCGAAGCCCAGGACGCCGACGGCGTGTGGGGCGTTCCAACGGCTATCTTTCTTGACATTGATGATGCGCCGGTGACGGAGGAGCGACGGTATTTCTTCCCGATGGTGACGCGATGAATGTTCTGACGTTTTTGCTCGGAGTGCTTTTGATCGCCGTCACAGTTTTCTATTTGCGCGGTTGGGTGCGGCTGCGTCAGCGCAAGGTGCGCTTTGCGAGCGCGCCACGGCTGCTGATCTTTGTCTTCGCCGTGACAACAACGACGCTGGTCTTTCTCTCGCCGCTCAACTGGCTCAATCGCGAATATTTCTTTGTGCGCACAGGACAATATGTGCTGCTCTGTCTCTTCGCCATCCCGGCGTTTTTCATCAGTTGCGCGTTTGACGTTGCGCTGTGGGGATTGCCGACCTCTACGCGCAAAGCCGTCGTTCGCTGGATGCGCAGCCGTAGCCTGCTGCGTCGCGCCGTGCACAACTTCACACGACCGTGGATTATCTTTTTCGTGTTCATTGCGCTCTTCGCCCTCTGGTACGACGCGCGCATTGCGAGCTGGCTGTTGAGCGACGGCCTCCTGCACACCGCCTCGTTGCTGGCGCTGGGCGTTGGCGCCATGCTGACCTGGTGGCATCTGATCGGCACAGGCCCACGCCTGCACTGGGAGCTTTCTCCTTGGCTAGCTGCGCTCGCCATCGTCGTGCTAGAGCTGGTGAACATGTCGGTCGCCGTGCCGCTGGCGTTTTCCACAGAGCCGGTCTATCCCCACTATGCAGCAGCCTCGAGTCGTCCGGATCGCCTTTTCACACTTTCTATCGCCGACGACCAATCGCTAGGCGGCGGGCTGCTCTGGGTCGGCGGAAGCGCCGTCTTTCTTTCCAGCATTGTGCTTATCCTTAATCGGCTTTTCGAGCGCCATGGCATGCATCGCGCCGAACCCTGGCCCGACTGGGATGCAGACGAGAAGATGATCATGCCAGGACTGGAGCACCGGGTGAAAAAGTGAAGCGGCAAACGCCGGTGCCAAAACATTTCTTCTGCCGCCGGACTCTGCCCATAAAATAGGCCGGAGTCCGGTCAGGTCATAAACTTTAACAGCCGGCAACCTGCATAGATTTGGCTTCCAGCCGAATACACCGGATGGCTCAACATGTGACGCCGGAGCAATGACCTACACAAACGGCAGGCGTGCGACGCAGCATCTGCGAGGTTGCCACGTTAATTTTTATAACCCGACCCGGTGCACACAATGCGCCCTACTCCACCTTTACCGGCTTTAACTTCCAGATGTCTTGCGCGTACTCTCGGATTGTGCGATCGGACGAGAAGTATCCCGTGCGCGCCGTGTTAAGGATCGACATGCGCGTCCAGGATTCTTGGTCAAGATAAGCCTGCGACACGCGCTCCTGGCAATCGATGTACGCCTGGTAGTCGGCGAAGACCAGATACTCATCCCGGCTCAGCAGCGACTCGACCAACGGGCGGAAGAGCGAGGCGTCCCCGCGCGAGAAGACGCCGGAGGCGATCGCATCAACGGCGCGCTTCAACGCCGGATTGCTCGCGTACCAGTCGTACGGGCGATAGCCGCGCGCTTTGAGCTCCATCACCTCCTGGGCGTTG
>JANWYX010000378.1 GCA_025055055.1 Caldilinea sp. | reverse complement strand
GACCCGGCCGGCCGCATCTGGTTCACCGATAACGGCGCCACCAACGTACCCGACGAAATCAGCGCCGGCGACGAAGTGAACTTGCTCGATCCCGCTGCGATTGGCCCCGGCGAGGGGGCGACGCCGTACTACGGCTTCCCGCTGACGTTGAGCGGCGAAGGCGCGGACTGGTACACGCCGCCGGTGGTCGATCTGGTCAACTCCGCTGCACCGACGGGCATCACCTGGGCGTACGACACCGTCTACTTCGGCGTCTACGGCCGCTATCCGGGACTGTATCGGTTGGGACGCGCCGCCGATGGCAACATCGTCGCCGAGCGCATCTTGCATGGCTGGCCGATCCTGGCCGTCGCCACCGCCCCCGACGGCGCCATTTGGATCGGCATGGGCAACGGCGGGTTGTACCGACTGACGCCGGGGTGCAGCAATTGAGAAATGAAAAGATAGGAGTGAGCAGGGGCGGCGGGCATGTCGTCGCCGTTAAGAGATCGGCGGAAACCCGATGCGTTTTCTGTTCGTTTCGGCGCCGCTGCCGGGCCACCTGGACTGGGGAGGGTTTCTGGCGACGGCGGTCGCGCTGCAGCGGCGCGGCCACGAGGTGATCTGGGCCTCGGGCGAGGCGGTGGCTGCTCAAGTGCAGCAGGAAGGCGTCCGCTTTACGTCGCTGGCGGAAACCGGCTGGCGTTGGCCGCCTCCTTCTCCTATGGCCCGCCCTGCGCAGATGCCCGATACGGCATGGCGACGCCTGCGTGGGCTGCGCGCGCTCGACCAGTGGCTGGAGCCGGCGCGCGTGGAGGCGGGCATGGCTGCGCTCGAGACGGTCGCCGCCGAGGTGCAGCCGGACGCGCTCGTCAGCGAAATGTTCATCGTTGCATCGGGCCTGGTCGCCGAACGCCTCCGACGCCCTCTCATCGTGGCCGGATGGCCTGCGATAGAGAGCGTCGCCGATGCAGAAGATGATCTCATGATCGAAGCGCGCAGCCGGTTGGCGCGCTTGCTTCGCCTCGGCGGCTGCGAGGGCGTCAACTTCACCCGACAGGGTCCGCCTGCGCTGCGTTCTCCGCATCTTCACCTCACCTTCTGGTCGGAGCGCTGGTATGCTGGTCTTGCGCTGGCGCCGCAGACGCGCCACGCAGGCGGCCTACCACTCGAGGCCCTCCCAGCGGATGCGACACTGCCTTCGCCGGAGGATGCGCCGTGGGTCGTCATCACCCTGGGGACGAGCTTCAACCGCGATCCGGCGTTTTTTCTAGCGGCAGCGCGCGCTGCGGTGAATCTCGGCTGTCGACCGATCCTGCTGTTAGGGCGCTCGATTGACCCTGCAGGGGACGACTGCTGGCTGGAGCGACTGCCCGCCGAGGCGGTCGTGCGCGAGTTCACCGACTTTCGCGCCCTGCTCCCATATGCTGCGGCGGCCATCCATCATGGCGGTGCAGGCACGACCCACGCCCTCGTGCGGGCAGCGGTCCCGCAGATCGTCGTTCCTCACGCCGGCGACCAGCTTCATCAGGCGCGCGGCGTGGCGCGCACCGGTGTCGGCCTCCATTTGCCGCCCGCAGAGGCCACCGTCGAACGGCTGACCGCTGCGCTGGCTGCGCTGCTTCCCGACCTCTCATCCTATCGAGCGCGCGCCGCCGTCCTGCGCGAGGAGTTCGCCCGTCTGGGGGGGCCGCCAGCTGCTGCGGAGATGCTGGAGCAATTGCTTGCATAGGGGATTGGGCGTCCAGCCTGGCGCTGCCGACAGGTTGCCCCGCAGCGCCGAAGACAATGGCCGACGGTGGTGCCCTTGGCGCCGGACAGAGGGAGCCTGCATCTGCGCCTCCCCGGTTGGCTCAGGAACTTGGGCGGCGTACAGAGCAAGCGCAGTCGGGAAGCCGCTCCATGCAAACTTTGCGCCTTTGACAATCCTCGGCGCAAACCGTCTCTACCTCTGCTTTGCACATCGCAACAAATCCTTCTACAATTTCCCTACATCGGCAAATTCATCATCAAACTGCCACAAACTTTCAAGGAGATTTGCTATGGCCGAAGGAGCAGGCTTCACTTCAATGGCGGCGGCCGCCGCCGAAACTCAGGCGCCTGAAATCGGTGTCGGCATGTTGGGCTACGCCTTCATGGGCAAAGCGCACAGCAATGCGTTCAAAAAAATTCCCTATATGATGTATCCGCCGCCCGCAATCCCGAAGCTGGTGGCCATTTGTGGCCGCAACGAGGAGGCGACGCGAGCGGCGGCGGTGCGTTTCGGTTATGAACGCTATTACACCGACTGGCGGGCGCTGCTTGACGATCGAGAGGTGCAACTCTTTGACAACGGCGGGCCGAACGACGCGCACGCCGAGCCGTGCATCGCCGCTGCCCAGGCGGGCAAGCACATTCTCTGCGAGAAGCCACTGGCACGCACGGCGGAAGAGGCCAAAACCATGCTTGAGGCAGTGCAGAAGGCGGGCGTCAAGCACATGGTAGCCTTCAACTATCGCTTCGTGCCTGCGGTGCGTCAGATGCGGCTGCTGATCGAAAGCGGCGCGCTCGGGCGTATCTACCACTTTCGCGCCGTCTATCTGCAGGAATGGATTATGCCGCACTACAACATGCCGATGATCTGGCGGCTAAACAAGCAGGTGGCCGGCAGCGGTGCGCTCGGCGACCTGGGTGCGCACATCATCGACCTGGGCCGCTATCTGGTCGGCGAAATTGAAAGCGTCAGCGCCATGACACGCACCTTCATCAAGGAGCGCCCTTGGCCGGACGGCACGATGGGGACGGTCGATGTGGACGACGCCTTCGCCGCCGTCGTCTCGTTTGAAAATGGCGCGTTGGGCACGGTGGAGGCGACACGCTTTGCCGCCGGACGCAAGAACAGCAACGTGATCGAGATCAACGGCGAAAAGGGCAGCTTGCGCTTTAACCTGGAGCGGCTCAATGAGATGGAAGTCTACTGGGTAGACGAAGAGCCGAAAGAGACGCGCGGCTTCCATCAGGTGCTTGTTTCCGAGCCGTATCATCCGTGGTGGGAGAACTGGTGGCCGCAGGGGCACATCATCGGTTGGGAGCACACCTTTGTGCATGAGATCACCCACCTGCTCGACTGCATCGTCAACGACAAGCCGGTGGCGCCGATCGGCGCAGACTTCGAGGACGGCTTTCGCTGCGCCGTGATCTGCGACGCAATCCTGGTGTCGGCGTAAACCAACCGCCAGGTCGACGGCATGTACTGACATCGACTCTGTCCGATGAGCAAACGGCCGCGGTTGCTGCAAGCTCGATGGAGGCAGAATCCGAACTCTGCGCACATCCGCCGAATCCCCAGCAGCCGCGGTCGCCGTCTAGAGCGCGTTGCGATAGGCGTAGGTGCGACGGTAGCCGTAGTCGGTGCTGAAGCTGCCGAAAACCTTCTTGCCTGCCTTGGAAAGAG
>JANWYX010000336.1 GCA_025055055.1 Caldilinea sp. | reverse complement strand
AACACGGATTTCGTGACTGTAACTATCTGCTCGACCGTCTCGATTTCGGTCTCGCACACGGTTTGCGTGACGGGAACGATCTGCTCGACCGTCACCACCTCTGTGAGAAAGACTGTCTGTGTAATGGTGAAAACTTCGGTCACAATGTGCGTTTCTGAGAGGGTCTGCGCATCACACGCAGAACCGATCTGTTGAGATTGGAGTGCTTGCCCCACCGTCTCTGCGGTGGGGTAGGTACAGGCAGGTTCGTCTTCTGACTCCGCCACCTCTTGTTGTATTGGGGATTCGGTCGGACTATCGGCGGCGAACACCGACAGAGGCGCGATCGCCAGTGCAACAATAAAAACTACCCGACAAATTTGAGCAAACATCACTTTTCTCCTTTTGCGTTTTGTTTTGAATGGGCTGCATTTTCACCGTTGGGTAGCCGTTTTTGAGCAAAAAGAATGCGTTTTCATGGACGGATTTCCGCCCGTGAAAACGCCAACTCTGCTTGCCGTATGAAGTTTACCCGGAAGACGCCGCTCGAACCTCGAACGCAGCGTTCATCTCAACGACAAAAAGCAGCGCGGCCTGATCGAAATTGCGACGGCGTACTTCGCTACGAAGTAGTGAAGCACTGTTCCGTACGCTCAAAGAATTCGTACGCTAAAAGAATTCGATCTTGCGGTGACGCATGGCCACGCTTTCCGCCAGCCCAATTGCAAACATCATCGATATCAAAGAGCTGCCCCCATAACTAATAAATGGCAGCGTCAACCCGGTCACGGGCATAATTTTGAGATTCATGCCCACGTTGACGACAATCTGAAAAAATATCAACGCCGCCACTCCTGTCGCCAACAGTTTCCCGAATTGATCGGGCGCCCGCTCTGCAATGCGCAGGACGCGCCAAACGACAAAAAGCAACAACAGCAAGATCAACGACGCTCCGATCATGCCGAGTTCCTCGGCCATGACGCTGAAGATAAAGTCGGTGTGTCGCACGCGCAGAAAAAGGAGCTGATTTTGCGTTCCCTGCGTCCAACCGAGACCGGTCAGCCCACCGTTACCGATGGCGATCAACGCCTGATCGACGTTGTAGGAGGCGGCGGTGTTGGCCTCGGGCTGAATACATTCCGTGGGCAATGTGTCAAAAGCTGCGCGCAACAGATTGAGGATGGGGAGGATGATGTGACCTTCTTCATCGGTTGGCAAAAAAATGCAAAGACGCGCCAGCATGTACCCCTGGAGGGTGGCGGCGAACAGAGGGAGGGCCAGCAACGCACCGCCGCCAAGAAACGCTAGATGACGGTAGCGCACGCCGGCCGCTAAAATCAACACCCCTCCCATAAATGCGTAGGTGATTGTCATCCCGAAGTCGGGCTGGGCATAAACCAACGTCAGCGGCGCCAACAGAAACAACAGCGCCATGATCAGATAGGGAAGCCGATGCAAGCTGTCGCGGAACCAGCTCAGATACCAGGAGAGAAAAATGATGAGCAGAAACTTCCCCGCCTCGGTCGGTTGCACCAGGGTGCCGCCGATATTGATCCAGCTTCGAGATCCACCCTGTGCCTCTCCAAAGAAATACACGACCGCCAACGATACAACGAAGATGAGAAACGCCGGGATCGCCAGCAGCGACAACTGGCGATAGTCCACCATTGCCACGAAAAAGAGCACCATCAGCCCAATGAGAATAAAATTGACCTGGCGTTGCCAGTAGTCGACGAGATCCGGCGAATTGCGCGTGGCGCTGTAGATGAGGCCTACGCCGATGCTCGATAGGAGCAAAACGACCAAAAGCAATGGCCAATCAAAATGGCGCCAATTGATTCGTGCAAACATTTATCTTCCAAACACTCTAGCCAGCCACCCCCAAAAGCCCGGACGATAGTAATCCGTCAAGGGCACATTGGCGCCCATGATGCGCCTTGCAATATTCTCATAGGCGCGGCGCACATACATGCGACGGTCGAAGGCGGCAGGCGTTCCCCGATCTGTGGAGAGCATCAACCGTTCGTCCTCCGGCACGACGCCGAGCAGGTCGATGGCAAGGATGTCGAGCACGTCGTCGATGCCGCGCATTTCACCGCTGTTGACCAACTTGGGGTTGTAACGGTTGATCACCAGGCCCGGTTGTCGCCGCCAGTCCCGTTCGAGCAGATAGATCACCTTGTCGGCGTCGCGCAAGGCGCTGACGTCGGAGGTGGTGACGATCAGCACGCGATCGGCCGGTGCCACCGCCGTATGAAATCCATGTTCGATGCCGGCAGGCGAGTCGATCAGCACATAGTCGGCCATCGTGACCAATTGACGACAAATGGCGCACATCTGCTCGATGGCAAGGTCCCGCTTGTCACGCGTTTGAGCGGCCGGCAATAGATAGAGAAATTCAGCGCGCGGGTCGCGCACCAACGCCTGCTGCAAGGTGCAGCGCCCTTCGGCGACATCTACCAAATCGAAGACAATGCGATTTTCCAGCCCCATGACCAAATCAAGATTGCGCAACCCCATATCGGCATCCACGGCGATCACGCGCTGCCCGAGCTGCGTCAGGGCTGCGCTGAGATTCGCCGTCGTCGTCGTCTTGCCGACGCCTCCTTTGCCGGAGGTAATCGTGATGACCATGCCCGTCATGCGTGAATTACCCGTCCCCTCGCCGCAACGAGATCAGTCCTCCAGGTCGAGCAATATCCCATTCCTCTGTGACAATTTCGTCCTGCACCACGCGGGCGATCTCCGGCCGTTTATGTTGAGAGCGTCGCCAGAAAAATCGACCGGGCTGCCCCGGCTTGGGATCCGGCGCAATTTTGATCACATCGGCGATGCGCAGCTGCGTCGGCTCCAGGTCGAGCGCGGCCACGAATGCACGCCGATTCCCGGCGGCGCCTGCATGGACAACGCCGCGCAGCCTGCCCCAAACCAGCACGTCGCCGTCGCTGATCACCTCTGCGCCCGGGTTGATGTCGCCGATCACCAGGACGTGTTCTCGACGATGAAGGCGATGACCGGAGCGCAGATATCCTCTGTAGACGAAGTAGCCCTCTGCGTCCGTCCCTCGTTCCTGGCTGTTGAAGGTCGCCGACATGGCGGTTGCGCTCTGAGCGCCTTCAGGCGCTTCCAACATGACGGCTAGGCCAACCGCCAGCGCCGCCTGAAACGTGCGTTCAGAGCGGGTGCGCACGACGCCCACCGTCATTTCTTGCGCAGCGAGCATCTGCGCAAGCTCCTGCAGTTCTCCTTCCGTGACAGGTCGCGCGCCCAGATCGAGTGCCACGCTGCTCTTGCGGAAGAACCCGGCAGCGCTCTCCAGCCGCTCTGCCAGCGCCGCCATCACCTGAGTCCATGTGCCTACGCCGATCTCGATAGCAACGCCGTCGCTTCGACCACGAATGGAGACGATCTGCGCACCCGTCGGGGCGGGCGGCGCCTCTCTCGCTTCGGGGGTTTCCATGGCTGGCGGTGCAGACGTCGCCGCCGGAGCCGCAGCCATGGCCGGCCGAGTGTTCTCCGGCGCAAGGACGCCTGAAGGTTCGGCCTCTCGGGCTGCGCTTGCTTGCGCCAAGAAAGGAGGCAGGCTGTCCAC
>JANWYX010000325.1 GCA_025055055.1 Caldilinea sp. | reverse complement strand
CTCCACATCCGTTGACCACTTCATCCAGCGACTTGCCTGCTGCTAATCGATCCAGGCGCCTGCCACCTCGATCTGCCTGAAGGTGGGCTGCCTGCCGCTATATTCGCCTCAAGCATGACTGGCGGTTTGAGAAAACACCTTTTTGCGGAACAGCTGTGCCACTGGCAGATACAGACTATCCTGACGCTGACGTCATCGTGTCGGTGGTGGAGAATCTGAACGCCCACGGGCCGGGCGCCCTTTACGAGGCCTTTGCACCGGAAGAGGCCCATCGCTTGGCGGTGCGCTTTGAACGGCGCTACGACGTGAGATGTTGTTCTCTATCCCGGCAAGGGAAGTTTCGGATATTTCTTGCCGCCGGCGGCCACCTCCGCCGCGCGACGCTTCGCCTCGGCTTCGAGTTCCGCCTGCGTCTGTAGCCTAGCCTCATAGCGCTGTCGCTCCGGCTGCCGCCAGCGCGCCATATCTTCGTCGAGATCGATGCAACGGGCGAACACCAGATAGCCGGTGTGTCCGATCAAATTGTCGTCGGGGCGGAAGCGCTCCGGCGTTGGTTTGTAGGAACGCAGGATCAGCTCCTCAACGCTCACGTCGGCGAAGTGATGTTCATCAAAACCGCGCAACAGTTCGATCACCTGATTGGCGGTCGGCAACAGGCTGGCGAAGAAACCGCCGGGGCGCAAAGCGTGACGCACGTGCGCCAGATAGCGCCAGGGTTCGCGCACGTCGAGAAAGACGGCATCGGCGTCATCTGCGCGAAACCCCTTTTCGATATCGCACAGGGCCATCTTGACGTAGGGCAGCAGTCCAACTCTGGCCAAATTCTCGCGCGCCACCTGATAGATGTCCTCACGCGCCTCGTGGGTGAACACCATCCCCGAGGGCGCCACTGCCCACGCCAGCGCGGTCGTCAGCCCACCGCTGCCGGTGCCGGCCTCGACTACTCGACTGCCTGCGCGCAGGCTGAGGCGATGCACGATGTAGGCAGCGTCCTTAGGATAGATGATCTGGGTGCCCCGCTTGAGCGACTTCATGATGTCGGTGAGCGAAGGTTGCAGCACCAGGGCGTCATGGCCGATCTGGCTTTTTACCGTCGAACCCCACTTTGCCCCGATCAAGTCTATGTGGCGAAAAGCGCCAAGATGCGTATGCGTAACGCCTTCAGGATGGATGCGGGCGACGAAGCGTTTATAGTCGGACGTGAAAATCATCGCCAGGTCGCCCGCCTGAACGCGCCAACGATCTCCGTCGGCCGGGAAGGACGGTTGCGAGAATTCCAATGAATCTGACATCATGTATTCCGAGACGTTTTTTTCCCACTTTCATTGCGATGGGCGCCGTTCGGGCGCGGCGTCATCGCCGTCGATCAATGCATCTGCCTCTACCTCGACAAGCCAATCAGGATCAATGAAGCGGCTCACCTCCACTACGGTGGAAGCCGGTCGCACGTCGCCGAAGAACTCGCCGTGAACGCGTCCCACCAGTTCCCAGTCCTCGATGTGCGTGAGAAAAATACGGGTGCGCACCACATGGGTCAGCGAAGCGCCCGCTTGCTCTAGGGCAGCCTGAATAATCTCAAAACAGCGCCGGGCCTGGCCCGCCGGATCGCCACGTGCAGCCGTCGAGCCGTCGGGCGCAATGGGCGCCGTGCCGGAGACAAAAACATGGGAGCCCGCCCGCACAGCGCGTGAAAAGCCGATGCGAGGCTCGTAGGGGCTGCCACTGGATATTAGCCGGTGAGACATAGAAACCTCTTTTTGTAAAAGAAACCTGTATTTTCCTGCGCCGGGCGACACAGCATAGTTCAAGAGCACAAGATAGTTTAAGAGCACAATGCCATCAGCTCGATTACGAAAGGCCTATCACCCTTCCTGTTTCCGGGTCAAGATCGATGTCAAAGAAGGCCGGTCGAGCCGGCAGCCCCGGCATGGTGCTCATCGTTCCCAGCAGTGGATAGAGAAAACCTGCGCCGACGCTGGCGCGCACTTCGCGCACCGGAACCACAAAGCCGGTGGGGGCGCCTTTGAGCTCCGGGTCATGACTGATGCTGAGGTGCGTCTTCGCCATGCAGATCGGCAACTTGTCGAACCCCGCGCGCGTATACGCTGCAATTTGCTCTTCGGCTTTCGGAGAATATTCCACGCCGGCGCCGCCGTAAATCTCACGCACAATGGTCTCGATCTTTTCCTTGATCGACATTTCCAGCGGATAGAGAAATCGGAATTGAGAGGGTTGTTTGCAAGCTTCGATCACGGCCTTCCCCAAAGTCACAGCGCCTGCACCTCCCTCCGCCCAGTGGTCGGAAGGGATGGCGTCCAGCGCGCCCGCCTCGATAGCTTTGCGTCGCACCAGATCGATCTCGGCGTCGGTGTCGGTGTGAAAGCGGTTGATCGCCACGACCACCGGCAGGCCGAAGCGCCGCGCATTGCGCACGTGCGCCGTCAGGTTGCTGCAGCCGGTTTCCAGCAATTCGAGGTTTTCTTGTGTGTAAGCAGGATCGAGCGCCTTGCCCGCCACGACTTTGGGACCGCCGCCGTGCATTTTGAGTGCACGCACCGTCGCCACCAACACCACGCAGTTGGGGATCAGGCCGCTGTAGCGACACTTGATGTTGAAGAATTTCTCCATACCGATGTCGGCGCCGAAGCCTGCCTCTGTGAGCACGTAGCCCTCCGGCCCGACCAGCTTGAGCGCAATTTGGTCGGCGACGATCGAGGAGTTGCCGTGCGCAATGTTGGCGA